>NZ_BAIS01000003.1 GCF_000613345.1 Prevotella disiens JCM 6334 = ATCC 29426 | reverse complement strand
ATAAATAAATTTTTGGAACAAATAGTAACAAAAAAACGAATGTGTTAGCCACATTATCATTGAATATTTACCAAAAAACATAAGAATCGATGATGTTAATTTGCTAATATTTATTTGCAAAAACAAGATAATATAAGCCAATATAAAAATAAAATCAATTGCTCCAGGACTTATGAAACATTTTATTGTTACCAAGGATAGAATCAAACATACTACTAACCACTTTTTACCCTCAAAAAACTTAATTTTCAATCCGCGTTTATCATTAATGCGGTGAAACAGAGCGCCTAAAACAAAAATAAAACTTAATTCTAAATAAGTAATTACCTTTCCAAATACAGTATGAAGTGCATGTGCAGGAGCGATATGGTGGCTTATTATATAGGCTGTTACAAAATACAAAGGACAAAAGAAAAGAAACGCCTTCAAATTTCCTAACTTATCAACTATTTTAAAAAGATATAAAGATGTTAAACTCAATAGAGCATAAAAGAACAAAAACCAATGTTCTAAATTATAAGAGTTTTCCCAACTTACTACATTTCCTATAATATTTTGCAAGTTTCCAGGATATATTTCAGGATTCACATAAGAACCTATACTTACGAAAATAAGCAAAATAAACCAATATGCAATGTACAATTTAAGAAGTCGTTTTACTTGTGATATTGGTCCTATATCACGTCCAGAGACATAAAGGTAATGAAATCCATATCCGCTAAGTAACAGAAAGAATCCAACAGGAAGGCAACTATGAGTTAAGAGTGTAACCAAAGGTTTACCACCAATAAACAATAATGGGTGACAGTTATTCACAATATCAGGTTTTGCAAAAAGATGAAGAAAAATCATCATAAGGATAGCTACACCTTTGAGCATCAGACTCGTTTCTTTTGACATAATTTGAATACAATTTATGCGAGCCACTATATTCAATAAAAATAGGTTTCAAAACAAGTACAAAGAAACGTGGACGTTGAACTTATCCACGTTCCTTAGGTACTTGCCGGAAACCTATAACCCCAGATAAGCAAACACGCCCACGCTATCGTAGACGCTCACTTATTTATTCTGGGGTTCGTTCTATCTACCGGCAAGTTTCAGGAACGTATAGAATAAATAGCAAACGCTAATATTTTAACTAAAAATAAATTTCACAACAAACAAGTTATCGCTCCATTCGGCTGCAAAATTACAATAAATAATTGATATAAACAGAGGCTGCTTAAAAAAACTACTAACATATACAAAAAATTATTATCAAACACTTATAAATTCCATTTTTAAAATGCCCTACATTTCTTGGCTATTTGGCTTAAATGTTGTACTTTTGCATTGGTTTTCAAAATGATAACTAAGGGGTGCTTGTTCGTTTGAACTTGCTGAGAATAGACCCATAAACCTGATACGGATAATGCCGTCGTAGGGATTCCCCTTTTACTACTTTTTTATCAAAATATTTAAAATGAAAAAACTATTATTGCTTGCAACAATGGTTTCTACGGCAGGTGCGCACGCACAAACGGTAGATACATTGGCAAGTCGAGAACTACAAGAGGTTGTTGTTTCAGGCGTTAGAGCGCAGAAAAACGCTCCATTTGCAGTGACTAACATTAAAAAAACAGAATTAGACCGTTTTTCAAAAAGTGGACGGGAGTTACCTTTCCTCTTTGCACACACACCAGGCATATTTGCTTGGGGCGAAAATGGTCTCGGAACGGGTACTGCTGCAATGCGCATTCGTGGTGCAGCAGGCAGTCGAATCAATATTACACTCGACGGAGTATCGCTCAATTCGCCTGAAGACCAAACTGTTTTTTGGGCAAACATGAACTCGTATGGTGCGCTTATGGGTAGCGTTCAAATTCAACGAGGTATAGGAACATCAACCAATGGCGACGGTGCTTTCGGTGGTTCTATATCTTTGGCAACTCAAACTCCTAATTTCAAACCTTCAGTAGAGTTGAGTGGCTCGTTCGGAACATACAAAACTTACAACACAGGCGTAAAATTCTCAACGGGATTGTTTGCCAATCATTTCATTTTTGATGGTGCTTACCACGAAACAGCTACTGACGGATTCCTCCATGGCACAGCTGGCAGGTCGGGTTCTTACTATGGTGGTTTGACTTATATTGCCGATAAATTCCAAATAAAATACAAAAACATTGGCAACTTTGAAAAGACTGGACAAGCATGGAATGGTGTTGTGGCTGGAAACGATGATGGTTCACTCATGGGAGGCGACATAAAAACCTATAAAGACTTGTACGAGCGTGGTTTAGGCAGATTTAATCCGCTTTACGAAGGTCTGGTTTTCGACTACGATAAATACGCTTTCCCAACCGATAAGAACGGAAAATATCAAACCTACCGATACAAAATGGACGACGGAAGTTATTGGGACAAGACAACCGATAACTTTTATCAGAACCATAACATACTTTCGGCAACATTCAAACCAAACGCTGCGTGGTCGCACAATATAGTTCTTCACTACACCTACGGACATGGTTACTATCGTGAATTTCGCCCAAACAACAAGTTTGCTAAATTCGGTTTGGTGGCAACCGATAAGAATGGAAAGAAGATTAAGTATGGCGATTTCGTTAGAAAGAAGGGACTTACACAGCACACAGCAGGCATTGTCTACAACGTAAATTATAGAAACGAACGTTGGAACATTCTCGGTGGACTCAATTTACAGAAATTTATGGGTGGTCATTTCGGCTATCTTACCTACATTGCCGATAAGGGACAGACACAAAAATTTGGCGAATTGAAGTATTATGACTCGGACGGAAAGAAGGACGATTATAGTGCTTATGCTAAAGCAACCTACTATTTGAATGAAAATTGGGATTTGTTTACCGATTTGCAATACCGCCATGTATATTACGAAGCAACAGGAAAGAACGACCGTTTCTATGAGCAAGCTGACGGAACATACGCTAATCAAATATTAAACATAGCAAAAAATTACAATTTTGTGAATCCAAAGGCAGGTATTAGTTACCATAACGGCGGACATAAGGCTTATTTGTCGCTTGCATACGCAAGTCGTGAACCAGAACGCAACAACTTTACCGACAACGGAAAGTATCCTGCACCAAACGCCGAACACTTGCTCGACCTTGAATTGGGCTACCAATATGCTGCAAATGATTGGCGCATAGGGGCTAACCTTTACTATATGGGCTATAAAGACCAGTTTGTTCAAACGGGAGAAAAGAGCGATATTGGCGAAAAGCTTACCACAAACATTGATAAATCTTACCGTATGGGAGCAGAACTTACCGCTGGTTGGGACGCAACATCATGGTTTACACTCGAAGGTAACGCAGCATTGAGCATCAATAAAATCAAGAATTTCGATGAGTACGTAGACAATTGGGACAACAAAAAGCAACCTTTAAAGGTGCATTACGACAACTCTACCCTCGCCTACTCGCCTTCGGCTATCTTAAATGGATTTATGAACTTCCATTATCAAGGCGCACAACTTGTTTGGCATACCAATTATGTGAGCCGCCAATATTTGGATAATTCAGAGAATAAAGACCGTTCGCTGCCAGCTTTCTCGCAAACCAATATTAATCTTACTTACAATTTGAATCTAAGTAAGAAGGTTTCATGGTTGAAAGGTGTTGTATTGGGATTAGATTTCAACAACATTTTCAACAACCACTATGCTGCAAGCGGTTGGGTTTATAGTGCAGTAAGCGAAAAATACAAATATACGAACGAGAAGCGTTACTATCAAATAGGATTCATGCCAATGGCTGGATTCACAATGATGGGTAATATTACGCTGAAATTCTAATACAAAAAGCCCTCTTCGTGGTTATGCTGCGAAGAGGGTTTTACTATTTTTACAAACGCAAATGATGAACAACATCATTCAATACTTCCAAGAAGCCGATACTTACCAAATATTAGATGTAGTGGGAACCGTCATCGGACTCGTTTACATCTACCAAGAATATAAAGCAAGCATTTGGCTTTGGCTCACAGGACTTATTATGCCCATAGCTTACACTTTTGTTTACTATGAAGCAAAACTATATGCTGACTTCGGAATGCAGATTTATTACATTCTCGCAGCTGTCTATGGCTTTCTTTATTGGCAGTTTGGAAGAAAGAAAAAAGAAAATATTGAAGTTCCAATAACCCGATTTCCAAAACAGAAAATACTACCTACTCTATTTGTTTTCTTGCTCTTATGGGGCGCAATTTACTATGTTTTAATTACCTTTACCAATTCAAACGTCCCTGTATTAGATAGTTTTGGCAATGCACTCAGCATTGTTGGACTTTGGGCTTTAGCAAAGAAATACATCGAACAATGGTGGATTTGGGTAGTAGCCGATATTGAATTGTCGGCTCTTTACATTTACAAAAACATTCCATTTACAGCTGGGCTTTACGCACTTTATGCTATCATAGCTGTTGCAGGATTCTATAAGTGGAAGAAAATGATGAAAGAAAATGATGAAAACATTAAACTTTGAATATGATGTTGTTATACTTGCCGCAGGCGATTTTCCTACAAGTGTAACGGCAATGCGCATTCTCCGCCATGCAAAACATTTGATAGCATGCGACGGAGCTGTGGAAGATTTATTGGAAATGGAAATAGAACCAGAGATAATCGTGGGTGATGGTGATTCTATTTCCCAAACGACAAAGGAGAAATATCAGCATATTTTCCACACCATAGCGGAACAAGAAGACAACGATTTGACCAAAGCTACAAAATATGTCTTACAACATTTCAATTTAACTGACGGTGCTTCATTCTGCTATCTTGGTGCGACGGGCAAGCGAGAAGACCATACTTTGGGCAACATTGCGCTGTTGCTACATTATTACAAGCATTTCAAAATCAATCCAACCATGCTTACCGATTATGGTTGGTTTACACCCTCGCACGGAAAGACTACCTTTGAAAGCTTTCCAAGGCAACAAGTGAGCGTCTTCCAAAGCTATTGTAAACACATCGAAAGTCAAGGATTAAAATGGAACCTTTATCCTTTCAAAGAATTTTGGCAAGGTACTTTAAACGAAGCCACAGGCTACTCGTTCACCATTTATTCCGATTCCACCTACTTGGTTTACCAAACTCACCAACCAAAAGAATAAAATTTGCAATGTCAAAATAAAAAAATAGCCATTAAAGCCAACTGCTCTAATGGTTATTTTTATATTGTCTATCTTCTCAAAAGATACTTATCCCTTTAATTTAAAAGAGTTTTCAATGCTGGAAAGTTCTGCATTGAAGCCCTTATCTACTTCCAAACGCTTTTCTATTTGCGAACAACTATGCAACACAGTGCTATGGTCGCGACCACCTACCAACTTACCAATACGCTTAGCAGGCATCTTTGTGAATTTCTGAGCCAAATACATACTCACTTGACGAGCCAAAACAATGTCTTGTTTGCGTGAACGAGAGTTTACAGCATTGGTCGTTACATTGAAATGGGCGCAAACCTTATCAAGAATTTCATCGATAGTCAAAGGCTCATCGTCAATCTTCACAGCACGCTTGATAACTCTTTCAGCCAATCGCATATCTACATTGCTATTGTAAACTACGCTATAAGCCAACAAAGAATTAATAATACCTTGCAAATCTCTTACACTTCCATTCGCAGTTTGAGCAATAAATTGTACCACTTCGTCAGGAATATTCAAACCATCGCGCTTGATTTTACTATTTAAAATATCAATGCAAAGTTGGATGTTTGGCTTTTCAAGTTCAGCTATTAAGCCACAAGAAAAACGCGTAAGCAATCTATCGTTCATTCCTTTCAACTCAACAGGTGGTCTATCGCAAGCTAAAACAATGCGTTTACCATTCATAAACAGGTGGTTAAAAATATGGAAGAACGTATCTTGAGTTTTTATTGAAGTAATCCATTCTTGAATATCATCGACAATTAACACGTCAATGGTTTGATAAAAGCCAATAAAATCGTTCGTTGTATTGTTCAATACAGAATTGGTATATTGCACTTGGAACAAACGAGCCGATATATAAAGCACACGCTTTTGTGGATAAAGCTGCTTTATTTTCAAGCCTATTGCGTTTATAAGGTGCGTTTTACCACAACCAGAAGGTCCATAAATGAACATTGGATTGAACTGTGTGGTATTGGGGTGTTCAGCAATTGACAAGCCAATAGAACGAGGTAACTTATTGCTATCGCCTTCAATATAATTTGAAAAAGACTTATGGAGGTCTAATTGTGAATCAATTTCTTGTGGAGCAATATCTAATGGTGTCGGACTTTGGTTTCCTCGATTAGTAGGCAACTTTGTTTCAACATGCTCTACATTCTCAGATTGCAAATCTTGAGTAAGATTATGTGCCTTATCTGTTACAACTCTGTAATTTAATCGAATTCCTTTTCCAAATACACGCGTAATCACTTTGTTCAACAAATCGACATAATTCTCCTCTAAATATTCGTAAATGAACAAACTTGGCACCTGTACCAAAATAGTATGGGTGTCCTTATCAAACATTTCGAATAATATAGGCTCAAACCATGTGGCGAACTGCTGCTCTGTCACATTATCTTTAATAAGTTGAAGACACTGCTTCCATTGAGCATTAAGTTGAACATTCATGCTTATAAAATATATCTAAAAAATCTTTCTCCGTAAAATCAATTCGTGTCCTTTATAAAAGGTTAATGCAAAGATACTAAAAAATTAGCAAAGAAAGAATTATTTGATTTACTAAATTAGGATAGCCAAACGCTAAAACCCTATAATTACGAGGCTTATAACAGCTTTAAGATTTTATCCTACTTAGGTATCTTTTGCGTATATCTAACAATTTAAGAATCAATGCTTTATAAATGATTTATCAAAGATACGTCGTAAAACATGAAACATAAAAAAACATTGCTAAAAGATTGATTTTCAAACTATTTAGCCATTCCTTTTAAAGTGTGGAACTTTAATTATAATATTTAGACTCAATTTAAATAACTAAGATTTTGCAGCATTTTACCAATAAAAAATAGAAATGACGAAATAAATAGTTTCCATCAATTCGTCATTTCTATTGTTTCAAGCAATAATCAACTATTTTATATGAGCTAATTGCTGCTTTAGATATTCTTTTACTTATCTTTTCTCCCGAAAATAGAGAAGTGAACGTAACGTTTTGGGTGTGCTTTTAGGTTCACAACCAAACTATCAACGTTGCGCAACGTGCTATTGAGATTATTATAAAGTGCAGGGTCGTTCACTAAAAGACCCAAAGAACCTTTTTTGCTATTTAATGCTGCTGTCAATTGATTTACATTATCCAACGCTGCATTTAGCTTGGCAATAGTTGTTTTCACGTCTAATTCGTTTACCTTAGTATTCAGATTATTCACAAAAACATTAGCTCCTTTCATTGTATTTCTTGCATCAGCAACTCCCGCTTTAGCATCAAGTATCATAAGATTTGCATTGGTCAATAATCCGTTAGCCTTTGTAGTCATTGTAGGAAGAGTGCCATTGAGCTGCGTCAACAATAAGTTTAACTGCTGGCTCGAAGTTGTTAAATCGGTGCTAATCTTATCCGCATTGTGCAAAGTATGCTTCATAGCTGGGTCAGACACGATTGCATTGACACTTGTAAGGATACTATCCATCTTTGGAATCAAGCGATGAATGTCTGGAACCATCTCTTTGACATTTCCAAATACGCCTCCACTCACACCACCTGTAATTACATCACCTTCTGCAAGATACTTATTTCCAGCACCTAATATCAGATTTATTTTCACGTTACCAATAAAGTCGCTTACAATTTCAGCCGTTGAGCCAACAGGAATTTGCATATTCTTGTCAATATTCACATCAACTTTAATTGCTTTCGAAGGGTCATCGTAATTGTAAACAATATCTTTTACAGACCCAACTTTAAATCCATTAGAATAAATAGGAGTGGTTGGTGTGAGTCCATCAACCTTATCAAACTGCATGGTATAATGCATATCAGAAGAGAAAAGGTTGATTCCTTTCAAAAATTTCATTCCAAAAAATAGGATAATGATTCCTAAAATGGCAACCAATGCTATTTTTATTTCAGGGGTTATAGACTTCTTCATACTATCTATTTACTTTTTCTTTTTGTTTTGTAAAAATTCTTTAATGGCTTCGCTTGTATCAATGCGCTTTCCATTCTTAAATGCAACGATGAATGCTTCTGGGAAATCGGCTTTTACTTTCTTCAACAAACGATTTATTTCATTGTAATCTGTACTATTCCCGATAGTGTATTTATACCAACGACCTTCTACGAAATAAGTTATATCCGTATGACCTTTAAATTGCGAACTACCTGAAGTTAATTGATGATTGATAGCAAACACCTGAACCTTAAATATGAGAGATTCTTTCTTGGAGTCTACTATTTTTTTCTTAACAATTTCCTTCTCAACCACAACGGGCTTCTTTGTAACCGTTTTTGTAGGTTGCTTTTTTGGCGATTGCACTTGCGTTTGCGGTTTTACCTTTATATCTTTGGCTTTAACGGGTTTCTCAACGACTTTATTTTTAACCCCAGCAATGTTTGGTAAAACATTGACAACTGACAATTTATTATCGTTTTGAGGGCGGTATGGTATTTGGATTTGACCATGATACCTATTTTTATATTCCACAAAAGCCTCGTATATGCCTCGTGCCATGAGGTCTATTCCCTCTGCCGAATTAAGAAATCGTTCTTCTTCTTGGTGCGTAATGAAGCCTAATTCTATCAAACAACTTGGCATAGATGTTTCGCGCAATACAAGGAAACCTGCTTGATGCACTCCTTTATCGCTGCGATTTGCCTTTTTACAAACGTACGACTGAATAAGTCGAGCCAACTCTACGCTCTTCTCCATGTTTGCCGATTGCATGATTTCAAACATGATATAGCTTTCCGATGACTTAGGGTCGAACCCTTCGTATGTACGTTCATAGCCTTTTTCTAATGAGATTACGCTATTTTCACGCATCGCTACATCAAGATTATCCTTGGCACGGTGCATACCCAAAGTGTAAACTTGGAAACCTTGTGGTGGGGTTTTCGTTGGTGGAACAGAGTTCGTATGAATCGAAATAAATAAGTTTGCTTTTGCCTTATTGGCAATTTGCGCTCTTCTGTTTAATGGAATAAAAATATCAGTAGTACGCGTATAAACGACTTTTACGTCACTTAAATTCTGTTCAACATATTTTCCGAAAGCAAGTGCAACATTCAAATTGATGTCTTTTTCTTTTGAAAAAGCCCCTAATGCGCCCGCATCTTTTCCTCCATGTCCTGCATCAATAACGAGCGTAAAAATATCTTTTGCACTCACCGAAGTAAGTGTAAAAAGGCAAAACAATATAAGAACTATAGAAATTCTCCTACTCATAATCTTGTTATCACACGCAAAGTTAAGCATTTTCGTTCGAAAACCTAAAGTTAGGGTGTGATTTTTCGTTAATTACATGTAATTCTACACCTGCACCATAACAATCTGCACCCATAGGTGGATTTAATTTGGTTAGCTGCAAATGTATTTCTTCGATTTGGGGGAATTGTTTTCCTAATTCTACTTCAATATTATGCGCTGCATGTTCTAAAAGTTTTACCGGTGTAAGCATTACTTTTTTAAAAACTTCGTACACTTCAGCATAATTCAAAGTGTCCGCCACATCGTCTGAAAGCATAGCCTTTTCAATGTTATAGCGCAAACGAAGATTGACAACATAATCATTGCCAACCTTACGTTCTAACTCGCTCACACCGATAAAGGCATGAAGTTTTATGCCTTTTATGTAAATATAACTGGATTCAAGCTGCATATTTTTATCAACTTTTTATTTATCCACAACGTGATGCGCCACAATTTGTACAAATCAAACAGCCTTCTTGGTAAACCAATGTTTCTTGTCCGCATACAGGGCATGTCTGTCCTGACGCTTTCGTTCCATCGGTTACATATTTTTTCAATGCACGTTCCACACCAACTTTCCAGGTATTGATGCTTTCACTTTTCAATTGCAATGAACTAACAAGGTGAATGACGTGATCTATTGGCATGCGATAACGTAATACGCCTGAAATCAGTTTAGCATAATTCCAATATTCAGGGTTAAACTTCTCTGAAAGTCCTTCCACAGTAGTTTTGTAGCCACGTTTATTTTCAAATTGGAAATCGTAACGATGTGTCCCGTCTGGATTGGTTTGCTTAATAATTTTACCTTTTGTAACACTCTTTGGCAACACAATGCCTTCATCGTCATCTTGCAAACCCGTAAAGATTTCATAAGGCTGACCATCTAAAAGTCCCACAAATGCAACCCATTTATCTTTATTATTTTGGAAACGCACCACATCACAGTCTAACACTTGTGGACGAATTTCAACAACACGCGGCGGCATACAAATGTGTTCGTGTGTTTCTTCGGCTGATGTCAAGTCTTTTTCGGTAGTTTGCTCGTTCTCTAAGGCTTCTTTTTTGTCTTTCTTTGATACTGAAATCATTACACCAGAACGAGAACCATCACGATAAATGGTACAACCTTTACAACCTGAACGCCATGCTTCAACATAAAGTTTATTGACCAATACCTCATCAACATTGTTGGGAAGATTTACCGTTACCGAGATTGAATGGTCAACCCACTTTTGAATAGCACCTTGCATTTTCACTTTCATCAACCAATCTACATCGTTTGCAGTCGCTTTATAATAAGGTGAACGTTTAACAAGTTCGTTTATTTCTTCTTGCGTGTATTTCTTTTCGGTATCTAAACCGTTTACCTTCATCCATTCGATGAACTTTTTATGGTAAACAATGTATTCTTCGAACGAATCACCCACTTCATCTACAAAATCAATATGCACACCTGTGTCGTTCGGATTTACCTTTCTACGGCGAGTATATACAGGCATAAAGACTGGTTCAATGCCTGATGTGGTTTGCGTCATGAGCGATGTTGTTCCTGTTGGTGCAATGGTTAAACAAGCAATGTTGCGACGTCCGTATTTTATCATGTCATCATACAATGCAGGTTCAGCCTCTTTAATGCGCAAAAGGAATGGATTTTCAGCTTCACGCTTGGCATCAAAAATAGAGAATGCGCCACGCTCTTGTGCCATTGTTACCGATGAACGATAAGCACAGAGTGCCAATGTCTTATGTACTTCTACCGAAAACGCTGTTGCTTCTTCGGTTCCATAGCGTAATCCCATAGCTGCTATCATATCGCCTTCGGCAGTTATGCCCACACCTGTACGACGTCCCTTTCCACTTTTATCTTTTATTTTCTCCCAAAGATGGTATTCAGCTAATTTCACCTCATCATTTTGTGGGTCGTCTTTTACCTTTTCCATAATGAGGTCTATCTTTTCCATTTCAAGGTCTACAATATCGTCCATGATTCGTTGCGCCAACTGAACGTGCTTCTTAAACAAATCAAAGTCGAAAGTAGCTTCTTTTGTAAATGGGTGCTTCACATACGAATAAAGATTGATAGACAACAATCTGCAACTATCATACGGACACAAAGGAATTTCGCCACAAGGGTTGGTAGAAATGGTGCGGAAACCTAAATCGGCATAGCAATCTGGCAAACTTTCTCTTGTAATAGTGTCCCAAAAGAGAATACCTGGTTCAGCACTTTTCCAAGCATTATGAACTATTTTATCCCAAAGTTTCTTTGCCGAAATTTCTTTTTTGAAAGTCGGGTGAGCCGAATCAATAGGAAATTGTTGTACAAATTCTTTATCGTTTACAGCTGCTTCCATGAAACTATCGGTTATTTTTACTGACACATTTGCACCCGTAACCTTGCCTTCTTCCATTTTGGCATCGATAAAAGCCTCTGAATCGGGGTGTTTGATGCTTACCGAAAGCATCAATGCGCCACGGCGTCCGTCTTGTGCAACCTCACGCGTGCTATTAGAATAGCGTTCCATAAATGGCACAAGTCCTGTTGAAGTCAAAGCAGAATTGTTCACAGGCGAGCCTTTAGGACGTATATGACTAAGGTCATGCCCTACTCCTCCACGGCGTTTCATCAACTGTACTTGCTCTTCGTCAATGCGCAAAATAGCACCATAAGAATCGGCATCACCGTCTAAACCTATAACAAAACAATTGGATAATGAGGCGATTTGGTGATTATTTCCGATACCTGTCATCGGACTACCTGCGGGTATGATATAACGGAAGTGGTCAAGAAGGTCGAACACTTCTTGCGCACTGATTGGATTTTTATATTTCTTTTCGATGCGAGCGACTTCGTTGGCAATGCGCCAATGCATATCTTCTGGCGATTTTTCATAAATCTTACCAAAACTATCTTTCATCGCATACTTATTTACCCATACTCGTGCGGCCAACTCGTCGCCATTAAAATATCGCAAAGAGCTTCAAACGCCTCGTCAAACGTGTAAGTTCTACTTTCCTTCATTGACTTGTTTAGTAAAAATGTGTTTGCGAAGATACAAATTGTTTTCCAAAAAAGAAAACTTTTTAATAACTTTGTAGCGTAAAATTTTCAAAAATGAAAACAATAGAAAACAGAACTACTATCAGGAAGTATTCAAATAGAGAACTTTCCAATACACTTTTAAGAGAATTGTTGGCTCGTGCTGAACATACGCCAACGATGGGCAACTTGCAATTATACTCGGTTGTGGCAACACGCGACCAAGAAATGAAACGCAAATTAGCACCTGCTCACTTCGGACAACCTATGGTTGAAAACGCAGCAGTAGTTTTAACCTTTTGTGCCGACTTCCGTCGTACGACCATTTGGGCTGAGAACAGAAAAGGAAACCCTGGTTACGGCAACTTTCTTTCGTTCCTAAATGCGGCTACCGACACTTTGCTGTATTGCCAAACATTCACCAATCTTGCTGAAGAAGAGGGACTTGGCACATGTTTCCTTGGAACAACCATCTACAATTCAAAGCAGATTATAGACATTTTAAAGTTACCTAAATTGGTCATGCCAGTAGCTACGCTCACTGTGGGTTACCCTGACGAATCGCCAAAGGTGTCTGACCGATTGCCGATTGAGAGCATTTTGCACGAAGAAACCTACAACGATTATACCCCAGAAAGCATTGACCGATATTATAAGGAGAAAGAATCGCTGGAAGAAAACCTGCATTTTGTGGAAATCAACAAAACAGAAACGTTGGCACAAATATTTACCGATATTCGTTACAAAAAGTCTGACAACGAAGCCATATCGGTTGGATTGTTGGAAGCCTTAAAACAACAAGGTTTTTTGAAGTGATAAAGCAGGACAATTGTTCTAAAATTCCACAATATTTTTGTTGAAATTTTTCACAAAACAACAAATTCGTATAACCAACTGGTTACAAACGAGTTACAAGCCTATTTATTTTAACATTTAAAACCGATTGTTTTGCAACGCAAAATAGCCTCTTTTTTTCAAGAAAAGAGGCTATTTTGGGTCATGAAATAGTAAAATTACAACTTTTTTACGAATTATTTTAACAAAACAAAGTCGCTATTTGGTCTATTTTTCCACCTATTTCACTTCATTATTGGAGTTTTATTTTCTTTGCAATATCCTTTGCAATGGCATTCTTGTTGAGGAAAACGTAAATTGTATTCTCTGCAATGTAATCCTTTGACATATACCATGTGCCTTTATATTGGTTGTTGGTTCCCCAAGAGTTCTTAACCAAGTAGAATTCACGACCTGTTTGGTCTTTCGCTTTACCATAAATGAGCATTACATGGTCGTAGGTCATGCGCCAATTGTCAAAGCGTTTTTGGCGGCGTTCTTGCGTTGCCTTTACTTCAGGCGTATTTACGCCAAGCGTTTCTATACGTTCAGCACGCTGATTTTTAGATAGTTTCAACCAACGAGCAGCATCTGTACCACCCAAATTCTGCATCTTTTGGTTGTCAATATTCAGTGCTAAGCCATTGCGAGTGAAGCCGTCTTCACTGACATCGCCACCCCATGCAACGGTGTAACCAGCATCGAGCGCCTTGTCAATCACCTGCATCATTTCGTCCATCGGAACATTGTAGCTCAAACTCCAACGCCATTTGTAAGGTGCTTCAATGGCAAATGGTTTATAAAATGGGTGGTGTGTGAAACTTGTAACAGAAACATAGTCGTCCCAATTCAAACCTAAGGTAGCAGCAAACGATTGAGGTGTATATTTTTTACCCTCGTAAACAAACGTTTCGGGGCATTTCCCCATATAAGTATCAATGACACTTTGCACACCATTTGTCCATGCTGGACTCAATTCTGTGTGGTCGCCATCGGCTATCATAGACACATATTTTTCCAATAAAGGGAAAAATTCAGTAAAGTTAGCCAAAGTATCGCCTACCATTGAACCAGGTTTTGCCATAACACTCTCTGGACAAACACCATGAGCCTTAATCATTTCCAACGCATCGTCGCAACTTCCACCTTCAGAAAAGCGACTTTCACCATGCATACGGGTGTGGAAAATAGCCTCATCAAGGTAGTTTTTGTTGGCAACAAACATCTCGCTAAGGTCGTAAGTCTTACCTGTCGCACGCAAAATCTCGCTTTCAAAATAACCCAAAGTGGCATAACACCAGCAAGTTCCACTCTTGTATTGATTCTTTACAGGGGTAATTGGATTTGCTTTAAGGGTTGTAAAGCGGAACGCAGCATCATTCTGTTCGTCCTTTTGTTGTGCGCTTACATGGAGAGTAAGCAGCAACAAAGCTAACGTAATGTATCTTCTCATCGTTTATTATTATTGTTTGATTATTTTTTCTGCCTACAAACTTATTGATTTTTAGGGAAATAAACAAGCCTTTCTGTAATGAAAATTCCTTGTTTATTTATTTTTCTAATATTTCTGTCATAGGTTCAGGGATTTGTTTCTTAGGATTTAAACCTAATTCTTTCATTTGTTCGAACCTACGAACCATATTTCCTTTCCCTTCTTGCAACTGATTATTAGCCTTATTGTATTCACTTTGCAACTTTTCAATGCGCTTTCCTATTTCAATAAATTGCTCACAAAAGGTTGCAAACTTCTCATATAAGCCGTTGGCTATGTTCCTTATTTCTTCAACATTCTTGTTTACACGATAGTTTTGCCACATGGTGGTGGTCAATTGCAGTGCCATTAACAAATTACTTGGGCTTAACATAATCACTTTTTTGGCATAAGCATACTGCAAAATATCTTTATCCGCTTTTATGGCAGCCGAATAGCCACTTTCGTAAGGCACAAACATCAGCACATAACCGATACATTTAGGAACAATTTTCTCGTAATGCTTAGCCGAAAGTTCATCTACATGCTTGCGAATGGACTTAGAATGTTCTTGTAAAAAACGTTTTTGTTCATCAGAGTCGGTCGCATTCACTGCCGAATGATAGGCTATCAGCGACACTTTGGCATCAATTACAGCATGTTCGCCACCAGGTAAATCAATCACAGCATCAGGTCTGAAAGTATTACCCTTAGTATCTTGAAAACTTTTCTGCAAGAAAAATTGTTCATTTTTGACGAGTCCGCAGCTTTCAAGCGTAGTTTCTAAAATCATTTCTCCCCAATCGCCCTGCATCTTGGAGTTACCTTTTAAGGCTTGTGTGAGCGATGTTGCATCGTTTCCGATACGTTCTGTTTGTTCGTTCAATGCCTTAATGGCACGCTCGTTATCCTCTCTTATCGTTTTTACGGTTTGGTTTTGAACCTCTTGCAACAACTTAATCGTTTCTGCAAAGGTGGTTTTGATTTCTGTTTTATTGCTACTTCCCTCCTTTGCTGCCGCTGTAACGCTTTGATTAAAAGCCTCTATGCGCTCGTGCAATGGCTTCAATAAAGTGTCTAACCTTTCCTTATCAGCATCGTTCAATTGGGTTTTACTATCATCAAGCATCTTGGCTATCATCGTGCGCATCTCTTCTTGCATGAGTTTCTTATTGGTTTCCATGTCTTTACGCAGTTCTTCGAGCATTTTTTTAGAATATTCTTGCTCAGCAAGTACACGTTCTTCCGTATTTTTTCGAGCCATTTCCAACTGACTTTTTGCCACTGCGAGGTCGGAAGATAGCTTCTGTGAAACAGCAGAGGTCTGATTTTTTGACCAAAAATAAACAAGAATACCCCCTATTATGATACCCAAAAGAAAATAAACAACACTCATCTTTACTACTTTTAATCTTGATTCCAAGCATTAAACCCATTCGTCCCAATAATTTTAATCTTGGAAATAAACTCTTTTTACTCGATTACTAACGGTTGTAAGTACCTCATACGGAATCGTTTCCAGCACATTACTAAGTATGGTAACAGGCAGATTATCACCAAAAATCTCCACGCTATCGCCTTCTTTACAGTCTATTCCCGTTACATCTATCAAGGCTACATCCATGCAAATATTACCTACATAATCGGCTTTCTGCCCATTTACCAAACAATAACAATTCCGATTGCCCAACTTTCGGTTAAGTCCATCGGCATAACCAATAGGAATAGCCGCAATCACGCTATCTTTTTCAATGACACCACGGCGCGAATAGCCACCGTTTCGCCTTTTGGAACATTGCGCATCTGCAAAATCGTAGTCTTTAGCGTAGAAACGTTGTTGATAATTTCATTATTGCGAGGGTTAATACCATAAAGCCCAAGTCCTAAACGGCACATATCTAACTGACGTTCAGGGAAATGTTCGATACCAGCAGAGTTGTCTATATGGCGCAAAATGCGATGACTGAATGCCGATTGTAATTGTTTGCTGCCTTCATCGAATAGCTTAAATTGTTCAGCAGAGAACGAATCAAAGTCGTTATTATCCGACCCTACAAAATGAGAGAATACCGAACGTGGAATTAAAGCATTTTGATGGCGTAACTTTTCAATGAGTTGGGCAATATCAGTGCGCGGATTAAAGCCCAAACGGTGCATGCCTGTGTCAAATTTTATATGCACAGGATAACCTGTTATGCCTTCTTTTTCGGCTGCTTTTATCAGTGCATCAAGCAAACGGAAACTATAAATCTCTGGTTCAAGTTCGTAATCAAACAACGTTTTAAACGAACTCATCTCTGGATTCATAATCATAATGTTGCTTTTGATACCATTACGGCGCAACGTTGCTCCTTCATCGGCAACGGCAACAGCCAAATAATCAACACGATGTTCCTCCAAAGTCTTTGCAATTTCCACAGCTCCAGCCCCGTACGCATCAGCTTTTATCATGCAAACGAGTTTAGTTTCAGGTTTTAAAAAACTGCGATACCAATTCAAATTATCGACAACAGCATTCAAATTGACCTCTAAAACCGTTTCATGCACCTTCTTTACCAACAATTCTGTGAGTTGGTCGAAGCCAAAAGAGCGTGCGCCTTTCAATAAAATAACTTCATCAGCCAAGCTATTAAATACCTTACTATTGATAAAATCGGCTACATTTTCAAAGAAATATCGTTCTTCGACACCATCAAAAGCCTCTTGTTGGCGCATCAAAGCACTACCAATTCCAATAAACTTCTTTATTCCACGCTTTTGAACCAACTCTGCCACATCGCAATATAGTTGCTTTTCAGTCTGACCACTCTGCAAAATATCGCTTAAAATAAGTGTTCTCGCTCGCTTTTGTTGGTCGGGACGACGGTTCATAAAGTCGAGTGCGATGTCTAAAGAATTAATATCTGAGTTGTAAGAGTCATTGATTAGCGTGCAACCATGCTGTCCTTCTTTCACCTCAAGGCGCATAGCTACAGGTTCAAGCATTGGCATTCGCTCTGCCAAAGTTTCGGGTTTCATGCCCAAATATAGAGAAATGGCAGCACAAGTAATACAATTTTGAATGCTAGCATCATCGATAAAAGGCAATGTAAACTTCCCTTTTGTCGCCGTTTGCCAACAATATTCTATGGTTGAAGTAGTGGTATCTTTGCTGATTTTCTCTACAAAAAGCGCAACATCTTTATTCTTTTCCGACCAACCCAACAAGGTTCCGTCATACGAAAAGTCCTCTATGCACTTTGCAGCAATCGCATCGTCCATCTGATAGACCAACGCTTGCGTATCTTTGAACAGCAAAAGTTTCTCCTTACATTTTTCTTCTATTGACGAAAAGTTTTCTTGGTGGGCTGCACCAAGGCTTGTCAATACACCAATAGTGGGCTGAATGATTTTTTGCAAGGCTTCCATTTCGCCACGTTTGCTAATACCTGCCTCAATAATTCCAATCTCTGAACTCTCATTCAGTAGCCAAACCGACAATGGAACACCTATTTGTGAGTTGTAGCTCTTAGGCGAACGTGTTACATTATGGTCGAAAGAAAGCAGTTGCGAGAGCCATTCTTTCACCATAGTCTTACCATTTGAGCCTGTAATACCAACGATTGGAATCGTAAAAGCACTGCGATGCCAAGTGGTTAGTTGCTGAAGTGCAAGCAAAGAATTGTCCACTTGCAAAAAGTTAGCTTGTTTATAAATGGAAGAAAACGCATCGGGCAGTTGCTCAACCACAAAGTTTCTCACCCCACGATGATAGAGTTCGTCTATATAATGGTGTCCATCGTTGCGTTCAGAGCGTAACGCAAAGAAGAGCGTTTCCTCTGGAAAACAGAGCGAACGACTATCTGTGAGAATAAAACTAATCTGTGCTTCGGCATCACCCAACCGTTTTGCATTGATATTTTCGGCGATTTTATCTATGGAATAGTTCATTTTTTTAATCTTTTTATAGACTTATTGATTTGCAAAGTTACAGAAAATGACAGAAACAGCCTATATTTGGTGTTGTTTTTACCTTTTTTATACTTAGCGTTTCATCTTCTCTGCGCACGTTGGACAAATCCCTTTCAACATGAAATTTACGTTTTTCAGTTGATAGCCGTCGGGCAAATTGATTTCAGGGATTGCCATTTCGGGCAAACAAACGGTGTTGTGGCAGCATTGACAATAGAAGTGTGCGTGCATATCACTGTCGATTTCTGCATCGTTACTCCTGCAAATTTCGTAGCGCACAATACCGTTTCCGTCTTCCATTTGGTGAACAATATGGTGTTCACGAAAGAGAATTAATGTGCGAAAGATACTTGATTTGTCAATTGTTTGGAGCTTTGTTTCCAATTCTTTCATTGAGATAGGACTATAATGCTCCGATATGGCATTGGCAATCAATATTCTGTTGGCAGTAGGCTTTACGCCATGCTTGACAAGATGTTCTAAAACGTCTTCAATATTCATAACGTTTCTATGTTAAGTCCATTATATTTTAACGAAAGTTCCCTTGCTTTCGCCTTTGCTTGTGCTATAAATTGCTTATATTCGGCACTATCTGGATTGAAAGGACGATGCTCAAAAGCCTGTTTTATAGGTTTCCATTCTGCGAGAAAAGCCTTTGCCGAAGCGGAAAACCATGTTTCTACCAATCGCTCCCAAATATATTCTACGGCTTGCTCATTAGGGTGTAGCATGTCGGATTGATAGAAACGGTAATCGCGCAACTCGTCGTTCACAATTTCATAAGCTGGGAAATAAGCGATACGACCATCGTTAGTTTGCATTAACCCATTGATTGCAAGCAACAAAACCGACTTAGAAAGTTGGCTTTCATGGTAACCATACTTGGCATATCGTATCGGACTGACTGTCAAAACAATCTTTGTTTCGGGATTTATTGCCCACAAATGATTCATGGCTTGCTGCAAATAGGCTTTACATTCGGCAATGTCTAATTCCTTTTCCTCGAACAATCGCTGCGGACGCTTATTGCAATTGTCCACAATTTCGCCCGTTGCTCGCTCAATGTAGACGTGATTTGTCCCCAAAGTCAGCACAACGGTGTCGAATGTTTCATTCATTTTCTCAATGGTATGCAACACTGATGCAGGATTATACATCACTCCAAAAGGATTGACTGTGGCACGAAACTTCCAATCAACAAACTTTTTGCCTATGCTACTTGCAAAGCATGAACCAACAAACAGCACACGTTCGCATGCATCAATGGTAAAAACAGGTTTTGGTATGTCAATAATCGTTCTAAATTCCATGATGACAAAGGTACAATAGTTTTTATGGATAGCCACCAAATCGAGTATAATGTTTTCAAAAATCTTTGTTTTTCTGTTTCGTAGAAAATAAACGCCATACAAAAACCTATTGTTTTGAAGTGAAAAAGAGCCTATTTTGAAGCGCAAAACAATAGGTTTTGAAAAAGAAATAGTTTTCTCGGCTCAATATTTCCAAGCCATTCGATACAAAAAAATCCCCACAACCATGGGTTGCAGGGATTATTATTCTTTTGCTTAAAATCTTACTTACGAAGACCGAGTGCCTTAATGATAGCACGATAACGTTCGATATCGCGTTCCTTCAAATAGTCTAACAAACCACGACGCTTACCTACGAGGCGAGTCAATGAACGTGTTGTAACGTGGTCTTTACGATTCTTCTTAACGTGTTCTGTCAAGTGCTTGATGCGGAATGTGAACAATGCGATTTGGCTTTCAGCTGAACCTGTGTCGCCAGCCTTTTGTTCTCTACCGAATTGTGTGAAGATTTCTTCTTTCTTCTCTTTGCTTAAATACATTTTTTTCGATTAAATTGTTGTTGCAATGCCATCTTTCAGTTGTAAAGTCGCCTTAATCGTAGCGGCTCACAGCTTCAAATGCTTTCGGGTTTTCCGAAACTGCGGTGCAAAGTTACAACTTTTATTTCATTACGCAATAGTTTTACGATTATTATTTGTAATTTTGCACACATATTTTAAGAATGGAGTAAGAAGAAAGAATGCAAAATATTAGAAATATCGCAGTAATTGCGCACGTCGACCATGGTAAAACGACGTTGGTAGACAAAATGATGCTCGCTGGAAAACTTTTCCGAGATGGACAGAATAATAGCGACGAAGTTTTAGACTCGAACGATTTGGAACGTGAGCGAGGGATAACAATTCTCAGTAAGAACGTAAGTATCAATTGGAAAGATACTAAAATCAATATTCTTGATACACCTGGACACAGCGATTTTGGTGGTGAAGTGGAACGTGTATTAAACATGGCAGACGGTTGTTTGCTATTGGTTGATGCGTTTGAAGGTCCTATGCCACAAACTCGTTTCGTACTTCAAAAGGCTTTACAGTTGGGGTTGAAGCCTGTGGTGGTAGTAAATAAGGTGGATAAGCCTAACTGTCGCCCAGAGGAAGTCTATGAAATGGTGTTCGACCTTATGTGCGATTTGAATGCTACGGAAGACCAATTGAACTTCCCTGTTGTCTATGGTTCGGCTAAAAATGGCTGGATGAGCAAGAATTGGAAGGAACAAACCGATAATATAGAGTATCTTTTAGACTTAATTGTTGAGGCTATTCCTGCTCCAAAGCAATTGGAAGGTACGCCACAAATGTTGATTACGTCTTTGGATTATTCAAGTTATACGGGTCGAATTGCTGTCGGTCGTGTTCATCGTGGTACATTAAAAGACGGACAAAACATTACGATTTGCCACAGAGATGGTACAACAGAACGTACGAAAATCAAGGAATTACACACATTTGAAGGTATGACCCACCGCAAAACTACCGAGGTTGGCTCTGGCGATATATGTGCGATTATTGGTTTGGAACGTTTTGAAATTGGAGATACCATTGCCGATTACGAAAATCCAGAACCATTGCCACCAATTGCAGTTGATGAGCCAACGATGAGCATGCTCTTTACCATTAACGATTCGCCATTCTTTGGCAAGGAAGGTAAGTTCTGTACTTCACGTCATATCAACGACAGATTGGAAAAGGAGTTGGAAAAGAACCTTGCTTTGCGTGTTTCTAACCTTGAAAATTCAACTGATAAGTGGCTCGTTAGTGGTCGTGGTGTGTTGCACCTCTCGGTATTGATAGAGACAATGCGCCGTGAAGGTTACGAATTGCAAGTAGGTCAGCCACAAGTTATCTATAAGGAAATTGACGGACAACGTTGCGAACCGATTGAAGAACTTACGATAAATGTGCCAGACGAGTTCTCAAGCAAAATGATTGATATGGTTACACGCCGTAAAGGTGAACTGTTGAGCATGGATACTGAGAGCGACCGTGTGAATATTTCGTTTGAAATTCCTTCACGAGGCATCATGGGATTGCGTACAAATGTACTTACTGCCAGCCAAGGTGAGGCTATTATGGCGCATCGTTTTAAGGATTATCAACCATTCAAAGGTGAGATTACACGCCGCACAAATGGTTCTATGATAGCAATGGAGAACGGAACAGCATACGCTTATTCTATTGATAAGTTGCAAGACCGTGGTAAATTCTTCATCGACCCAGGCGAAGAAGTGTACGGAGGACAGGTAGTTGGCGAGCATGTTCACGATAAAGATTTGGTGATTAACGTAACAAAAGCCAAGCAATTGACCAACGTTCGTGCGTCAGGTTCTGATGATAAGGCACGCGTAATCCCTAAGGTTGAAATGAGTTTGGAGGAATGTATTGAATACATTAAGGCGGACGAATACATCGAAGTAACACCAAAAAGTATTCGTATGCGCAAGATTTTGCTCGACCACCTTGAACGTAAACGCGATAATAAGGAATAAATGCCTTCGCCTTTCCCCTATTGGGAGAAGAATATAGACAAAAGAAAAGTTGCTGTTAATGCAATAAAGAATATTAAAAATCGTTTTGTAAGTAAAAACAATAATACTTATGAAGCGATTTTTTCTATTTGTGGCAATTGCATTAGCTACTATGACAGCGCAAGCGCAACCTAAGTGGGGAACATGGTCAATAGTTCCACACGTTGGCGTTAGTTTTTCAAACATTTCAGGCGATAAAATCTATGCTGGTGGTTTCTTTTCAGATTTTGATAAAGTGTCAAAATCTAAAACACGCATAGGATTTTCAGGCGGATTAGATGCAGTTTATCAAGCCACCGATATGCTTGCGGTATCGTTTGGAGCTGCATACACACAAGCAGGTTGTAACTTTGAGGACGTACCAGCCAACCTTTCTGCGGAGCATGGTACGGTGTTGCATGATACTTATTATAACCTTGGTTATGTTGATGTGCCTTTGTTGGCTCATGTTTATGTATCGAAAGGTTTAGCATTTTCTTTTGGTTTCCAACCTTCATTCCTTACAAATGCCACAGGGCATTATGAAATGCAAGACTATGAAACAAATAAAGAAGGTGGAATAAAGTATGATAAGAATAAAGTTGATGAGGGAAATTCTAAAAATTTGTTCAAGAAAACAGCATTTTCAATCCCTATTGGTATAAGCTATGAATATGAAAACGTAGTTTTAAATGCGCATTATAATTTTGGCTTATCAAAGGTTTATGCTTATGATTTAGGCGATAACAAGAATAAAATCATCACCGTTTCGGTGGGTTACAAGTTCAATCTATAATATAAGGTATATGCCTTTTACTCAAAATGTCCGTACTTTTTGCACAAAAAGTACGGAACTATTAGGGGGAAGGGCATTAGGAAGAGGATTGTGTGTAAGTAGATGGAAATGAGAGCGGTTCGCACGATATCTCCGTGGTTTGCACTGCGAGGTAAAGTGCAGAAAGCGTGGATTTGTGCAGAAGTTCCGTTACCAAATCGTTAGCCCATTCTCCGAATGGTAACGAAGAGGTAGGAGTAGGTAACTGACGGAAGAGTATTCGGTAAGTGAACTCTCTGCGATTTCGTTGCTGTTGCTCTGATATACAATGCTTTGCATAGCTGAGAACGCTTCGGTAACGGGTAACTTTGCCCATAAAAACAGAAGCGTATGCAAACAGACAAAATGAAGGTGTTGCTCTACCTCAAAAAGAGCGGATTGGACAGGTCGGGGCAAGCTCCGATTATGGGGCGGATAACCTATGGGCGAACCATCGCTCAGTTCAGTTGCAAGCTGTCGTGCGACCCCAAGCTGTGGAATGCTCGTGAGAGCAGGCTGAACGGCAAGAGTCGTGAAGCTGTGGCAACGAATGGCAAGTTGGAACGCTTGCTTCTCTCGGCGCAGTCGGCTTATCAAACCCTTTATGAGCGAGGAGTTGTCTTTACAGCGACTGACATCAAGGAGTTGCTGCAAGGTAGTATGCAAAGCCAAATCACTTTCTTGGAGCGGTACGATCGAATGCTCGAAGAGATGAAGCAAAAAGTGGGTATCGAGATAAAGGCAACAGCTCTGAATAGTTACTTTACTATTCGAAAGCATCTGCGAGCCTTTATCGAGGAGAAGTTCCACACTTCAGATATTGCTTTCAGTCAGATTGAAGAAGACTTCTTGGATTGCCTACAACACTACTCTGTCGGAAAGCTGAGGCATTCGCAAGGTCATTATCGTAAGATGGCATTAGCGGTGAAGAAGGTCTGCCGTCTGGCGTATCGTGAAGGGTTGATAACACGACAACTGTTTGCTCACGTAACGATCGAACGAGGGGAGAACAAACAACCTCGTGCATTGGATAGGGCATCGTTGGATAAGTTGCAGAGCCTGACCTTTGAGCCGTATGAGGTGGAGTTGGAACTGCTCGAGACCTCTTTCTCTTCACCTGTTATACGGGTGTTGCCTACTGCGACATGGTTGCCCTTAATCGGGAGCATCTATTTACGGATGATGAGGGGGCTTTATGGCTTAAGTTCCGCAGACAGAAGACCAATACGCTTTGTCGTGTAAAGCTCTTATCTGAAGCGGTCCGTCTGATGGAGCGACATCAATCGAAAGAACGAACTACGCTCTTTGCTCCCATTGCTTATTCGGTTTACCTCGCCCAACTCAAAGCCCTACAACTTCGAGCTGGCATCTCTATTCCCCTTTCGGCACACGTTGGTCGCCACACCTTTGCCACGTTGATTACTTTGGAGCGAGGAGTGCCGATTGAAACGGTGAGCCGAATGTTGGGGCATAGCAATATCCAAACGACCGAGAGATATGCTCATGTGACTCCGAAGAAGCTTTTCGATGAGTTCGAGCGATTTCTCTCTTTCACTGAAAACCTAACCTTAACCTTATAAAAACTATGCGCAGTACATTCAAAATCCTATTCTATATCAATAAGAGCAAGACCAAAGCGGACGGTACAACGGCAGTCCTTTGTCGTATCACCATAGACGGAGCAAACGTAGTGATAAGCACAGGAGAAAACACAAATCCCCACGATTGGAGTGTGAAGCGAGGAGAAACAAAGGAGAAGAAGACCAACCAACGCTTGCAAACCTTTCGGGAGAAAGTCGAACAAGGGTACAATACCTTGCTCTACAAATATGGAGCGGTGAGTGCCGAGCTTCTGAAGAACCACCTGCAAGGTATCGGGAGAACTCCGACGACACTTCTTGCTCTTAGCGCGGAGGAACTCAAAGAACAGAAAGAAAGCAAGAGTGAGGGAACGTGTTGCAACAATAGAAATTCTGATAAGCAGCTCAATTCCTTTGTGAGAAGTCTTGGCGAGGAGGATATTCCTCTAACGGCTATTTCCATTGAGTTCTTTGATGATTATCGCTTCCATTTGAAGAAGGAGGGCTACGCCCCTGCAACGATAAACAGGCTTTTGTGCTGGTTGAGCCGACTGATGTATCGAGCCGTTGGTCAGGGGACAATACGCTTCAATCCGTTTGAGGAAGTGAAGTACGAAGCCGTGGAGCGCAAACCTCGTTTCTTGAGCAAGGGCGATGTGGCAAAGCTCTTGGCTTTCCCGTTGCAAGACGAGGGGGCAGAACTAAGCCGAAGGATGTTTCTTTTCTCCGTCTTTACGGGGTTGGCATTTGCCGACTTGCAGAGTTTGCGAGCTTCGCAAATCGAAACGAACAGCGAGGGGAAGCGGTATATTCGCAAAGCACGCCAAAAGACAGAAGTCGAAAGCTTAATCCCACTACACCCGATAGCGGAGCAGATACTTTCGCTTTACACAAAGGAGAAAAGCAAGGGAGACTACAAGGTATTCCCCGATACGATGAGTAAAGACAAGCTATCCAAACACCTTAAAGCAATTGGGCTAGCGTGTGGCATTCGTACTCCGCTCACCTTCCATGTCGGCAGACATTCGTTCGGCACGCTGACTTTGGAGGCTGGTATTCCGATAGAGAGCATCGCCAAGATGATGGGACACGCTCCATTGCCAGCACGCAAATCTACGCCCAAATCACCGACAAGAAGATTGCAAGGGATATGGAGAAGTTGATGCAGCATGAGAATACATAACTTGTATTCTTACAGCAATCTATTGATGTCGGAACTCAAACATACTTGGAGATACTCCAAATTTTCTTTTGAATGCCGAAGAGAAATGATTGGGATGGCTATAACCTGTTTTATCAGAAATTTCTGTCAATGATAAGCGATTCTCTTCCAATAAGGCTATGGCAAGTTTCATTTTTTGATCAATGGCATAATCGAAAATAGTAGTTCCAAACAACTGTTTGAAACCAGCTTTCAGTTTGGTCTGGTTTATACCTATCTCACGTGAAAGCGTTGAAATTGAAACTTTTTTATTCAGATTTTCAGAGATATAATCTCGTGCGTCATAGAGTCTGTCTATATCACCTCTTGACAGTTTTAAGATTTTACAATCACAAGAATCAAAAGAATGAATCTGAGCAAGATACAATTCAATGATTTTACATTCCAAAAATAAGCTCCTCATTGCTCCAGAATATGGCTGTCTAGTAATTTCGGATATGAGATATGTCATTGAAGGAGTTATAGATGGATTTTTACCCACCCAGCAAAAAGGCTCTTTTTCTATACGATTTGCCATATCATTTAGCACACGACTGTCTTGTATGAAATGCTCCTTAAAGTATTGTTGTGAGAGCGAGTATTCAAAAAATGAATTATCTCCTTCGAGATGGAGCAATATGCAGATGGACAGAAGACAATTCTCTAACAGAAAAGAAGCTATGCTGCCCTCCGAAAATGCTGAATTGACGTTTTGTAATAGTTGACTCAGTATTACCTGATATACAGAAATGTGATAGGAAGTATTTATTTTCAGGATTATTTGTATCGGCAGGATATTTCTGTATATACAATTCATCCGTCAAATGAAATGTACCCCATGTAATGCTCATACCATCAGTCTCTAAAAGTCTGATATTTGATACGGGAAAACGTTGGTCTCTATATGATTGAAATGATGTCATGCATACATTTTTTTTATATCTCGCAAAGGTCGCTTTTTTCTATATCTTACACAATACCCAATTATTGTGGTTTTATCGGTTGAAAAACAGAAAATCAAAACCTTTCTGTTTGACGGGATTCGTAGAAATAACTTCCATTTTCGTGGGAATATTTTGCGGATAGCAACCTACCTTTGCAACGTAACATAAAAAGTTTTTCTATGGAAACAATCAATATACTTCGCGACGGAAACATGACGAAGTCGCTTATCAAATTAGGAATGCCAGTAGTAATAGCCATGCTCGTGATGGCGGTGAACAATGTCGTCGATACTTTTTGGGTAGCCCGATTGGGAACATTGCCCATTGCAGCGGTCTCTATCGCATTTCCTACCTCCTTGTTTTTTACAGGAATAGGATTAACCTTCGGGATTGGTGGAGGAGCTACATTTCCCGACTGCTGGGAGCAAATCAAGTGGATAAAGCAGGGAAAGTTGCTTCTGTTTCCATTATAACAGCATTTCTCACAGGGTTATTGACTGCATTGTCTTGCTACCTGTTTCTCCCTAAAATATTAGTCTTTATGGGGGCGGATAATACGACAATGCAATTAGCAACAAGTTATGGTAAGTTGTTTATTGTCAGTTGTATTATTGGTACCATAAACGTATCTTCTGGTAATATTGTAGTTTCGCAAGGAGCTTCCAAGATTTCAGGGATGGCAATGATATTCGGTGCTGTTGTCAATATGCTATTGGATCCGCTTTTTATTTATACATTAAATGGGGGAGTAGAAGGAGCTGCTTGGGCAACCATTGTCGCACAGCTCTTAACGACATTTATTTATGTACTTTATTTCCGCAAATCTCCCGTCAAAGTTTCGCTGACACGATTCAAGCCAACCCGACAAATGTATTGTGAAGTCATTAAGATAGGAATATCTATGCTTCTGTTTCAGTTTCTTCAAAGTTTATCCATCAGTTTATTACAAAATGCTTCTGCGCGTTATGGAAGTGAGGCAGTCGCAGCCATCGGTATTGTGTTGAAAATTGTAACACTTGGAACGAATGTTGTCTTCGGTTTTGTAAAAGGACTTCAGCCTATCGCTGGGTACAACTATGGGGCAAAAAACTATACAAGAGTTCGTGAAGCGATACGTTATTCTCTCATTCTCACGACCTCGTTTTGTATCGTATGGAGTCTTGTTATTCTCCTTTTTACCGACTCTATTATCTCTTGTTTCGGTGATGACCAAGGGGTGAAAGTCATTGCCGAAGAAGCATTGCGTGCCAACACAATTCTATTTTTTACCTTCGGATTTCAGTTTGTCTATTCTACACTTTACACAGCTATGGGAAAGGCTAAGCAAACACTTTTACTGAACATTAGCCGACAAGGAATTTTCTTTATACCTACCATTTTAATTCTTCCCCTTTATTTCGGACTCGGAGGTGTGCTTTACACCCAAGCAATTGCAGATTTCTTTACAACCTTATTAACCTTCTTTTTTGCGTTGAGCATACATCGAGAATTAAAACAAATGTAACAGGAACGAATAAGACTATTATGTCAGCGATGAGACTGTTTTTTTTGTCAAATGCACAAACAAATGATTTATGAGTGATAATTCTCTTGCAGTAGTCGGTCGATGTCGGAGAGTTTGTAGAGTATTTTCCCTGCGATTTGAGTGTAGGGAATAATCCCCTTGTCCCGATAGTCTTGCAAGGTGCGAGCTGATAAAAAGCCGTTCGCAAACCTCTCGCCCCGTAAGGTAGATTTCTCCCCCGAAGAGCGGACGGTGCGTTTGAGCAATCTCCCGAATACGTCTGCTTACTTCTTGAATGCCCGAAATGAGTTGTTTCATTTCGGGCGTTTCTTTGTTGATGGTTTCGTATTCCATAGTTGCGGTTATTGACGGTTGGACTTGGCAAGGTGTGCTTCCACATCCTCTCGTTTGTAATAGCACTTATGCCCGATTTGGATAAAGGGCAACACGGAAGTGTCCCGATAGTGTTGGAGCGTCCGTTTGCTGATGTTCAGGATTCGGCACACGTCTCCGTTGTGCAGCAGGTCGGGCATTTCGGGCTTCGTGCCGAATTGTTCTCTCATGCAAAGAGCCAGTTCTTCGATGCTCTTTTTCAGTTCCTCCCAGGCGGAGGAGTCGATGGCTGTAAATCTCATATCAATATCATTTTTAATTGTCATTTCCACCTCGTTTGGTGCAAATGTACGCAGTCAAAATCCTTATTACCAGCTCCGATGAAAGCAAGGGAAATAGAAGGAAGTCGTAGGCAAATGTACAAGCATGAATTGCCTAATTCTCCCACTTCTCTCTAAGTGCGTACTTGTGGCTCTGATATGGTATGAAGTGGCTCTCTTGTCAATGAAAACAGACGCTCCTTTATCCCTCGAAGAAAAAGTGTGCATGTATTGGCAATCCGATGAAGTTGGTTTCCGAGCCATTCTCCTCTCGATTCGCTCCTTTTGAATGGTTTTGTCCCGATTTCTCCTGTTTGCCCCGTCCATTTTCGGAGCATTTTGCAGTATCTCGAAGCAACAGCCTCGCAAACCTTGGCATTGTGCGTTCGGCTCTCTAACTTGGTTTCAGCATCCGTTTTCGGATGAAAGTTCAAAACCAAGTAAATAGAAGAAGTACGAACAATGAAAAAAGAAGAGCATGACACCCCATCCAAGAACGCTCAAATAGAAGAGTTTCTTTCGGATCGGTACGAGTTTCGATACAATACCGTACTGCACCGAGCGGAGTACCGTCCACGAGGAACGGACGATTACACAGCCGTAGACCGCTACCGCATCAATACCCTCAAACGGGCTTTGGACAAGGAAGCCGATGTACAGACCTCACCCGAGAACCTGTACAGCATCATCGAAAGCGATTTCTCCCCACGTATCAATCCTGTGCAAGACTATTTCCGAGCCTTACCGCTGACGAAAGGTAATGCGGAAGCTATCACAGCTCTTGCCGACTGTGTGCGTGTAACCAATTCTGAGAAATGGAAGGAATACCTTACCAAGTGGCTCGTTGCCGTAATAGCCAATGCTATGGACGACAAGCAGTGTCGCAATCACACCTGCCTTGTGCTGACAGGCGAGCAAGGCAAGTTCAAAACGACCTTTCTAGACCTGCTCTGCCCACCAGCTCTATCCGACTACCGTTATACAGGAAAGATATATCCGCAGGAAAAAGATGTGCTGAGCCTTATCGGGCAAAACCTCATCATCAACATTGATGACCAGCTCAAAGCCCTCAACAAGCGAGATGAAAACGAACTGAAGAACTTGATTACCTGTCCGCAGGTAAAGTACCGCATGCCTTACGAGAAGCATATCGAGGAGCGCCCCCACTTGGCAAGCTTCGTGGCTTCGGTCAATGGCAACGATTTTCTCACAGATCCGACTGGAAGTAGGCGTTTCCTCCCCTTTGAAGTCTTGGCAATAGAAATAGACAGAGCCAAGAGCATTTCGATGGATGCCGTTTACAGCGAAGCCAAGACCCTGTTGAATAACGGCTTTCGCTATTGGTTCAATGATGAAGAGATTGTTGAGTTGCATAGAAACAGCGAAGCATTCCAAGTCTATACAGCAGAGATGGAGCTGTTGCTCCGCTACTTCACATTTCCCTCGGAAGCTGAGATGGCTACGAAACGCTTCTATATGACCAATTCGGAGATTGTAGGGTATCTCTCCTGCTATACCCGACAACCCCTCTCTCCGAAACGAATGGGCGAAGCCTGCGCAGGGCGGGCTATACGAGGGAGTGTCGCAGGATAAATGGCAATCCCGTATATGTCTATGCCGTCCGTAAGATTTATCCCGAGCAACCACCATAGCACTCTGTTATTGCACTCCCTTTGTAATACCCCTTTCTCTTTTCTTTCCTATTCTCCTTACTACGTTACTACAACTAAGGATAATACAGTGAAAGAGAAAGGATTGCAGTAGATATTCATCTTACGACATAGCTTACTACAATCCTTCTACGCTTCTACAGCTTGATAGAGAATAAGTGGTGTAGACAGATGGTGTAGTAGGATAAACCCCGACAAAGTGTTATACTTTTCTCTTTCACTGTCAATCACTTATCCTAGTGTAGAAAGGTAGTAAGATAAAAAGGGGAAAACTCCAAAAAGAGAAAATAGAATATGCGATGAGACTGCAAACAAAGAATACGAAGAATCCGTGAACAATGAATACGAACAATCCAAAGACAACAGCAATGAACAACGAATATTACGATCTACAACACCTTAAGGCAATACCAATAGCCGAATATCTGCATACTGCCTATGGTATCGAACCGGCCAAGCGGTACAACGGGTATGCCCTTTATCATGCACCTTACCGAGAAGACTTCAATGCTAGTATGAAGGTAGACTTTCGGGAGAACTTGTGGCACGACTACGGCACAGGTCAAGGCGGGAGCATCATAGACCTTGTGATGCGTATGCAAGGGTGTAGTGCTTATGAAGCGATGAAGCATCTTGCTGGAAAGCGAGAGACAATAGTTGCACCCTCTTCCTTTCATCGTGAAGATCACATAGAGCACAGAAGAGATGAGCAGAGAGCAAATAATAGAAGGCATATTCTTTCCATCAGCGATGAGTTGCCCTCACATCTGCAACGCTATCTTCGAGAGGTTCGCAAGATAGATCTTGCAGTGGCAAGTGCTTATCTCCGTCACATTCACTACGAGGTAGGAGGACGAGAATATTCCGCCATCGGATTTCCCAATCGTTCTGGAGGATATGAGCTTCGGGATGACAACGCATTCAAGGGAACTATTGCTCCAAAGGATATATCTGTGATTGCAGGACGAGAGGACAACGCCCCTCTCTGCATCTTTGAAGGCTTTATGGATTTCCTTTCCCTTCTTACGATAAACGGAAAAGAAACGGCTCCTTGTCTTGTATTGAACTCAGTCAGCAACATTTCACGAGCCATCGCCTATCTCCAAGAGAAAGAGATTGACTCCGTTCGAGCGTTCCTCGATAATGACCCAGTAGGACGGCAGGCACTCCTGACTATCCAATCATCAGGTGTGACAGTAGAGGATATGAGCAGGCACTATGCCCGACACAAAGACCTCAACGAGTTTCTTGTAGCACAACGAGAAGCGCAGAAACAGAAAATAGTCCCTCGCAAAAAGGGGCTTAGACGATAACGCAAAAGAGAGAAATTTCAACAACGGAACAATCGGGTATTCGAAGAGACTAGAGCTGTAAAGCGTATAGATGTGAGCCTTTGTTTCAAGAGTTATGGCACTCCCTCGGAGTTGCAAGTTTGCAGGGGCAAACTTAGAAACAAAGACTCAGTGCATTCAGAGAATGCAAGCACTTCAAAGGCAGGCTGCGGAACAGGGCGGAGCGGGCATTTGGAGAAATGCCATAGCTCATTAGGGCATTTTCTTCACGCTCCACTCCGTTACCGCTAAAAAAGCCCTCCTGAGCCAAGGGGAAGCAGCCCCTTTGGATACCCCCTAAAGCTATATTCAACTTATGGGCTACGCAGTATTACACATAGACAAGGCTCGGGGCAACGACTCGGCAATGAGTGCCCACATCGAGCGAACATTTGTGCCGAACAATGTCGATGCCTCTCGCACGCACCTCAATCGAGACTTGGTGCAATTCCCCACAAATGTCACCAACCGTACAGAAGCTATTGCACATCGCATAGCAACGGCTGGTATCTACCGAAAGGTTGCGGACAATCAAGTTAAAGCACTTCGTTTCATCCTCTCAGGATCACACGAAGATATGCTCCAACTTGAAAGCGATGGACGCTTAGAGGAGTGGTGCAATAGTACGATGCAGTGGCTTTATACCACCTTTGGCAAGGCAAACGTGTAGCAGCCACACTTCATGCCGATGAAAAGACCCCGCACATACATGCGACAGTTGTCCCAATTGTCATGGGAGAAAGGAGAAAAGCCAAACAGGAAGCTGAGAATGGCAAGCGAAAGTACAAGACAAAGACAAACAAGATACGGCTCTGTGCTGATGATCTGCTTACACCCAAGAAGTTGGAGGAGTATCAAACCTCCTACGCAGAGCAAATGCGACCATTTGGGCTGAGTAGAGGGGTACAAGGATCTGAAGCAAAGCATCGAACTAATATGGAGTATTACAAAGAGCTCCTCAAAGAGACGAAGCAGAAACAACTTGAGGAAGAAGAACTAATTCAAAAGGTCAGAGAGTTGGAAAAGCAGGCGGGCAAGCTCCGAGTAAAGGGTACGCTCTACTCGCTCTTTGGGAACTCCGAGCTTGACAAGGCGGAACAGCGCATCGAAGAGTTAGAGCAAGAAGTCAAACGGCAACAACATCTTTCGGAAAAGGAGAAAGCCGAAATCCGCAAGGAGGTTGTGTGTTTGCAGGATACTATTAAAGGAAGAGACAGAGCCATTGCCGAATTGAAAGAGACCGTGCAAGTTTACGCGGAAGAGCGGAATTGGATAAAACGCTTCTTCAATGGCTTCTATCAATTGCTGAACATTCGTCTGATGCTCCGAAAGATGAATTTCTCTGATGACAGAATAGCGGAGATGTATCGCACAGAAGCTCCCCAGCGAGGAACGGCTAAAGCCTATTCGGGGCTGTACAAGAGAGAGTTTATGGAAGAAGACAGTGAAATCCGCATTGCCAAGGACGAGAAGAAGCGACCGCTCCTCACTATCAACGGACTTCCCATTGCCGATTGGTGCGAACTAAAATGGAAACAACTTGTCAATCGTAATCGCTCGCAACGACTATAATTGCTATTTTCTTTCACCGACAAGAAGAAAAAACAAGAAAAGACGCTCACTTCTCCTCGCAAAGGGCTATCTTTGCAAGTGAAATAGTGAGCGTTCTTTGGCTATTCAAAACAATGTGTATCAATGCACTCCGCTCATTTCTAAATCGTTACCTATTCACCCGTCGCTAAATGGTAATACTCTGCTCCTCAATAAGATAGTCTGTAAACGAAAAAAATCGAGTCCGCTATTTTTTGTGAAGTTACGCAACTATCTTCACTCTTACAAGTGGATGCAGGGGTGACGCATTATAGATTATCCTTAATTGATTCGCCAATAGGTGTAATTACTCATAGTTCTACTCTAAACGTAGAATAATGACATTGGTATAGGCATTTCGCATATTTTAGTCAATTGCCTGATTCCGATATACACTCCAACAGGATTTAATTGGAAAGTTGTTATTTGGTTATTTTTGAAAACGTCAAATGCATATTGCCATCGAGTATCCTTCTTAATATGATAGTTACGAACCTCGTCTTCTGTAAATGGAATTGCTTTATTTTTTAAATCTTCAAACAGGGGGATTAACAGGTCTTTATTCGCTTGATTGAATACTTCTGTTACAGTCTTGGTGTTTGCGACATTAAAAGACACATGTTGTTCTTCAATAGAAAACAACCCCATTATATATGGTAAATTAGTTCGCTGAGAAACATTCATTAGTTGTGGATACTTCTGAAAAATATCGTTTAATTCATTCAATGGAAAGTTGTGTCTAAAAAACAAATCGTAACTAGAAAGTAGGTATTTTTCAAGTGGTTCCACAACATGAAATGCTGATATTCCATAGCCACATCCGACTTGCTTTAGGTGGGCTATATCCAATGAACTGATATTTTTTAATCTTTCCACTAACGGAGCCAACTTCAATAACAAGTCATCATATTGTTTTTTGTTGTATGGGAATATCAGGTTACTAAAAACCAATATTGCCAATAATGAAGCTGTGTTGGAAGATAGTTTGGGTATTATATTTCTTGCCTCATCTATTATAGATTGCTCTGTTGTTCTTTCTTGTACATTCAAACGTTCTATTAGTAAATCTATAAGATTTTCGCCTAATTCTTCATTACCAGATGCGATGTAATTTTTAAATGTCTCATTTAATGCCATCTGAATTGCAGGCTCTTTGAAACGATGTAATAAATCTTCCTTTAATGAAGTTATTCGGTCTATTGTTTTTTCCGTTATGTCCGATAATCTTTTCTCGGCCTCGACCCTTGCATCCTGAGTATAAACAGCCAACTCTGCTTTTACTACATATTTGCAGATCTCCATAGCAGTTTCAGCTGTAATGCCATTAAAGTTAATGTCACCTTTTGCTTGTACTATGGTGGATTGATTAACACTCTCTATTTTCTGATCATTTCCGAAATTCATTGTTATTGCCGTTTACCTGATTTATAGTGCTATTGTGAACATCTTTAATTGTCTGCTTGTTACTTTTTCCTCCTTTTTTAATCAAGTAAAAAATACCACTAATAACACCTCCAACAATAGCAACAAGAAGAGGAGTTATCCATACTGAGTTGTCTTTCAAAAAATCCATAACCACCATTATTGTCTTACAAATTAAGATGCAAGTAGTGTGCCAGAATTAAAGAGGTGACATTTTGGCAGAATTTCTATTCTATAAAACTATTGTAGATTGGGACAAAGTGGCTTTTCCAGCTTCTACCAGCTTTTGAATATCCGTCTGATGCTCCAAAAGATGGATTTTTCTGACGACAGAATAGCGGAGATGTATCGCACGGAAACTTCCCAGCGTGGCACGGCAAAAGCCTATTCGGGATTATACAAGAGAGAGTTTACGGAAGAGGACTGCGAAATCCGTATTATCAAAGACGAGAAGAAGCGATTGCGTTTGACCATCAACGGACTTCCCATTGCCGATTGGTGCGAGCAAAAATGGAAACAGCTTATCAACCGTAAACGCTCACATCGGTTGTAAAACCGAAAATCCTCTTTCTCTTTCATCGTTGTATTTCAGTCCCGACAAAACTTTTCAAGAAGAAAATTACACAAGAACGCTCACTTTCCCTCGCAAATCTGTACCTTTGCAAGTGATAATAGTGAGCGTTCTTTGGTTATTCAAAACAGTGTGCCTTAAAGCATTCCGCTCATTTCTAAATCGTTACCTATCCACATTCACCCAAACGGTAACCTATTGCTTCTCAGCTAGATAGCCCGAGACCAAAAAATTACGGAGGACATTTTATCTAATTCGCAATTATATTTTCTTAGAAACGTACAATATAATGTTTCCAACAACTTACAAAGTTGGATAAATCAGGTTCTTTTCTGTGATTTTATTCAACACTTCGTCTACAAATTTGCGGCTTTCCCAGCGTGCCATTGGTAGGTCGTGAAGTAAATAGTTGCCACAATCCTTTGGTGCTGCACCTGGTATTTCGCCTTCAAACGAAGCTACAAATTCGAAAGTGCGACGCATAAGGTCTACAATATCCGATGATTTTAAGTCGCCCTTTAGTATTAAATAGTTGCCCGTAAGACAGCCCATTGGTCCCCAATAGATGATACGGTCTTTCCATTCTGTATCGTTTCTTAGGTAAGTGGCTGCTAAATGCTCCATAGCGTGTATTGCTCCAACGTGAAGAGCAGGCTCACGGTTTGGTTCTTTCATACGAATATCGAAAGTAGTAATGGTTTCGTTGCCTACTTTGTCCTGTCTACTGACATAAATTCCACGCAATAAACGTTCGTGGTCAATGGTGAATGAAGGTATTTTATCCATGTTTTCAGAGTTTAAAGTGTGTTGATAAAGTGTTTTGTAACCTCGAAACTTCCCTCAGCTACTTTGTTCCAGAAGTCGTAATACATGCTTGCATCGGTATCTTTGAGCGGAATATCGCTGATGACACGGAAGGAAACAAACGGAACATGATAGATATAGCATACTTGAGCAATGGAACAACTCTCCATATCTACGGCAGTAGCTTCTGGAAAATCGTTCATAATCGACTGCATTTTCTCTTTCGATGTAACGAAATAATCACCACTAACGGTTAGTCCAGCCTTGATAGTGAGTGCGTTTTCGCCTTGATTTTCGTTCAACGACAAAGCCTTTTCAACCAATTCTTGTGGACAAACATAGCGAGCAGGCATACCTATTACTTGCCCTTTTGCTGCCTCGCTGCCACAAGAAACGTCATGATAAACACATTCTGAAGCCACAACCACGTCCATAACATTCAATGTTGTGTCTGCTCCACCTGCACAACCACTCGAAATAACAAGGTCGGGGTGGTAATTATTTATCATTTCTACTGCGCCAATGGCTGAATTTACCTTGCCAATGCCACACTTTTGCAACACGATTTCCTTATTAGCAATTCGTCCAACGACAAACTTTTTGTGGTTACGGCTTTCTGTTATTGTTTCTTCAAGAATGGATTTGAGTTGTACGAACTCCTTATCCATTGCAACTATTATTCCTATTTTCATGCCGCAAAGGTACTAAAAAGTTGCAAGTAGGGAGTTGTAAGTTATGAGTTTTTTGTATCTTTGCACGCATATCACAGAAGATTTAAACATTAAATATATGAATACTTTGAAGAAATGTCTGCCCGATGCCATTGTCATCGCCCTTTTTGCAGTAATCTCTTTTGCTTATTTCTTTGTTCCTGTATCGCAAGGCAAAATACTTTTTCGCCACGATTCGCAAGCCAGTGTAGGCTTAGGACAAGAACTTTCACAGTATGAAACTCAAACAGGTGAAGTAAGTCGTTGGACAAACTCGGTGTTTAGCGGAATGCCTACCTATCAGATTGCACCGTCTTACAATTCTACCGACGGACTTTCTGCCGTTATGTCAGCCTATCATCTTTGGCTTCCCGACTATGTTTGGTTCATTTTCGCCTATCTTTTAGGCTTCTATATCATGCTTCGTGCGTTCAATTTCCGCCAATCGTTGGCAGCATTGGGCAGTATTATATGGGCTTTTTCTTCTTATTTCCTTATCATTATCGCCGCAGGACACTTGTGGAAAGTCATGGCTTTGGCTTATTTACCTCCAATGATAGGCGGTGTCGTCTTAGCTTATCGGGGCAAATATCTATGGGGATTTATTATAACCGCACTTTTTGCAGCCTTTGAGATAAAAGCCAACCACGTGCAAATGACTTATTACTACCTGTTCATTGTTCTTTTCATCATCATAGCCTACCTTGTGCAAGCCATTAAAGAACAACGAATTGCCCACTTCCTAAAAGCTTCGGGTGTACTTTTAGCAGCTGGATTGATTGCTATTGCTATCAATATTTCCAATCTTTACCACACATGGGAGTATCAAAAGGAAAGTATGCGTGGGAAAAGCGAATTGACCAAAGCCAATAGTGCCAATCAAACCAACTCTGGACTCGACCGCGACTACATTACACAATGGAGTTACGGCATAGACGAAACCCTTACTTTGCTTGTTCCAAACGCTAAAGGTGGTGCGAGTGTTCCGTTAAGTCAGAACGAAACGGCAATGAAAGAGGCTAATCCAGAAGTACAATCTTCGCTTCCACAACTCTACGATGCTATGCCTCAATACTTTGGAACACAACCTGGGACGAGCGGTCCTGTTTATGTGGGTGCTTTCGTCTTCTTCCTCTTTGTATTGAGTTGGTTCATTGTGAAAGGTCCACTGAAATGGGCTTTGTTGGGCGCAACAATCCTCTCGGTATTGCTTTCATGGGGTCATAATTTCATGGGCTTTACCAACTTCTTCTTAGATTATGTGCCAATGTATGCCAAGTTTCGCACGGTTGCCAGCATATTGGTCATAGCTGAATTTACAATTCCTTTGTTGGCAATCCTTGCTTTGAAGCGCATTGTCGAAGAACCCGAACTACTTTCTAAGCAAAAGAAAGCCATTGGCATATCGCTTGCGCTCACCGTTGGATTGGCGCTCATCATGGCACTCATGCCAAGCATGATGTCGCCTTTCATTTCTGACCAAGAGCGTGCGATGCTTTCAGGCATTCAAGGCATGACGCCTGATGTTCAAAACATGATGCTTTCTAATGTTGCCAATATGCGTGCAGCCATGGTAAGCAGTGATGCGTGGCGTTCAATCCTTATCATTCTTGTTGGTGTTGCCCTACTTTATTTCTACAAAGGACAGAAAATTAAGCCTTTATACCTTATTCTTGGTTTGTCGGCACTCTGTTTAATCGACCTTTGGCAAGTGGATAAACGCTACTTGAACGACGATATGTTTGTACCAAAGAGCGAGCGCGACACACCGCAACAAGCCACAGCAGCCGATATTGCAATCTTGAAAGACAAGGCTTTGTCTTATCGTGTACTCAATTTTGCATCGGGTGCATTCAATGAAAATAATACTTCGTACTTCCATAAGAGCATTGGTGGCTATCACCCAGCGAAACTCCGCCGTTACCAAGAGATGATAGAGAAGTATGTAGCCCCTGAAATGCAAGCAGGAATGCAAGCCATTGCCACCAAGGGAGGCAACATGGCAGCAGTGGACGGGCGCAAAATCTTCCCAGTTTTGAATATGTTGAATGCCAAGTATTTCATTGTTCCATTGCAAGGAGAAGCTACAACTGAAATTCAAAACCCATACGCACAAGGCAATGGTTGGTTTGTTGATAAGCTCGTTTATGTTGCCGATGCTAATGCAGAGTATGCAGAAGTTGGCAAAATAGACGTAAGCCACGAGGCTGTAGCCGACAAGAAATTCGAGTCAGTATTGGGTAAAACTCAGCAAAACGACTCTACATCAATGGTTCAACTGACCAAATATGCGCCTAATAATCTGACTTATACCATTAATTCAAAGAAAGGTGGCGTAGTGGTTTTCTCTGAAATTTACTATCCAGGTTGGACAGCTACCATTGACGGACAACCTGCTGAACTCGGTCGTGTGAACTATATTCTCCGTGCTTTGAATGTGAAAGCAGGTAAACACGAAGTGGTATTAGATTTCCACCCAACGAGCATTTCAACAACAGAAACGATAGCCTATATAGCTTTGTTCATTCTTCTTCTTGCTATTCTCGGTGGTGGATTCATGGAATGGAAGAAGAAAAAGGCTCAACAAGCATAGTTTAACGCATCAATCCACAACGAAAGCCTTCAAATTCGTGCTACTACAAGCCGATTTTGAAGGCTTTCTTGTACACGGATAGTAAGTTGGAAAAGCAAAACAATAGGTTTCAACATCAAAAAGAGCCTATTTTGCGGTTCAAAATAGGCACTTTTAAAATGGCACGCTACAGACGAAGAAAATAGGACAACTAAAATCGTCTTTACCACCAATTACTTTTTTTCAAAAGAAAAAACACAGAGGAACACACTTTTTATTATCTTGCATAACTCATTTGCATTCATTAGTTTAAGCAACGATATTGATTAAATCTATAAATATATAGACAAAACCGATTGGAGGGGACAGAAATATAGTCTATCTTTGCAACAGAAAACAAAAAAAATAACAATTTAAAATATAAAGATTATGAAGAATTTAGATTTTATCGGTTTAGACGAAAACAAAGTAAGTAAGGTTAGAGAAGGATTGGCACAACTTTTGGCAGACTTCCAAATATATTACACCAACCTTCGCAACTTGCACTGGAATGTTAAGGGACATGGTTTCTTTATCATGCACGCAAAATACGAAGAAATGTACAACGCAGCAGCACTGCAAATTGATGAAATTGCAGAGCGCATTCTTCAATTGGGCGGAACTCCTGAAAGCAAGTTCAGCGAATATTTGAAGGTTTCAACTATCAAAGAACTTGACAAAACGGAATGTTCTGGCGAGGCTATTGAGTATATCATGGGCTACTTTAAGAACCTCATTGCACAAGAGCGTGCGCTCATCGAATTGGCAGGCGAAGCAAACGACGATGTAACTGCCGACCTTATGACGGGCTACATTGCAGCACAGGAAAAGACTGTTTGGATGCTCCTCGCTTTCGCTGAACACCACCATAAGAACGAATGTGGTTGCGAGAGCAAGTAAGCATCAGCCATAAAGATTAAATTTTCAAGAGAATGTATCTATTTCAGATACATTCTCTTGTTAGTTATATAAGGGTGCAGAGCTTTGATATTTTATTGTTATCTTTGCATTTTGAAACAATCAGACAGACTATTTTACATAAAATGAAGACTCTAAAAACAATATTTTACACGCTTTTCCTGCTGTGCTGCATTGGTGCAAAGGCGCAAGTAGCAGTAGCGGTAGCAGCAGCGGACGAAGGTTGGAACATTAAAAAAGATGATAAAACAGGGAAACTTGCGCTTTACACATCGGAAGGCAAAAGGCTTTTAAATGGTCTTGACAGCATTAAACGCATACAAAGCAACTTGTTTATCGTTACTAAAAACAAACTGAAAGGAGTTTACAGCAGCAAGGGGAAGGAAGTAATACCAATGAAATACGACAGAATGGAGGCTTTTGGCAATTTCTTTTGGAAGGTTTTTCTGAATGGACAACAAGGCATTTACACCTTTGATGGAAAGAAAGTGCTGCCTGCAAAGTATGATGAAATTATCTATTTGTACAGAGATTGGAACTTAGACCCCGACTTTGTTGTGAAAGAAAAGGGCAAATATGGAATGTTCAATGCTAAAGGCGACTGTATGATACAGCCAGAATACGATGAAGTAAAGTATGCTGACCAACACCAAATCTTCATAAGAGGTAACGAAAAAGGCTATCTGATGAAGCATAAACAGACACTGATAAAAGGCATTACAATAAAAGACAAGATAACCAACTGGATAAAACAAAACGGTGAATCTAAGAGAATAAATTATTTTATATTTGAAGATAAGAACGGAAAAATCGGTTTGTTAGACATTGAAGGCAATGTACAGATAAAACCACAATACGAAAGTATGACTCCATACTACAATATATCGAGCGGCAGAACTGACTATCTTGTTGTGCAACAAAACTCGCTCTATGGTATAATAAGTCTTTCAAATGATGTTTTAGTTCCACTTAAGTATAAATCGTTTGCCAACATTTACATAAGCAACCATATTGTTTTGGAAGACGAAGAGGGGTATATGCTTTACTCACTGAAAGACAACAGCATTTTTCATTCGCTGCATTTCGACTATATAAGAGAATCAAGCGGTCCGTATGCCTTAATTAAGAAAGGTGGGAAAGCTGCCTTTTTGAATAAGGTAACGCTTGAGTTGGTTTTTCCTTTTAAATACGAAGACATTTCAGAATCGACCGAAGACAGTCTTTTTACAGTAAGTCTGAATGGCAAATATGGTCTTGTTGACAAAAACGACAAGGTGTTTATTCCATGCATATACGACGAGCCGCTGTACCCTTCGTGTGGTAATAAGTTTGTTGTAAAGAAAGATAACCAATATGGTATCATCAATTTAAAGAACGAAATCATCTATGGTATGATTCCTCACCCTATTATTGCTTACAGTGATTCTTTCCAAATTATGGACATAAGCAGAAACAATCCTGAATTAGATTGCAACTTGAAGGAAATAAAAAGGTAACAATGGGTAAATAACAAATAAGGCTCGCTTTTGCGAACCTTATTATATTAATGTGAAAAAAAATAATCGTTTACGGCATAATTTCCTTTAAAGGAATCATTACAAAGTCGCGTTCTTTCATTAGGGGGTGAGGAACTTTGAAGTCTGGTTCATCTATTTTCAAGTCATCAATCATCAGAATATCAATATCAATAATGCGGTCTTGATATTTTCTATTAACTGTTTTGTGTGCTCTTCCCATTTCCTTTTCTACGGCTTGCGTAGTTTCCAAAAGCTGGCGAGGAGCAAGTTCCGTATTCACACAAAGACACGCATTGAGAAATTGGTTAGGACTTTCAAAGCCCCAAGGTTTGGTTTCTAAAAACGAAGACTGCCGAATAACCTCCCCTACCCTTTCAAAAATAAGAGCAATGGCTTCATTCAGTATTGCTTTTCGGTTGCCAAGATTAGAACCTAAACCAAGATAAACGATGTGCGACATTCTCTATTCAGTCTATTTTAAATTGCTAATCCCAAATTAATCGTTCAAAATTAAAAGTGCATCGCCAAAGCAACCAAACTGATAGCCACCCTTAACAGCCTTATCGTAAGCCTCCATAACAAGGTCGTAACCACCAAAAGCAGCAGTTTCCATTAATAAAGTAGAATAAGGGTGATAGAAATTCACCAACATTGAGTTAGCCAATCCGAAATCGTATGGAGGGAAAATAAACTTATTTGTCCATCCATCATATTCTTTCAACATTCCGTCTGTCCCCACAGCAGTTTCCGTTGCCTTAACAACACTTGCTCCAATGGCACAAACACGATGATTAGCAAGTTTTGCTTCATTAACAATTTTGCAAGCATCAGCATTAATGTGCATTTCCTCTGAGTCCATTTTGTGCTTTGTAAGGTCTTCCACCTCAATATCATGGAAATTGCCTAAGCCACAATGCAACGTAATAAAAGCCGACTGTATGCCTTTTATTTCCATCATTTTCATTAAATGTTCTGAGAAATGAAGGTTGGTTCCAGGGGCAGTAACAGCACCTTCATGTGCTGCAAAGACCGATTGGAAATTCTCTAAATCGTCTGCATCAGCGTGAGCAAAGTCTTCTCCTGCTTCTTTTTCACGATTATCTATGATGTAACGGGGCAATGGAGCTTCGCCCAAAGCATAGAGTTCTTTCTTAAACTCCTCGTGCGGACAGTCATAAAGGAAACGAAGCGTGCGACCACGAGAAGTTGTATTGTCGATAACTTCAGCTACCATTGAGCCTGATTCATCAAAGAAAAGTTTGTTACCAATACGAATTTTGCGTGCTGGTTCTACCAAAACGTCCCATAAACGCATCTCTTGATTGAGTTCACGCAACAAGAACACTTCGATTTTGGCATCTGTTTTTTCCTTCGTACCATACAAACGTGCAGGAAAAACCTTTGTATCGTTAAATATAAAAGTATCGCCTTCATCAAAATAATTCACAACATCTTTAAAGCGTATGTAGTCTTCCTCAGTTGGGTCACCCTCTATTTCTTTGTTATACATATCAATCGTTCCCGATTTTTTATGCAAAACCATAAGCCGCGCTTCATCTCTGCGAGTTACTTTGAATACTTGACTTGTTCCGTCAGCACGATTTAACACACGTTCAGACGAATGTGGATACAAAGCTACCTGCTCTTGAGGTAAGTTGAATTTAAATTGTGAAAGCTTCATTTATCTATATTTTCTATGTTCTGTTGGTTCAACCATTCTTGAAAATGGTCGTAATTAACACATTTTTCTACTTTAATTTCGCCAACTTTTGTGCGTCTTAATGCTGTAAGATAGGCTCCACTGCTAAGTGTTCTCCCTAAATCGCGTGCTAAAGCGCGTATGTATGTACCTTTACCGCATACAATTCGCATGGTAAGTTGCATTTTTTCTACATCGAAACTGATGATTTCTATTTCATCAATTCGTATCTTTTTAGGTTTCAAAACCACGTCATCGCCTCTGCGACGATAATCAAAAGCTCGTTGCCCATTCACTTTTACTGCACTATAAGTAGGGGGTATTTGCTCAATATCGCCTACAAAATGTTGCAGTTTCTCTTCAATGAGTTCACGAGTGATATGCTCCGTTGGGAACTTTTCGTTCTCTTCGTGTTCCATATCGTAGCTTGGCGTAGTTGCTCCCAACTGCATTGTGGCTACATATTCCTTCGTGTGCGTCTGCAAATTCTCTATTTGCTTGGTCATCTTACCCGTTGCAAGTATGAGGACTCCTGTTGCCAATGGGTCGAGTGTGCCTGCATGCCCTATTTTTACTCGTCCTCCTTGCGCTTGAGAACAAAGGTAACGCACATGAGCCAAAGCCTTAAAACTCGTTATTCCGTATGGTTTGTCAATCGGTATGATTACTCCTTCTTTGAAATTCATTCTGATTTTATTAAAAGAATAAACATTAATCAACCATATTGAGCGATACGCCAGAAAGCAACATGGCTAAAAGAATACCACCAACAATGATTCTGTACCACCCAAAGGCTTTAAAACCATATTTGGTAAGGAAGCTAACAAACCATTTCATGGCTAAGATTGCCACGAAAAACGATATGACACACCCTACGCCTAAGAGCATAAGATTGTCGGAAGTTGCCCAACTTACGTTTTCTTTCATCATATCGTAAACGTCCAAAATGGTTGCGCCAGCCATGGTTGGCACAGCAAGGAAGAACGAAAACTCGGCTGCTTTCTTGCGAGTGAGTTTGTTTGCCATACCACCAACAATGGTTGACATGGAACGACTCATACCTGGGATAACTGAAAGGCATTGAAACATTCCTATAAAGAAGGCGCGTTTAGGTGTAACTTCGTTTTCTTCTTTGCCTTGATTAAATAGTTTGTCGCAGAAAAGCATAAAGATTCCGCCCAAAACAAGCGTAATGGCTACCACCCAAATAGAGTCTAAAAGCCAATCTAAGAGTCCGCTTTTCTTTGCAGCTAAACCCACAACAACGGCAGGAAGCACACCAATTATCAGCAGTCCATAGAGTTTCCACATTTCTTTTGTAAATGAAAAAAACTTTTTCCAATACAAACAAACCACAGAAAGGATTGCTCCAAACTGTATTATAAATGTAAAAGCGTGAACAAAGGGATTGCCTTGCTCAACGCCTAATAGGTGTTGCGTAATAATCATGTGCCCTGTTGACGATACAGGCAAGAACTCTGTCAAACCTTCAACTATGGCAATAATAATTGTTTGAATTAAATCCATTATTCTTCAGCCTCGTCTTTACGTTTTGGTTGATACATAATTGCACCAATAATCGAGATGAAACCAATGAAAGTTACGACTGGAGCGACCTTAATACGCATGGTACTGAAGATTTCAGGGTTATACTCTGTTTCAGTAGAACCGCTACCGCTCATCAATATAAAACCCAAAATCACGATAGCCACACTAATAGCCAACAAGATGAAATTGATTTTGCTAAATGCTAAATTCTTTTTATCCATTTCGTTTATGAATTGTTAAGCCACACCTTATATATAATATAAAGGTTGAACTCTTGAAAATATGTTTACTTAAATCTTATAAAGTGAACTTGCTTTCATGCGCAAGAACTTGTTTACCGATAGCCATGAGCAGAAGAAAGTAATGAGAACACCGAAAGCAAGCATAGTCAAAGCGGTTATTATCATTACGTTCCAATCCAAAACCACAGCAATTTCAGGGTCGTAAGAATACAAGAAATACATTCCAACCCCTAAAACAGCAATAGCAATCAGTGCCGAAACCAATCCTTCGATGATAGCTGTACGCAAGAAAGGCATTCGTATGAAATTCCACGATGCTCCTACGAGCTTCATTGTATGGATTGTAAATCGTTGAGCATATACGCTTAATCGTATTGTATTGTTTATCAACGAGAAAGAAACGACTGTTAATAATGCTGCAATAACCAACAACACAAGACTAATCTTGCCCAATGTGTTATTCACACTCTCTACTAAATCTTGACGATAAGTAATATCGCTCACCCCTTTGTAGGTTTTCAATTGCGCTGCAATAGCTTTTATCGAATCGTTATTGGCATAATTCGCCTTCAATTGTACCTCTATTTCAGCGGTGAACGGATTTTCGCCAGCAAATTCGGCAGGGTTTGCTCCCAATTCTTTTGTTCCTTCCTTCAAGGCTTCTTCCTTGCTGATAAAGTTTAAGTTGCTGATATAATTCAATTGGTCTACACGCTCGCACAAAGTAGCACATTCTTCGTTGCTCATATCGGGCTGAAGAATCATGGTTATCGTAAGGTTTTCCTTAACAAACTGACTGAGATTGCGACTTGTACACACCGTCAAAACTACCATTCCAATGAGAATAAGCACCATTGCCGTACTAATGCAAAGCGTTATTATTTGTAAGCTGCGTGGCTTTCCTGCCTTTTTATGTTGTTTTGCCATTGTTCTAAATTGGGGATAATACACCAAAGTTGATGCAAAGATACTGTAAAATAAGGTAATAGCAAAAGATTTTAAATTTTATTTACAAACAAAACATATTTCCAATTCAACCTCTTCCTATTTTAAACTTAATTGTTACCTTTGTGCAACGAATAAGATTTTTAATATGAGTACCATTATTTATCCTTCTCCTATCTTCGGTCCTATCAAAAGTCGCCGTCTCGGTCTATCGTTAGGCATTAATCTTTTACCGAGCGATGGCAAAGTTTGCACCTTCGATTGCATTTATTGCGAATGTGGTTTTAACAAAGACCACCGCACAAAATCGATTTTCCCAACTCGCCAAGCGGTGGCTATAAAACTTGAAGAAAAGTTAAAAGAAATGACCAAAACGGGAGAATATCCAGATGTACTCACCTTTGCTGGCAATGGCGAGCCTACTTCTAACCCTGAATTTGCAGAAATTATTGACGATACTATTCGGCTTCGCAATCAATATTGTCCCAATGCAAAGGTTTCTGTATTAAGCAATTCCACGTTCATACATCGCCCAAAGGTTTTTGATGCGCTTTTGAAAGTGGACAATAACATTCTAAAACTTGATACGATTAACGATGCTTATATTCAGAATACTGACCGCCCTGTAATTCCGTCTTATAGTGCAGCGAAAATCATTGAAGGCATGAAGGCTTTTAAAGGTAAGCTCATCATTCAAACCATGTTCATGAAAGGCACATCGCAAGACGGCATTGACGTAAACAACGTAAAGGAGGAGTACATTTCCCCATGGCTTGCAGCCCTGAAAACCATTGCTCCACGCAAAGTTATGATTTATACCATTGACCGAGAGACACCCGACCCAAACCTCAAAAAAGCTACAAAGGAAGAATTGAACACTATTTGCGAACGTGTAAAGGCTATGGGCATTTCATGTAGCGCATCGTATTAAACTAAAAAATAATCGGCTACATCTTTTACTATCTACTTATTCAGTTGCTGTTTGAACCATTCCACGATTAAATCAATAATAGGTTGTTGAAACCAAGGGTCGTCGCCATGCCCAGCGCCCTCTAAAAGATAAAACGTAGCAGGTACATTGCGTGCTTTTAAGTCATTGTATAAATGTTCACTTTGCAAGGTTGTAACCATTTTATCGGCTGTTCCGTGCAAAATTAAGAACGGTGGTAAGTCGGAATGTATATGCCCTATCGGACTTGCCCATAGGGCTTTCTCTTTGTTTTCAGCAATTGTTCCCATTGGTTTCTTTCCATATTTCACTCCACCTACCAACAATGCTTCCGAGGCAGCGGCTGATTGATGCCATTGTTGCACCTCAGCGGGAAAATCTTCCACGATGCGTGTAAAATCGTAAGGACCAAAAATATCGCAACAAGCTTGTATTTCTGACGAATAGTTTAGGTAGTCGCCCACTTCAAACTCGGTTTCTTTTGCGGTCATTGCCACAAGTTGCGCCAAATAACCACCTGCCGAATTGCCCATAACACCTATGCGTTCTGTATCAATTCCGAATTGTTCGGCATGAGCGCGTAGGTATCTTACGGCTGCTTTTCCGTCGATAAGCATGGCTGGGAAAGCATCTGGCAACGGACGATATTCCACTGCTGCCACTATAAATCCTTCTAATGCCAACGCCATACGCAGTCTGCTCCACTTGCCATAATCGGAAGTGGTGAACCCTCCACCTGGAAAATAGACCACACAAGGTTTCTTTTTCGTTGTATTGGGCATGAATATTGTCATGTGGAGCGAGCGTGTGCCGTTGCCAAAGTATTGAGCATAAACCACTTCGTTTATTATATCAATACGTGGTTGGGTTACTTCAACGCTAATTTTTCCTTTAAAATATTCTTTAGTTTCCTCTATTTTTTCAATCTTCATAGTTCTTCCTTCGCTTCATTCTCTTAGTCGCACTGGAATATATCGCGTGTATAAACTTTTTCTTTTACATCGTCCAACGCACTATCATATCGGTTGGCTATAATTTCATCGCACTCAGCTTTGAACTTTTGTAAGTCGTTCACCACCAAACTACCAAAAAATGTGGTGCCGTCTTCTAAAGTTGGCTCATAAATAATAATAGTTGCGCCCTTTGCCTTGATGCGTTTCATGACACCCTGTATAGAACTTTGCCGAAAATTATCGCTGTTCGATTTCATAGTTAATCGGTAAACGCCTATGACACAATCTTTTTCTACTTTCGGATTGTAATTTCCTTGCTCAAAATAGTCGTAATAACCTGCCTTGTGCAGCACTTGGTCGGCTATGAAATCTTTGCGTGTTCGGTTGCTTTCCACAATGGCTTGAATCAAATTTTCGGGTACATCAGAATAGTTTGCCAACAATTGTTTCGTGTCTTTTGGCAAACAATACCCTCCATAACCGAACGAAGGATTATTGTAAAACGCCCCTATGCGTGGGTCAAGGCAAACACCCTGAATAATGTTTGAGGTGTCTAAGCCTTTTACTTCGGCGTAAGTGTCGAGTTCATTGAAGTAGCTTACACGCAAAGCCAAATAGGTATTGGCAAATAGTTTCACGGCTTCGGCTCAGTGAGTCCCATGAAAAGCGTTGGAATGTCTTCCTTTATCGCTCCTTCTTGCAAGAGTTCGGCAAATTCATGAGCAGCGTTGTCCAATCGTTCGTCGCCTTCAGGTCGTCCAACAATGATGCGACTTGGGTACAAATTATCGTATAACGCTTTGCTTTCTCGTAGAAATTCGGGGGCAAAGATGATGTTTTCGCAATTGAATTTCTGTCGTACGCTTTCGGTATAACCCACTGGGATTGTGGATTTAATCACCATAATAGCCTTTGAATTGACACGCATTACTTGCTCAATCACCTCCTCTACATGGGTTGTATCAAAGTAATTGCGCATTGAGTCATAGTTGGTAGGCGTAGCAATGACCACAAAGTCGGCATCACGATACGCCTTTTCGCCGTCCAATGTAGCCGTAAGATGTAGCTCCTTTTCGGCTAAATATTTTTCAATATAGTCGTCTTGAATGGGCGACTGTCTATTATTGATAAGGTCTACTTTCTCCTTTACAACATCGACCGCCACAACTTCGTGGTGCTGACTCAACAATGTTGCTATGCTCAACCCTACATAACCTGTTCCAGCAACCGCTATTTTAATTTTGCTTTTCATAATTTTTCTGCGTTATACGACTGCAAAAATGTCTTTTTTTATATAAAAGTGCGATTTTCTACCACGACAATATATTAAATATTGTGTCGCTTCATTTACAAAAATGCAAGTATTGATTGCAGCCTTTATGATGCAAAGATACAAAATTTAAATAGGTGTTCAAAATTAATTGGTATTTTTAGCATCATTTTTTGAATACGGAAAAAGAGAACAATATAGCTCCGACAATTCTTTAAAATTAGGCTTTAAAAAACAAGACCTATTGTTTCGCTCTGCAAAACCGACTGTTTTGAAGCTTAAAACCTATTGTTTTGAACGCTAAAATATACTGTTTTGAAAGGCAAAAATATAAAAACCACATAATAAATTGATAATCAGCAAGATACAGAGAAGTACATTTCTCATCTAATTTTGTCCATTTTTAGAACACGAATTTAGAACAATTTGAGTGTAAAAAATGGAGTAAAATGCACCGAAAGTTAGCAATTCTGCTACATTTATGCACACCTAAAAAGATAAAAAAGTTCGAGACCGTCTACTTCATTTCTCTCTAACGCACGACCAAAAATAGTTAAACAAAAAATATCCAATTACCAAAATCTTATATTTTATTTTTTAAAAAAAGTGAATATATTGGTATTATGCTTAATTTACACTACCTTTGCATAAGATATAGCTGCACTCGACAAAGTGAAAGTAAACTTTCTCTGTACTCGTTTGCAATATCTTTGCATAAGATAAGCTGCACAATGGACTCCGTAGGGGCGTGATTTATCACGTTCCTAACACCCTAAAAGTAAGTAGTTTTGCAATAAGGAACGTGATAAACCACGCCCCTACAAAGTTACATTATTCGCAAAGTAAACAGTAACAATCTACCCCCTACAACGTAAAGTAAATTAATACAACCTATATTTTAGAAACAAATAACCGAACTATCAAAGTAAAAATGAAACATTTTTTTGTACTCGTAGCCTTATTATTCGCTTTTGAACAAGGCGAAGTTTATGGTCAGGTAACAATGGAAACATTTAAATCGAAAAGTCAAATCGAAAGTAAACGCTATTTTTCGAGTAGAATGGACGAAGCAAAAGCGAAAGAAAAAAGTGGCGATTTGAAGGAGGCTATTTTTATTTACACCGCTTTGACCAAAGAAAGCATGAACGAAGCCGACCGAAAAAATCTTTATAACGCATTGGAAATTGCACAAATAAAGTTCAATTCTTACATTAATAATAAGGTTTCTGAAATGATTGTTGTAAACGACAATATCGGTATTCGCCGACTTTTGCTCGATGTACAGGAAGAAATGACAAAGAACGAATTGGACAGACAAACACAACGCTTATGGACAAACGTGCTTGCCAATGCCAATCAGTATGCAAGTGGGCATGAATACGACCGACTCAGCTCCTTATTTGCTTACTTTACGCCTACCGAATTTGGCTGCTCATTGCTCAATAATGACGAAAAACTCATGCCAGCAAAGAGTAGTGAATATCGCACACTATATGAAGCATTCACGAATCATAAAGATGCGGAGGAAAGAAAGATATTGGAAGCAAAGGCAAAAGCCGACAGTATACAATCGGCAAAATACTATGCCAACTACCGAAAAGAACGCCGCAAAGTGCGTTGGCATTCTAAAGGAATAATCTTTGGTAGCTTTGGAACACTCTTAGACACGCAAAATAATTATGAATGGGAGGCTGGTATTGGCGCACAGATACGCACTACTAATTCGTTCATTGGCTTTGAATTGACGGGTTCATACGCTGAAGTTGATTTTACCAGAGATGCTGACGAATTTATTTATCAAGGAAATCCACGAATATCATACGTCAGAATTGCTCCAAAGATTATGTTTGTGCCTTTTAAAAACAAGTCATACGGACTTCATTTGGGCTATACGGTGGGCATTCCTGTGGACAGACAGAACATAATAACGGAGAAAAAAATGGTTAATTCCGTTTGTGCAACGCTTTCATTGGGTATGGTAAAACTTAATTTTGAGCATATATTGAACACGCCAAACCGTATTTCGCAAGTGGGATACCTTACCAAAGAAAAACAGTTGAATGTGGTTTCTGCCTCCCTCGTGTTCTATTTGTAAATTCTTAAAAACGTATATATGAACTTCAAAAAGCTATTTTTACTTTTCATTGGTTGCTTTGCAACTTTGTTTTCATATGCCCAATTCACGGCTTTCAATTCGTTAATGCGCCGTGCCATTGTCATGTACGAAACTGACGAGCAGGGTTATTATGTGAAAAAGGAGAATATGCCTGTTGTGAGCATTGATAACATTACGGAAATGTATGCGCTCAACAAGAAGACTTTAACGCTTTATGCTACCACTGCAACAGGAAATTTTGCCATAACACTCGACAAATCGGTGTTCAAAAACTATAAAAAAGCCAAAACTATTCCTATGGTTTCGGGCGCAGACCTGCAAAATCTGATTGATTTAAAGTCGGCTACACTCGTCAAAAAGTGTGAGGCGCATAATCAAGAACTTAAATATCAAGAAGAACAACGCATCAGACGAGAGCGAGAAGAGGTGGAAAGGCGCAAAAAGGAAGAAGCTGAAAAAGCTGAAAAAGCACGCAAAGAAAAGGAAGAATATCGCCGTTCGCACATTTGGAATTTCCTTCCTGTTCCTTTAGATACATACAAATGTGAGTTATGCGAGAGGGAAATAAAGACCAATCGACTATATTGCATAGGCATTCAAAACGATTCTATATTAAGTATACATAACGAACCATTCGATTTAGGTTACAGTTGTACGCAAATTCACGTTTATAAATTAACAGACGATATACTCGAACACGAGGCTTTTCAAAAGCACGCAACGGCATTTGTTGATTCATTAGGTAAAACTCATATACCTCTTGAAGAAATAGAGTATTTTAATGCAGATAAAATTAACGAAGTAATTGGTAAAATAAAGAAAGCTGTGCCTTGGGGATTCGTTTCTGATTATAGTTGGGACAATGAAAATTATGTTGTAACGCTAAAACTAACATTCAGAAATTTGAACGCAAAAACAATCCGATACATTCAAGTTTTCTATAATGTTTTGAACGATGTGGGCGATATTAGAGTGTCAGGCAACTTCAAAGGAACAGGTCCTATAAAACAATATGATGCAGGTACATGGGATTGGGATTACGATTCATCGTACACTTTCTGTTATGCTGGCGATGCAACAAGGCTCAGAATTACCAAAATTATATTGACTTACATGGACGGAAAGAAGAAAATTCTCACGGGAAACCAAATATTAATTGGCGATGGAGATGATGAAACTGACGAAATTCCAGAAGAGATTTTTCCAGAAGACGAATAAGATATGAGAATAAGATAGAAACTAAGCGTTTCTATCTTATTTCATTTTCCTTTTCAAATTGGGTAGAACGACTTAAAAATGCCGTTACGATAAAAGGCAAAATATTAACGATTGCCACAATAACAAAGAAGCGACGATAGCCTAAATATTCTTGAAGAATGCCTGTAAACCAACCAGATGCCATAAGAGATAAAGCTGCAATGGCACTCGCAATAGAGTAACGGAAGATGGCATACTTACCTTGCGAACAATAAAGAAGTATCAAAATATAGGCAGTAATGCCAAAACCAAAACCAAATTGTTCCACTGCCACGCAAATATTGATAACAGAAAGTGTGGAAACAAAGTTGTAGCTAAGGTAAATATAAAGCATTTTGGGCAACGTTATAGCACAAACCATGAGCCAAAGGCTACCCATTAATCCTCTTTTTACGATAGACTGACGACCTAAAATGCAACCAAAAATGGCAGCAAACGCACCTACCGAACCTTGAACCAAGCCCAATTCTTGTGGCGAAAGACTCAATCCGCCATTGCTTCCAGGGTCGATTAAGAACAAAGGAGCTATGCGGAAAAACATTCCTTCGGGGATTAAATAAAGCAAAAGAAAAGAAAGCAACGCCACATAGTTAGGCAATTGCATGAAAGTAGTTTTGGTTTCCAACCACCAACGACGGGTCAATCCGCTACGTACAGGTATAGACGGCTTGTCTTTGGGTCGAGGAATCACCCAAAAATGATAAATAAAAAGCAATAAAAACGTTACGGATAATAAATAAAAAGTAGATACCCACGACTTCGCAACGACACGATTGAGCATTTCAAGATTACCTGCTAAGGTTAAAGGAATACCCATTCCGACCACAATAGCCATGAGCAAGAATACCGAATGCAAACTGCTTACCCCAGGCGATTTACGAGATATACTCAGTTTATAGAACCTTGCTACCGCAACATCATGTATTACAGCAGCACAAGCTATTATAATAAAGAGCAGCATGGAACCTATTTCCCAATAGGAAGCAGTTATTAGCTTTGAAATTCCAAACATGGAAGCAGCCATTAAGAACTCCATTGCGAGTATCCAAAAGCGTTTTGTGGCATAGCCAATAACAACTCTACCCAACAAAGGACGCAGAATAAAGGGAATGAAAAACCATGAGGTGAGCAGCGTTATCGTACCATTTGACAAGCCCATTCTATTGAAAAATACCAATGAAACGAGAAACACAATGACGTAAGGCAATCCACGCGTAAAATAAATAGTGGGTAGCCATAGCCATTTTTTATTGTTTAAAGTTTCGTTCGTATCCATATAATTTGCGTTTGCGCTGCTTTGCTCTGTATTAAGAACGTCTTTCGTATGCCTTTGTTATATCTGCACCTTTATAATAATGTAAAAGTATTTGGTCGTAACGATAACCTTGTTCGCCCATCATGCAGCGCCAATCTGGCAAAGCCCTACTCCATGCCCCCAACCAGCACCTTTTATCGTAAAAGTTTGTGGAACATTGTCTTTCAAATCAGCTCGTTCAACCACAAATGCCGAACTATAAAGATGACTTTTGCTTAATGCTCGCCTAATTTCAAGTTCCTTTCCGATAATCAAAGTGCGCTTTGTACCCACTATTTTCAGTCGAAAGATGCGCCCACTCTTGCCTCTTTCCAATGGAATAAGGTCGAGAATATCACCAAAATCAACCCCTATTTTTTCTTCTAAAAGCTGCTTTACTTCTGCTTGCGAGTAGATTTGCTCCCATCTATAGAAGTCTGTTGTTTCTTGGTCAAAGTCGTTTAACACCTGCGAAAGCACCTTTTTATTGTTTGTATTGCAAAACGCTTCAGGTTTAGACAATATCCATTTTCTTGCAATTGCCTCATCGGTAAGGTCGGGCAAAGGCTTTTCGTCGGGCAGAACATCGGGTAGTGCCACCAAATAAGGCTTTCTGATGTTCTCCCAACAATATTGAAATTCCTCTATTGCACCACCGCAACACTTGCTATAACGTGCATCGCAAATCTCATCGCCACTTGTTAATATTTCTCCAGCGGTTTGTTTTATAGCTTCCACCACATGCTTATTGGCTGCCTTTGTAATGCTTGATAGCGTTGACAATGGTCATCGGCACATACATCAAATAGTTTATGGTCTTCACGGTCGTACCAACGTATGATTTCGTCATCGGTTTTTACAAACGAAACAAGTGCTTCTGCATTGCTTTCACTTGCTTTTCGTTGCTGCATTTGCGCCAAAAGCCAACTGCGTGATATTACCGCGTGGGCTTTAAGCAACTCTAATGAAGACGTGGCACGCATCTCTGACGATATAACACTGGTTAAATAAGTTTCAACAGGCAGTTCATTTATAGCGCAAATCTTACCGTTTTCCACCACAAAACGCAATTTCCCTAAGAATGTTTGTGCCTCTTTTCGCTCCCAATGGAAATTCACTCCAATGGTAACGTCTTCGAGTGTAAACGATGATTGAGCATCAATAGGTTTAAAAACAAGCGTATCATAAGTCTTATTTTGCCATAAAATGCGTCCTTCAGCCAGTTCTACCTTCTGTTTTCCGCTACACGCTACTCCATTTACCGAATAAACATGATTGAGCGAAAAGCACAATTTGCTTGCACTAACAATGCCTACCGATACGTTCGGTTCTGCTGTTATCTTACTTATTCCCATTGTTTCAGTTCGTTATACCTTTGTATTTTTGATTTTTTCGCACACCTTTTCCATCTCCGTTGGTGCAAGAACAATTTCTTTCATCACCTCTTTTAATAAGTCGGCATTCATTCTTTCAAAGTCAATTTGTCGTGGAAGAATGAGCAAACCGCCCATATCCAAAGCACCAGGACTTATCAAATACTGCTCATCTCCTTCCTTTGAATAGCATTCAGGACGATGTTTCTGACGTGGAAAGACAACAGAAATAGTGTCAAGTCCTTTCTTCCAAACCACAATATTCATCATTGGCTCAATTTCGTCCTCTCTTTGTGGCAACGAATCGTAAACTATGCGAAACAAATATTCATCGTTTTCAACGCTACGACTCTTAATAGCAAGGGCAGGATAGGCGAAATCTTGAATCAAGAATATACCTTCCACATCACTGAGGTTCAACAATGGCAGTGCCGAAGCCTCCAAATCGTCCCACCTTTCTTGTATAGGCAACAACCCACTTGTACCACCTTGAAAATGCAAATGGTCTGGTGCGCTTGCGCCACACTTTGGTCCATTGTAAAAGAACATAAGATTTGGATACGCATTAGCAAGGTTGTGCAAATCAGCGTAATACTCTTTTATCTTTTGCAATTGATGTTGGCGTGCAGGAATGGTGAAATGAATCGGTAAGATAGGGAACGGATTGACTAATATCTCAAACGATGAACCAAACGAAACACTTGTTTGAACCGCTGGGCGATTAGCTACACAAAGGAAACAAGGACGTTTTGCTATCGTTGTTTTATCTATTTTAGCCCCCGTGCTGACCATTCTTGCAGGATTAAACTGCGCCTTTAAGCCATCACCGATATTTTTTATTTGCACCAATTCTAAATCACTGAACCGCTGTTTGGCATCTGCCCATTGGTTCAGTTGGCTGTAAAAAAAGGCTCTAAACTCTTTGCGCCCTCCTCATCGCCTTGCTTGTTGAGTTGCTGACGTGCCGTTAATTCGATGGTACGCAATCGGTCTTTGTATAAATTATTGGCATTGACACGTTCAACGCTCAATGCTGCATCGCTATTTCCACCCCAACGACGACACAAATAGAGTTCTTCGTAAAGACGACCGATGCGGAATTGTCGGCTAAAAGCCAATCCCATGGCATAATCTTCCCCATAATTGGTATTTGGGAATTGTATTTCGCGTGCCAATGGTGTATAAAACGCACGTGGAGCACCTAAACCATTGATGCGCAAAGCATTGTTACAACCATTCTCGTCTGTCCATTCTGCATGGTCAATCAATCCTGGTGGTAAGGTATTTAACTCAAAATCGCACATTCGATACGAACCTATTATCATGGCAGCCTTCTGCTTATGGAAAGCATCAACTATCTTTTGCAAGGTAAGTTCCGATGAATAAAGGTCATCACTATCTAATTGGACGGCAAAACGCCCACACTTTTCGTTATTCACAGCATAGTTCCAACAACCACCAATACCGAGGTCGGTGCGTTGTGGGGTAAGATGAACAAGGCGGGCGTTACTCTTTGCCATTTCAGAAAGTATCGCTGTGGTTTGGTCGGTAGAATGATTATCCACAACGATTACGTTGTATTCAAAATTAGTCTGCTGACTTAATGCCGATTCCACCGCATCACGAATTGTTTTTTCACGATTGAAAACAGGAATAACCACCGATGCTTCCACCTTGAAATTCCCCCCTTCAAAGTCGGGTTGTTGATATTTTGATATATCAACCAACGCTCCTACGGCTTTCAAATGGGCGGTTGCCGCTTTTTCCATTTCTATTTGCACCTCACGATTGCGTGGGTTTACATAGTCGAATTGCTTCTCGCCACTACGGCGCAAGTCGTCTTCCTCTTCGGTATAGAGGTATTCATCTAAATGGAAAATTCGTTCTTGGCGACTCAAGAACAAACGCAAATCATACCAACCAGCAAACTTATAATCGTGCTTTTCAGCTTGTTTAGCATAAGCCTTCAATTGCTTTGCATCTATCAAGACCAAAGAACCGAAATCGAAATCATCACGAATACTTCCTACTTGATAATCAATAACAGGGTGGTGCACCACTTTTCCAGCCTCAACCGAGTAACGGTCGGCATAAACCATCGCTGCTTTAGTGTCCTTGGCAACATTCAAAAAACGTTTCAAAGCATGGTAACCCAATGTAATGGGCGAAGTTTTCATATAAAAAAGCACATAATCGGCAGTACAATTCTCTGCCATTGCGAGCATGGTTTCTACTGAAAGAATATTGCCAACTTGCATGGTTTCCACTCCTTCGGGAAGTGTTTTATCCATATTGGCAGCCTCTGTTCTAAGCAACCAAACTTTATTTACTTCGTCTTCGTTTATGAATTGCTTCGCTATTTCTTCAGCTTGCAATACATTATTGCAAGGAACAAAACAGTCGATAGTATGTTTTATTTCCATTCGTGTCATTTATTTACAATTTATTAGATAGCCAACGAGCGCAAAGAAAGTTTACTTTCTATTTGCCGAGTGCAGCTATATCTTATGCAAAGATATTGCCAACGAGTGCAAAGAAAGTTTACTTTCTAATTGCCGAGTGCAGCTATATCTTATGCAAAGATAGTAAATCAAAATTCCTTTACCAAAATATTTCAAAAAAAATAAAAGGTTGGCATGCTCAAAAAGCTGCCAACCTCATTATTAATATAACCCAATGGTATGGGCAAATCACGATTTCTATTTTATTCTTCTTCGTCCTTCACCTCTGCTTCATGTTCAGCGATGAGGGTTTGTTGCAATTCGTTAGGTACAAGTTCGTAACTTGAGAATTTAGTTGTGAAACTTGCACGACCACCAGTGAGCGAACTCAACGAAATACTATAGCTTGACAATTCTTTCAAAGGAATCTTAGCTTGCAACTTTTGGTAGCCTGCCTCCGAATCCATACCCATAATCATGGCACGACGACCTTGCAAATCGCTCATCACATCGCCCATATAATCGCTTGGTACATATACTTCCAAATCGTAAATTGGTTCCAAAATCTTTGGACCAGCAACTTTGAACGCATCAGAGAAAGCGTGGCGAGCAGCAAGCGTAAATGAAAGTTCGTTAGAATCAACTGGGTGCATCTTACCATCGTAAACAATTACGCGTACATCGCGAGCATAACTACCTGTCAATGGACCATGTTCCATACAATCCATGATACCTTTTAAGATGGCAGGCATGAAGCGTGTATCAATAGCACCGCCTACTACTGAGTTGATAAAGACGAGTTTACCGCCCCAAGGTAAATCTTTTTCTTCCTTACCCTTGATGTTCATCTTAAACTCTTGCCCATTAAACTTGTACATAGTAGGGTCTGGCATTCCTTCAGCGTATGGTTCTACAATGAGGTGAACTTCGCCAAACTGACCTGCACCACCACTTTGTTTCTTATGACGATACTCAGCTTTTGCTTGCTTTGTAATGGTTTCACGATATGGTATGCGTGCTTCCTTAAATACAGTTTGAAGTTTTTCATTGTTTTCCAAACGCCATTTGAGGGTACGCAAGTGGAATTCGCCCTGTCCTTTCACAATGGTTTGGCGCAATTCCTTGCTCTGTTCTACAATCCATGTAGGGTCTTCTTGACGCATCTTTAAGAGTGCAGCCATGAGTTTTTCTGTTTCTTGCGAATTGGTAGCCTCAATGGCACGCATATATTTTGGGTTAGGATACTTGATGAAATCGAAATGTTGTTCAACACCTTTACCATTCAAAGTATTACCCGTCTTGACATCTTTCAATTTTACAGTACAACCAATATCGCCAGCGTTGAGTTGTTCAACAGGAATACGATTAGCACCTGCACAAGCAAAGATTTGCCAATGCGTTCCTTTGAGCCTCTATCTGCATTTGTCAAATCATCGCCCACTTTTATAGAGCCACTCATCACCTTAAAGTAGCTCACTTCACCGATGTGAGGCTCAACAGCAGTCTTAAAGAAATAAACAGATTCCGCCCCATTTGTATCGGGTGTAACCTCTTCTCCACGAGTATTGTGAACCTTATCCATTTCATCAACGAAAGGAACTACATTGCCTAAGAACTCCATTAAGCGGCGCACGCCCATATCTTTCCCTGCACAAACACAGAAAACTGGGAATATGCTGCGTGCAACAAGTCCTTTGCGAATACCTTCACGCATTTCATCTTCTGTAAGCGTTTCTGTTTCAAAGAACTTTTCCATTAATGTTTCATCGTTTTCGGCAGCTGCTTCAACCAAAATCTTGTGAAGTTCCAATGCTTTATCCATTTCTTCAGCTGGAATATCCTCAATAATAGGCGCACCACCTTCAGGTTTCCAACTATATTTCTTCATCAAAAGAACATCAATGATGCTATTAAAACCCGAACCAGTTGCGGTTGGATATTGAATTTGAACACATTTAGAACCATAAATTTCCTTCATGCTGTTCATAACATTATCGAAGTCGCATTTATCGGAATCTAATTGATTGACTAAGAAGATAACAGGTTTCTTTAATTTCTCTGTATATCGGAAATTATTTTGTGTGCCTACTTCTGGACCATATTGTCCATTAATGAGAATTACGGCTTGATCGGTTACGTTCAATGCTGTGATAGCACCACCAACGAAGTCATCGCTTCCTGGGCAATCAATTATGTTTAACTTCTTATTGTTCCACTCGACATGAAAAACAGTAGAAAAGACCGAGTAACCATATTCTTGTTCTACTGGGAAATAATCACTAACTGTGTTTTTCGCCTCAATGGTGCCACGTCGTTTAATGACACCTGCGCCAAACAACATACTCTCGCAAGTGTAGTCTTGCCGCTACCCGCACTGCCAAGCAATGCAATGTTCTTAATTTCGTTTGTCTGATATATTCTCATAACCACGATAGATTTAAAAAGGTTGTTCCAAAATTTCTATGTGTAGGTCGTTAATCTTGATAGATTCTTTTAGAAGCCCACCTTTAGGTTGTTAGTATTATTGTTTTTTTTTCGATTACAATAAGCAATACTTACTGAATCTGTCGTCTAAGTTAGTCATTTTATTTTATACTACCAAAACAATTTATAAGAATTTTGCAAAGTTTTAAAAGAAATTAGTACTTTTGCAAGGAAATCAACGCTCGTAAGGCGTTCTCCTTATTAATATATAATGGCAAGTCTTTACATTCATATTCCGTTTTGTGCTTCACGTTGCATTTATTGTGGGTTTTATTCTACACTAACCCCAAAAACGAGAACCGAAACCATTGACCGCTATGTGGTAGCAGTGTGCAAAGAATTGGTGGAACAAAAGAATTTCGTATTCCAAGATAACAACGAAACCTTAGAAACAATTTACTTTGGAGGCGGCACTCCCTCGCAATTAGCACCTCAACACATTGAGAAAATATTTCAAACCATAGAAGATAACTATTCCGACAAGATGGAAAAGTTGGCTGATATGGAAATTTCTTTTGAATGTAACCCCGATGATGTAACCGAAGAATTTGCTGAAAACATGCGCCATTTTCCTATCAATCGCATTTCAATGGGGGCGCAAACGTTCTCTGAAACTCGGTTGAAATTTCTGAGAAGGCGACACAAAGCGAACGATGTAAAGATGGCTATCGACCGTTTGCATCGTGCTGATATTCATAACATTTCTATTGATTTAATGTTTGGCTTCCCCGAAGAAACCTTACAAGAGTGGGAAGATGATATTGAAAAGGCGATTGCTTTGAATGTGGAACACCTTTCGGCTTATAGTTTAATGTACGAAGAAGGCACCCCACTCTATCGCTTGTTAGAACAAGGAAAGGTAAAAGATATGGACGAGGAGTTGTATCGGACTATGTACGATAAACTAATCGACCGCCTTGTAGCAGCTCATTACGAGCAATATGAAATCAGTAATTTTGCAAAGCTTATCAATAACGGCTCATCGCCTTATCGTTCGCGCCATAATAGTGCCTATTGGGCAAATCAATCGTACATTGGTGTGGGCGCATCGGCACATGGTTACAATCATCAACAACGCCGTTGGAACGTGGACAACCTCCAAAAATACATGGAAGGTATCGAAAATGGAACGCCTATTTATGAGGCTGAAAACATTGATAAACCAACGCATTTTAACGATACCGTAACAACGGCACTAAGAACACGCAAGGGTATTGATTTGAAAAACTTGGAAGAACCTTTTAAAACGCACATTATCAAGGCTTCCAAACTTTTTATAGAACGTGGATTACTAAGTTTGGGGAACGAACATTTACACCTTACGCGCGAAGGTATATACGTTAGCGATGCGATAATGAGCGAACTCGTCTGGGTTTAAAAACAAGTAGAATTTCAAAAGTGCCTGTTTTGAACTGCAAAATAGGCTCTTTTGAGATAAAAAACAGCCTATTTTGAATTTTAAAGCATACAACGATTTGGTTATAAATGGCATATTTATATTTTTTTTGCAAGTGGAGTCTCGATTTTTTACCACTATTTTCATACCTTTGCGCCGCATTTTTTTTTGTGGTCGCAAACAGCTCGCAATGTGATATGTGAATTGTTGTGGTCACTTCATTAAATAATTAATTAAAAATTAAAAGAAAAAAACAATGATGAGAATCTTTCACAAAATTCCCATGTTATTGATTGTGCTATGTGCGCAGGTGAATATAATGATGGCCCAAGAAGCCAAGCCTGAGAAGGTGCCAGTTGTTTGGGGCACTTATGAGGGTGAGGCCACCACGGAATTGTTCGACCGCACGACCGGGACCAAGACTCCAAGTGGCAAGAAACATATGACCATAGAGATAAGCAAGGGTGAGCGTTTGTTTACGGTTTTAACCTTAAAAGACGTTACAATCGGCCAATATGAGTTCGCGGCAATTCCTTTCAAAGATTGCTATCTGTTGCCTAATAACAACAAATGGCATATAGAGGCATACAACAATCTTGATGACGAGGTGGCTACCAAGGACAAACAGCACACGGTATTGCTCTCGGGCAGTATTGACGAGAAAGAGAGTTTGGTGGATAAGGAAGGCAATTTGAAACTTAGTTTTTTCTTGTCTTTTAAGGAAGACTCACATATACAATATGTATTCAAGGGAAAGAAAAAGAAATTAAACCCCGCGGGTATCGACCATGTGAACGCATACAAGAAAACACCAGAGGTGTTCGATTTGCAGGGGCGTCGCGTGAGCAAGATAGGCAAAGGCGTGTATATCGTGAATGGCAAGAAAGTGGTGTTTTAATACAACGATACGCCGTCCGAACGGCGATACTATCAGCGAGGGGTGGATACGAGTCTATCCCTCGCTTGTTTTTATGTCATGTCAAAATATCATGTGTTTCTTCGGTTTTAAAAGGTTACAGTTTACCTTTTTCCGCATAACATTTGGGATTTTCGGATATTTATCTTACTTTTGCATCAAAGATAATTTTGTATATGACAAGCGATAGCATAGTAATTATTCCGACTTACAACGAAAAAGAGAATATGGAAAAAATCATCAGAGCCGTATTTGGCTTGGAGAAAACTTTCCATATCTTAGTCATCGATGATGGAAGTCCAGACGGAACAGCACAGATTGTTCACAACTTAATCAAGGAAGAATTTGCCGACCGACTATTTATTATTGAGCGTTCTGGCAAGTTAGGTCTTGGCACAGCATACATTCGTGGGTTCCAATGGGCATTAGAACATCACTACGAATACATCTTTGAGATGGACGCCGACTTTAGTCACGACCCAAAAGACTTGCCTCGCTTGTATGCAGCTACCCACGATGAAGGCTTCGATGTGGCTATTGGCTCACGTTATGTAAGCGGAGTAAACGTTGTGAACTGGCCTATTGGACGTGTATTGATGAGCTATTTTGCCAGCAAATACGTGCAATTTGTAACGGGTTTCCACGTTCATGATACCACAGCAGGCTTTGTTTGCTATCGCCGCAAAGTATTAGAAACCATACCATTAGAAGAAATTCGCTTCAAAGGCTATGCTTTCCAAATAGAAATGAAGTTCACTTCGCACAAAATTGGATTTAAAATCAAGGAAGTGCCAGTTATATTTGTGAACCGAAGAGAGGGAACAAGCAAGATGAGTGGAGGCATTTTCTCGGAAGCTTTCTTTGGGGTGATGCGCCTAAGAATGGACGGTTGGTTCAGAAAATACCCTACTATCAAAAATTAAATACAACGTAGAAAGAACGTTACTACCCATAGAACGTTCTTTTTGCCCCTAAAATAATCTGCTAAGTTGTGGTTTCGCAATGAAACATATAACGAAAGACGAAGCACTTAAACTACTTATCCATGGTAGACCAGAACCCGTTGTAAACCAATGCAATAAATCGTTGTGGTGGTTTGTGCCTCGTGCGGTTTTAGGATTGTGGAGACAACAGCCTAAACGCATGGCTTTGACCAATTTTATTTGGCTCCTTTTTGGCTTATCTTATTTGCGTTTAGGGACACTTTGGGGCGTATTGGGATTTCTTTTAGCACTGTTTGGACTCAACATTTATTACTTCTACACCTACCGAAAAGTTTATAAGGCTATCAAAACCTTTACTTATCGTATGGACGAAGACGGCATCTCGCTCTACATAACAGCAGACGATGGTACACTTATCCGATACATTACCACCCCTTATTCGCAGATAAAAGACATTTATTTAAGCAAAGATTACGTCTATTTCGAGTTGGAAGAAACGTCTGAAATTGGCATTATCTATTTGATTACCGAAGATACAGAACGTGTTTTGGGCAATATTGTGTCGTATATGCAACTCGAAGAGAAACAGGAAATTAAGAATTTGCCTTCCGTTTATGCCAATCAAGAGTTAGATGAAATAAAAGACTTTGTTATAGAACGATTCGGCAAGCCAACCGATATATTCCGTGACACCTTAAATAGGGAGCAACCTATTGATATTATGGTCATTCCGCCAACAAAGACACGCAATTATTGGACACTATGCACCCTTGGGGCAGGCACTTATAGAGTAAGAAATTCGGAAGAATACAAACGTTCTAAAGAAGGGGAAGAGGTGCTGAATTGTGGTGAAGAACACGATTCGCTCATCGAACACTACGAATACGTCATGTATTTGCCTGCCGATTGGAATCTTTCTGCCGAAGCATTAGAGAAAGAAAGTAATTATTGGCCGATAAGAGTACTCAATGGGATTGGTCATGACACCTTCGACAACTTCCAATTCCAGTTGGGCGACACCATGAGTTTTAACGCTGGGGACGACACAGAAGTATCTTTCGACCCCTCAACCGACTTCTTCGGCGTGTTGATACTTTGCCCTTTACCCGACGTTCCTAATGAAACGTATGCCAATATAGGCGGTCGCACCATTCAATTCCACCAAGTTATGCCGATAACAACCGAAGAATTAGACTATCTTGGGCACAATTCACCTGCCGACTTTATGAAGAAATACATGGAATTGGACATTATAAAATTGGACGAAGAAACCCTTGATGTGAAAGAAAAGCACTATACCAATGCGCTAATTTCCCACTTTGAACGCCACAAAAAAGGTGCAAATGTAGTTACAATGTATCCTACTAAAAAATAAAGCACAATTCAACCCCTCGAAAAATTCCCCACTTTCGAGTTTTCGGAAGAGCAAGTGGAGTTTGCAAAATATGTTTTAAACCACTATATTGCCCGTAGATCAATGGAGCTTTATCGAGATAACCTCCCTCATTTCCTAAGAAAGAAATATGGTTCAACCGCTGATGCTGTCAAGAAATTAGGCAATCCGCAAACCATTAGTAGCCTTTATTTAAACTTGCAACAAACGCTTTACGCAGTGTAAAGGGAAAAATATCCGATAATTTACCCCATAGAGGGTGAAAATTATCGGATAATTAGCCCCTTTGGCAGATATTTTCGGTAAGACAGACATATTCTTACCTTATATTTAAAAACTTTCGAGAAGAGAAAAAGAAGTTTGCATACAGCGAACTACACAGCAAAGGCTTGCAAATAGTGATTGCTTTTGCTAACTTTGCAAAAGATAACTATCCTCTGCAATTTGCCAGAGCAGGCAGCAGTAGGGGCAGAGTTTTTTGCAAGCTCAACAACTCGTCTTTCCGTTCCGCACAAGCAAATAATGTATGGGGGGGAATCGTAACCCACAAACAAATAATGTATGGGGTGGAAAATCGTAACCCTTTTGCGAAAAGGCACGCTCTACAAAGAAAGCAAGTTCATTTTACACTTATTGGCAATATTTTTGCAAAAAACAGCAAGGAAATCCTTACTGTTTAAGTCGAGATGAGGCGACTCGAACGCCCGACCACTGGTCCCCCAGACCAGCATTCTAACCAACTGAACTACATCTCGTGATTGAATTATAATGCAAATTTACTCACTTTTTAAGACATTAGCAAACTTTTAGAGTTGTTTTTCACTTGTTCCCAACTTTATTCGTATTTTTGTATGAAATAAAAGTGGGGCTTGAATAAAAGTCCACACAAAAAAAGAAAGAAGAAAAAAGAATGCAATACAAAATAAAACCACCACATCACATTGAGGCAAACATTGACTTGCCTGCATCGAAGAGTATTAGCAACAGAGCGCTCATTATCAATGCACTAACAGGGAGCAACAAATGGCCTGAAAATATTTCTACCTGCGACGACACAAAGGTTATATGCAAAGCTTTTAAGCAGCAACCCTACGAAATTGATATTATGGCAGCAGGGACAGCAATGCGCTTTATGACGGCTTTCCTCGCTGCTTCGGAAGGTGAACACGTCATTACGGGAACTGAAAGAATGAAGCAAAGACCTATTAAAATATTGGTTGATGCGTTAAGATTTCTCGGTGCTGAAGTGGAATACACAGAAAAAGAGGGCTTTCCTCCCCTCCGTATTAAAGGTAAAAAGCTCATGGGTGGTCGTGTAGAAATTGAGGGCAATGTTAGTTCGCAATACATTTCGGCATTGATGATGATAGCTCCCACATTGAAAAAAGGTTTAGAATTGAAGTTATTAGGCAACATTATTTCTCGTCCATACATCGATTTAACCCTTCATTTGATGCACGAATATGGTGCTGATGCAGAATGGACAGACGTGGATACTATCACTATTCGTCCAACGAAATATAAGGAAAGAAGTTACACGATAGAAAACGATTGGACGGCAGCAAGCTATTGGTATGCTATCATTACTTTACTAAACGATACCGATTCGTACATCACGTTCAAAGGGTTGAAGAATGGTTCACGTCAAGGCGATTCTGCGGTGAAATATATTTTCTCCCTGCTTGGTATTAAAACAAGTTTCGCTGATAAGGAGAAAGATGAACTTACTGAAGTTACCATTTGCAAGCAACAACGAATGTTGCCACGATTAGAATATGATTTCAAAAATCAACCCGACTTAGCGCAAACAATGATAGCCACTTGTTGTGTTATGAATATTCCGTTCAAGTTTATGGGATTGAGCAGTTTGAAACTGAAAGAAACCGACCGCATAGAGGCTATGAAAATGGAAATGACAAAGTTGGGATATGTCTTGCACGATAGCAACGACTCTGAAATAATATGGGACGGAGAACGTTGTGAAGCTGAAAAATCTATCGTTATTGACACTTACAAAGACCATCGCATGGCAATGGCATTTGCTCCGCTCAGCGTTAAGTTGGGCGAACTCACTATTAACAATCCAGAAGTGGTATCAAAATCCTATCCCAACTTTTGGAACGAGTTGCGCAATGTAGGGTTTGAAATCGAAGAGATAGAATAAAAACAAAGAAGAAAAACGAATGGACATTATTATAATAGGTTTGTTAGCCATTTTAGGCATGGGAGCATTGGTAGGTATCGCTACCCTTCTGAACCGACAAAAAGGCGAAGAAGATGTGATAAATCATGCTTCAGGCGATTGTTCCACCTGTATAGGCATAGATGAAAGTTGCGAACAAACGTGTACAATGGAAGCTGCCACAAAGCCCATAGAATATTATGACGATGAAGAATTAGACCGTTTCAAAGGGAGAGAGGCTACAGAATATACTGACAAAGAAGCGGAAGAATTTTCGGAAATACTCTACACCATGTGTCCAGAGGAGGCTAAGGGGTGGAATAGAAGTTTGATTCTACGAGGAATAAATGTTCCCAATCAAATAAAAGACGAACTCATCGCCATGATTGAAGGGTAAAATGGAAATGAAGTAGTGAAGTATTTCGCTTAAAAGACAATAAAGCAAGGCACTTAGAGTTTATTATAACGTGAAGATAAGTTACGCAAAATATTTTACAGCCCTTTTGGTAGCAAGCATTTTATTAGTTATCGTAAGTTGTTCTACCAAAAATAACACCTCGCAATCGCGTTGGTGGCACTCTTTTAATGCCAAATACAACACCTATTATAATGGAGCGCAAGCCTACATCGATGCATCTTTGGAAAAAGAAAACGGCAATAAGGATAACTTTACAGAAATAATTCCACTCTATACCGTAGGCAATAAATCAAGCAAAGATTTAGGAAAAGGTAACTATGAGCGTGCTATTGAAAAAGCAGAGAAAGCCATTGCCCGACACAGTATAAAGAAAAAACCTGAATGGAATAAATCAAGACGCAAAACAGAAAAAGATATAGAATGGTTGAATCGTAAGGAATACAACCCTTTTATATGGAAAGCATGGATGCTCATGGGGCGTTCTCAATTCTATAAAGGAGCTTTTGAAGATGCCGCAACAACGTTTTCCTACATGAGCCGATTGTATAAAACGCAACCAGCTATCTATGGAAAAGCGCGTGCGTGGTTGGCAAAATCGTATATTGAGGCAGGTTGGCTTTACGATGCGGAAGATGTAATCCGAAATATGAAGCGTGATTCGTTAGATTGGCGTGCAGTGAGAGAATGGAATTACACTTACGCTGACTATTATATCCACACAGGCGAATTTGAAAAAGCTGTACCCTACTTGCAAAAAGTCATCAAACACGAGATGCGCAAGAAGCAAAAAGCAAGAGAGTGGTACTTAATGGGGCAATTGCAAGCTGCTTTGGGTAATAAAGAAGCTGCTTACAATTCGTTTAAACACGTCATTAAAGCCAACCCTCCTTACGAATTAGAATTTAATGCACGCATAGCTGCAACAGAAGTAATGGCAGCAGGACAAACCAAACAAATGGTGAGTCGACTAAAACGAATGGCGGCATCGGACAAGAATAAGGATTATTTAGACCAAGTATATTACGCAATGGGTAATATTTATTTGGCGGATAAAGATACATTGAACGCTATTTCGGCTTACGAGCAAGGCAATAAAAAGGCTACTCGGGGCGGTGTAGAAAAGGGTGTTCTGCTTTTACATCTTGGCGATTTATATTGGACAAAGGAAAAATTTAGCGATGCACATAGATGTTACAATGAAGCACTCGGACTTTTAGACAAAGACCGAAAAGATTACGAACAACTTTCTAATCGCGCAAAGGTATTGGACGATTTGACCCCGCATACAGAGGCGATAGAATTGCAAGATTCTTTGCAGCATTTAGCCAAATGTTCTGAACCAGAACGATTGGCAACCATCGACAGAGTGATAGATGCGCTTAAGAAAAAGGAAAAGGAAGAGCGTAACAAGCAAGCCGAATTAGATGCTGAAAAGCGTATGGCTGAGAACCAAGGAATGGGTGCAAATGCTGATAATTCCAACATGGCAACACCAATGCCACGTAGCCAACAGCAAGAAAACGGCACATGGTATTTCTATAACCCTATGGCTGTGCAACAAGGTAAAGCACAATTCCAGAAACTATGGGGCAAACGTGAGAACGTAGACAACTGGCAGCGTGTTAATAAAACCGTTGTCGGGGGTATGAACAACAACATGGAATGGACAGACGAGCAGCGTGATTCCATAGCAAAGGAGGAAGCTCGTTTAGATTCAATAGAAAGTAAAACCGATTCGGTACAGAACGACCCACACCGCAGAGAGTTTTATTTGGCTCAAATACCATTTACAGAAGAGCAAATGCAGGCAAGCAATAAGATTTTAGAGACTGGTTTGCATCATGCTGGTGTTATTTTCAAAGATAGATTGGACAACCTACGATTGGCTGAAAAGAACTTACGACGAGTGAGCGACAACTATCCTGACTATGAAGAAATGGACGATGTTTATTACCATCTGTACTTACTTTACATGAGGAAGAATCAACCGCAGTTGGCAGATAGCTATATCAACAAACTAAAAGCCAACTATCCGAAGAGCCAATGGACGGCTGTGCTTACCGACCCATACTTTAAAGAAAATGCAAAGTTTGGCGAACACATCGAAGACTCGCTTTATGCAGCTACATACGAAGCCTTTAAAAACAACAGATTTAGTGAGGTTAGTGGCAATAAACGCATTTCCGACAGTCGTTTTCCAATGGGTGCAAACCGTGATAAGTTCTTGTTTATCGGTGGTTTGAGTAAGTTAAATCAAGGCGATATAGACGGTTGCGTGAGCGATATGAAGGTAGTTGTCGAAAAGTTCCCACAAAGCCGCATTAGTGAAATGGCTGGAATGATAGTCAATGGTGTGCAAGCAGGTAAGAAAATCAGAAATGGTAAATTTGATTTAGGCGATGTTTGGAGTTACAGAACCAATGTTTTGAACGATAGTGATAGTATCAAGCAAGTGAAGTTCTCGCCAGATAGAGACATTGATTTCAAGTTCTTGTTAGTTTACAACCCTGATTCTTTAAAGGAAAACAAGTTGCTTTTCGAAATGGCAAGGTTTAATTTCACGAGTTTCTATGTACGCAATTTTGAAATAGAAATTGAGAATATTGAGGGCTTACATCAAATGAAATTGTCAGGTTTCAGAAGTTTTGACGAGGCTTATCAATATGCACGACAACTCTTTAGCAGCCGAAACGTAACAGAACAAATCAGCAAAGACACGCGAGCCATTATCATTAGCGATAAAAACTTGCAACTTATTGGCAAATCGTTCAGTTACAAAGATTATGAAGACTTCTATGCAAAGCATTTCGCTCCACTAAAGGTTACATCACGTTACCTATTGTCTGAACCTGCCGAAATTGCTACACCACGAGAAATAGAAAGTGATTTGCAAGAAGAAATAGAAAGTAAAAATCCAACAGAAGCTGAATTAAATGCGCAAGAACAAGGCGAAATAGAACCTGTTGATAATGGTATAACAATTCCAATGGAGGAGGAAAAAACAACGAAAGAGGACGTTTCTGCACCTACCGAAATGGTTATTCCTGCTGAAGAAAAGAAGCAAGAAAAACCAAAAGAGAATGTTGAGAACACGGAAATGGTTATTCCTGTTCCTGAAACTCCAAAGAAGGAAGAACCAAAGAACATGATTGAGAACACGGAAATGGTTATTCCAATGGAAGAATCTGTTGCTCCAAAGACTGAACCACAGAAGGTTGAACCTAAGAGGCAGCCAAAACCAACCAAGAAAAAGGAAGAAAAGGCAGTACCAATAGACGACAATTCATTTGTAATTCCAGTGGAACCTGAACCAACAGTGCCACAAACAACATTTGAAGTGCCTATTGACGAACCAAAAGCGCAACCAAAGAAAGCGAAAACTGGGTCTAAAAAGCAAGCTACAACAGAGAAAAAGACAACGGGAAAGAAGGAAGAAACAAAGAAACAAACCCCTGATGGACCAAATATTTACTTCTCTGACGATTCAAAAAAGGACGAGAATAAAGAAAAGAAGCAGGAAAATCAGACAACACTCGATTACGATTTTGAAGACGAATACTACGATTTAGATGGTTTCTAAAGGCAGTTTCCCAACAAGAACTAACGGGTTGTGGCAAATAAAACATAAAGAAAGGAAAAAACGCAATATGACAAATGGATTGTTATTATGGGTAGACGATGAGATAGAGCTTTTAAAAGCCCATATTATCTTTTTAGAAAAGAAAGGTTATGAGGTTGTAACCGTCAGCAATGGTGCTGATGCCATTGACCAATTTCGTACACAAACCTTTGACCTTGTCCTTTTAGACGAGCAAATGCCTGGCTTATCGGGCTTAGAAACCTTGCAGAAACTCAAAGAGATACAACCTGCAACGCCTATCGTTATGGTAACGAAGAGCGAAGAGGAGGATATTATGAACCAAGCCATTGGTTCTAAGATTGCCGATTACTTGATAAAGCCTGTCAATCCAAGTCAAATTCTGCTTACTTTAAAGAAAAATATTCACCGCAAAGAGATTGTAACCGAAGTTACACAATCGGGGTACCAACAAGAATACCAGCAATTAGCAATGCAAATTAGCGATTGCAGAACATTCAATGATTGGGCGGAAGTTTACAAACGATTGGTGAAATGGGAATTAGAGTTGAGCAGTACCGATAGCAATATGACGGAAATGCTCACTATGCAGAAGGAAGATGCCAATAATGGATTTGCTAAATACATTGCAAAGCATTATTTAGATTGGGTAGCACCAACCAACGGAAAGGGCAAAACAGACGATTCTCGCCCACTGATGAGTCCCGATATTTTCAAAAAACAAGTATTCCCAACGATTGATGAGGGCAATAAAGTCTTTTTAATTGTGGTGGATAACCTACGTTTCGACCAATGGCGCATACTGTCAGAGGAACTTGCTGAGCTGTACGACATAGACGAAAAATTGTATATGACGATTATTCCAACAGCAACACAATACGCAAGAAATGCTATTTTTAGTGGATTAATGCCAGCGCAAATTGCTAAAATGTATCCAGAACTTTGGGTTGATGAGGACGAAGAGGAAGGGAAAAACTTGAATGAAGGACCTTTAATCCAAACGCAAATCGACCGTTTCCGCCGTCATGATAAGTTCTCTTACCACAAAATAAACAATTCGAGTGGAGCAGAAAAGTTTATGCAACAACTCAAAAACTTGGAGCAAAACGATTTGAATGTATTGGTTGTGAATTTCATAGACATGCTTTCGCACGCACGCACCGAAATGAAAATGATTCGAGAATTGGCAAGCGACGAAAGTGCCTACCGTTCTTTAACTTTGAGTTGGTTTAGGCATAATGTTTTATCCGACGTGTTCCGTGAGTTGTCAAGAAGCAATTACAAAATCATTTTGACTACCGACCATGGGTCTATTCGTACTGTTAAGCCTGTGAAAATCATTGGCGATAGGAACACCAATACCAACTTGCGCTACAAATTGGGCAAGAATTTGAATTACAATCCAAAGGAAGTCTTTGTTATAAAAGACCCACGTCAAGCACAATTACCTGTTCCAAATCTTAGCACAACCTATGTTTTTGCAACTGGAAACGATTTCTTTGCCTATCCAAACAACTACAATTATTACGTTTCTTATTACAAAGATACGTTCCAACATGGTGGAATTTCTATCGAAGAAATGGTCGTTCCACTCATTACACTTACTCCAAAGAAGCGTTGAGCAACAAGAAATAAAAATAAAATAAACAGCATGGAAATTAAAATAGAAAGCCTTGCCACCATACACGAGGCGGCAAAACAATTCATAGCAGGTATCGGCGACAACAAAGTGTTTGCCTTTTACGGTAAAATGGGGGCAGGAAAAACCACCTTTACCAAAGCCATTTGCGAAGTTTTGGGTGTGGAAGATGTCATCACCTCACCTACTTTTGCTATCGTAAACGAATATACCGACCGAGAAGGGCAACCCATTTACCATTTCGATTTCTATAGAATCAAGAAATTGGAAGAGGTTTACGATATGGGATACGAAGATTATTTCTACAGCAACCACCTTTGTTTGTTGGAATGGCCAGAGTTGATAGAAGATATACTACCCGAAAATACGATAAAAGTAACGATAGAAGAACAGCCCGACGGCACACGAGTAGTTACTTTCTAATCCTTTCCAAACCAATAAGAAGAGAAGTGAACTTTGAAAGCAACACAATACTTTCAAAGTTCACTTCTCTTTTTTTATAAATTATCATGCTTACAAAGGTTTGCAAGGCTGCATTACAAATTTATTTTGTACTTTTGTGCCACTCCTTCAACATTAACCTGAAGGAATGTGAGTTAAAACGGAATAAGATAAAAATGAAAACGAAGATAAAACGCATTGATACTTTGACTGGTTTGCGGTTTCCTATGATGGTAATGGTGGTGATTTCTCACTTCGAATTCATGGATTCTCAGACGCAAAATTGGTATGATTTGGTTTTCATAATGCCACTTTAGCCGTCGATTTCTTCTTCATCATGCCGGGTTTCGGACTCACTTACAAGTCTTTCGCCACGCAACAGCCGTGCATGGACACGTAGAATCCATGACGAGGTTATCGGTTTGGTATGCGAAAGCTGCAAAAACTATATCGGTGGTATGTGCTTTCGATGCTCATCATGCTGCCTACCACCCTTCTAACTTTATGGAATGACAAAGGAATCATGGCTATTCCGAACATCATAGCGAAGTTTGCTTTGTCGCTCACCCTCCTCCAAACAATTCCAAGCATGTCTAATTTCAGCTATATACTGAACGGAGTGGGTTGGTTTCTATCGGCTTTGCTTGTTCTTTACGCTGTTTATCCCGTTTTAGAACGGCTCCAATCGCCAACTTGTATCGACCCGAAGACTCGCACTAAGCTACCTCTTTGGGGTCTTTTTACTTCGCTTTTTGTGCCTGCTTTTCTTCAGTTTTATTGCTTCCAACACACGTTTCAACGACTTAAACTTTGCTTCACCGCTGCTGCGTATCTTCGATTTCACAATAGGAATATTACTTTGCGACTTGTTTTTTCACAAGACTAATAGTGCATTGCCTACTGAAAGGGTAGAAAAGTCGAGCGCAACAAGGCTTGAAACTTTCTGCATACTTTTATTAATAGGTTGGTGGTTAGGCAGAAACGCTATGTTTTACGGTCAATATGAAGATGTAAAAGACACGTTCGATATACTTTTAGCGGCGGCTCTCGTCTATGTTTTTGCATTTGAAAGGGGAAAGATTTCCACCCTACTCCGTTCTCGTAAACTCGTTTTGTTAGGCAATGTTTCAATGTATATCTATCTTTTCCACTTTCCATTTCCCCTTATATTGGGTACAGACCTATTGCACCTTAACCATAATGCCTATCAGTTTAAACTCGATAAATGTTTATTGGTCATCGCCTTAGAGTTGCTATTAACTTTTTTGCTTACCTTCTTCGCCTATAAAGCTGACCAACGTAAGATAAACAACATTTCAACCTTGTAGGGGCGTGATTTTAAAATCACGCCCCTACGAAAAGCAAAACCTATTGTTTTGAACACAAAAAGAGCCTATTTGGAGCGTCCAAATAGGCTCTTTTGTGTTTTATACCTTTGCGTTTATCCAAAAATGAAGTTCAACACAAAGAGGACGGAGAGAATGCACAAAGTCCAATTTAATTCTTGCCAACGGCGTGTACATAATTTCATGATGACAAACGACAGAATACCAAGACAAATGCCGTCAGCAATTGAATAGCAAAGTACCATGGTTATCATGGTAATGAAGGCTGGAAAGGCTTCGGTCATATCTTGAAGATTTATTTTCTTAACAGAATCGAGCATGAGGACACCCACCATGATGAGCGCACCACTAGTTGCCGCACTCGGAATGAGCAAGAAAATTGGCGAAAGGAACAAGGCAAGAATGAACAACAGCCCCACCACAAACGAGGTTACGCCCGAACGACCACCTTCAGCAATGCCGCTGGCACTTTCGATGTAGGTTGAAATGGTAGAACTTCCCAACATTGCGCCGCAAGTAGTACCGATAGCATCGCTCATCATGGCTTCGCTAACGTGTGGAATGCTACCATCTTTGCGCACAATACCTGTCTTTTCAGCCAGTCCCATGAGCGTTCCGATGGTGTCGAAAATATTGATAATGAGCAAAGAGAATACCACCAATCCTGTTTTAAGTGTCAATAAACCAGAGAAATCGAATTGACAGAAGATAGGCGAAATATCTTGTGGAGCAGAAACTGGCAACCAGCCTGACGGAATATTGGTTACGCCCATTGGGATACCCAACAAAGTGGCTGCGATAATGCTCCAAAACAAAGCACCTTTCACATTGCGTGCCATAAGAACACCACTCAATAAAGTGGCAAAAATACCCAATAAACAAGGTGCAGTAAAAGCTCCAAGACCTACGAATGTGCCTTCTTTCGACACAATGATTTCAGCATTTTTGAGTCCGATAAAGGCGATAAACATACCAATACCAGCCGAAATGGCATAGCGTAAGTTGTTAGGAATGGCATTGAAAATCATTTCTCGCACATTGAAAAAAGTAATCAAAATGAACACAATACCTTCAATCAAGAGAATTGCCAATGAGTTTTGCCATGAATAACCCATTGCTTGACAAAGCGTATAAGCAAAAAAGGCATTCAATCCCATTGACGGTGCTTGGGCAAATGGTAGTTTTGCCATAAAAGCCAATAGCAAAGTAGCAATTGCCGAAGCCAAAGCGGTAGCGGTAAAGAGCGCACCTTGACTCATTCCTGTAGACATAAGGATTGACGGATTGACTGCCAAAATGTAACTCATAGTGAGAAATGTAGTTACGCCAGCGATTAATTCGGTGCGTAACTTCATGGTTTTAGGGTCGAAACCCAAAGTCTTTTCTAAAAACTTCATAAGATTGTTGGATTGAAATGATATGTATTATTTGTTATTTTCTTCTATCCAATGGTCAATTAGCATTCTTGCTATTGATAGTTTTTCGGGAAGATTTGGTAAATTATCTTTTGTAAACCAATTCCCTTTTGATAGTTCGCTGTGTTGCAAATGTATTTCGCCTGCTACATAGTCGGCATTGAAACCCACCATAACACCACAAGGATAAGGCCAAGGTTGCGAACCGAAATAGCGAAGATTGGTTATGGTAATGCCAGTTTCCTCCATTACCTCTCGGTGTACGGCTTCTTCAAAGGTTTCACCCGTTTCAACAAATCCTGCAACCAAGCCGTAATGGTTGTCTTTAAAGCTATTGGCACGCACTAAAAGTACCTCTTCGCCTCGATGTATCAGCACAATAATGGCAGTAGAAAGTTGTGGCCAAACCTCCTTTCCACAGTTGGTGCAACGCTTAGATATTTCGGTATGCAACTTCATAGGGGAGCCACAAACACCACAAAACTGGGTATTCTGATTCCAATAAAGTAGTTCAGCACATTTGCCAGCCTTTAAATAAAATTCAGTGTTCAGCTTGTAATAACTGGCTCTTAGTCCACACATTTCCAATTTAGGATTGTTCGTAACAGGCATATCAATGTTTACCGCCTTTACGCTTTCCCCTTCAGGCATGGCTTCAATGCTTAACACCTGCGACCACGCCTTTAATGGTATGGGACATTCTTCTGAAAGTGGTATCGTATAGCCTATATCGGTCTTTTCTAACACCAAGTCGGTTTTGCAAAATACAAACCAATAACACTTCATTGCTTTATTTTTCTATTTTTCAGTTCTTTGTTTTATTCGCCAAAGAGAATTTTACGGTCGCGTACTGCGGCTTTTTCAGTCCATTCTGTTGGTACAAACTTCCAGTTATGATTAGGTTGTGGGTTCATAATACCCGCCTTTTCAATCTCTTCCATAAGGTAGTAGCGTTGGTCTTTCTCGCTGCGCCAAACAATTCTTTGCTTCAATTGGTCTTGCGGAATGCCTGCTCCCTTTGTTAAAAGTTCGCCACCACCATTGCCACGATAGCTATTTACTGCCACATTGTAGTATTTTGATTCGTCGAAAGGCTCTCCATTGCTCATTTTTAGTATGCGAACTTTTTCGCCGTATGGTTTCGTTACGTCCACCTCATAGTCGATTCCAGCAGCAGAATCAAAGTTAAAAGAGAAATTTTTAAACCCCAAACGTTGTGAATCATCACGAGTATCTTCAGAAAGCAATAGCAAATGGTCATCAGCCGAGCGCATAGTATTTATCCAAAGATTATAACTCATTTCCAAATAGTTACGAATTTCTTTGCCCGTTAGTCGCATAACGTAAAGCTGATTCTCGTATTTGTAAAGATTAAACATATCTGCAACAGTGATAGGACCAGCTGAAATAGAAGAGTTAAAGCCCAAAGGAGCGTTAAAAGCAATATCGGCTTTGGTGATTTGGAGTTCTAAATTGAGAATTAAATCATTGAAAGCTGAACTGCCAAAGAAACAATCTTTTGTGCTAATGGTGTTCTGAAAACTACCTATTTTACGGTCAGCCCACGCTTTAACCTCATTGATTTCTTTTTCAAAATGGTTCATATAAGCCTCATCTACTGCAAGATTAGTTACATCAACCAACTCGCCCGACTTGCTAACTACCTCATATTGTTTTTCATGCTTATTGCTTTTCTTCGTCTTTTTCAATGTAATCGTAGCCACAGCAACCTTCTGTGCATTGTTGGCAGGGTCAAGACAAAGCACGGTTTTTCCTAATTTGTTGGTTACATTAATGTTGCGTGGTTTATGGTCGTGTCCGAAAAAGACAACATCGAAACCTTCCACTTCTTCGGCAACCTTCTTGGAAGCGTCCTCAAGATAGGTAGGAGTAGCGATGCCACCGTCCCAACCAGAGTGGAAAAGTCCTACGATAACATCAGGATTTTCGTTTGTTTTCAATGCTTGAATGGTCTTTTTAGCCGATGAAACCATTTCTTCAAAATGCAAACCTTTCCATAATCCCTCTTCTAACCAGTTAGGAATGGCAGGAGTAAGCATACCTATGACAGCCACTTTTACGCCATTTTTCTTCTTAATAATATAATAAGGTAAGACATATGGTGCTTGTTTTTCGGTGTCAATGATGTTTGCTCCAACAGCAGGACAATTCATTTCACGAATCCATTTATCGTAAACAGCGTGTCCAGTTTCTATATCGTGATTACCAACACCCGAAACATCGAATTTCAAATAGTTGATAACACTTGCAGCAATATTTTGCTTTTGTGTTGCAATGTAGTTGTAATAATACGAAATAGGCTGCCCTTGGAGAATGTCGCCATTGTCTAAAAGATAAACATTTTGCTCGCCTTTTTGCTTTCTTAGTTCGTTCACATAAGTAGAAACCCTTGCCATTGACCCCGCTTTTGGTTTATGCGTAATGAAATCGTAAGGAAAAAACGAGCCATGAACGTCTGATGTTTCTACTAATTTAATCGTTATATTTTTCTGTGCAGCTGCTTCCACACCGCTTAAAATAAGTGCCATAAATGCAATTAAAATTCTATTCATTTGGTTTGTTATTATTTAGTTGTTAAAACTCATTTTGCTCTAAACTTAACAGAGTTATACCCAACAAGTTTATCGGTTCTACCACCCTGTTCACGATAGTAAACCAAGGATTGATAAGTATTTTCTGTTTGGAAATAGCTACCTTCGTTTGGCATAAAAGTAATGCGCCCATCGGGTGAAAGCACCAAGAATTGATAACTATAATAGCCCAATTTCAATGGAACAACTGCCTGATAGCGTTTTGTTTCTTCATTGTAATCAAGCTTGTATTGAGGCAAGAAACTATCGTTTGTCCAATCGCCATTTAAATAAACCTCCCCATTTATTGGTTCAGGGCATTCCAATTGGAAATGTACCAACATGTAATCGCTCTCGGTATGGATATTATAATTATCCGAATTACGAATTAAGAACGCTCCATTGGCATCTTCATCATACAAATAGTTCATGCGTGGAACAGCAACGAAAGGATAAGCGTGAAAATTCTGACCGTCCCAGCTGATATGGTCAATGCCTGTTGTTGCTACATCGGTAGAAAGAATTTCGAATTTATGGTATTCATTTCCACCTAAAAAAATATAATCGGCATTATGATTCCAACGCAATCCATCACTCATAACGTATTGAGGTTTAGCGTTCCAACGTGCATTGTCCCACCGACGGTTTTGTAACACGATAGTTTTCAACTGCATTTGTGGATTGGTAATATTGTATTTACCGTAACTCAATTCCATTTCAACCTGCTGATGAGCCATGTTGATAGTTGCATCAGTATTGGTTGTAATGTTCAAACCCACCCCCATTGCGTTCTCCAAAGGTTCTTTCACCATGAAACATGTCTTTACAACCGCTTCATTATCAGCATTAAAAATCGTCAATCGATAGTTTCCTGATATTTTTGGACGGCATTTTTCGTTCGGAATACTAAGATGATAGTGCGTGTAAATGGTATTTGTAAGCAACGATTGTTCCACATCCTCTATCGTATTTCCGTCAGCAAAACCTTCTACAAAGTCGCTTTCAAACAATGAAGTAGATGGTTTCCAATCAGCTTCACAATGCTCAAGTTTGTAAGTATAGCGGTTATATTCATGCGTAAGGTCATCGAAATCAATATCAATTCCTCCATTTCCAAGTTCCATGATAGGCATAGAAAGCCAATCTCCATTGGCTACCACCTGCAACGAACGTATGTTTTCATTCAAAATTTCGTGTCGTTGCGCAGTTGTCGCAATAGAGAAAAAGAATGATATAAGCAAAAAAGTAAACCTAATCTCCTTTCGCATGAATCACCTTTCCTTTCTTTATGGAATTAGTTTCTTTAGAAAATCATCAAGGTCTTCTTCCAATCCAGCAACAAGTCGCCGTCTGCAATGATAGTATCATTGTCTTCACAATAAAGTTCAGCAATGTGTTCGCCTTCTTCGTCTTCTAAAACAAAGTTGAAAGGTTGTATAATACCAAAATTTTCAATAATATCTTTGTGCTTTAACAATTCGCATCTCAACAAAGAAGTTACTTGTTCATAGAAATCATCGTCAGTATTTTCAATCCATTTCTCTACAACACAGCGTGTTATTTCCACGCCTTCATCGTTGAAAGCCATAAGGTCGCCACTAAATTGCGATACCATAATGTGAATATCTGTCATTAAAGTAGGTTCTTCCGTTGTAGGAAACTTTTGAGCAATTTTCTTTAAAAAGCGCTCAATTTGTTGCTTTGTTTGTTCCATAATAATTGTATTTCAAGAACGTTTGAATGCGAAATTAATTATCGCAAAGGTAAGAAAACTTTTTGTTTAATACTCTTATATCACACCTTTTTTAATTATTTCAAGCACTTTTATGGCTCAAAATGGTAAAATCTAACTACCTTTGCACTTATATCAAGCTGGAAATAGCTTACATTTCACTACAAAATAAAAACATTTACTTGGGAAATAAACGAGAATAGAATATGAAGCAAACAATTTTAGTTACTGGTGGAACTGGTTTTATTGGTTCACACACAACGGTAGAATTGCAAGAAGCAGGCTACAATGTTGTGATTGTTGATAATCTTTCAAACTCAAAAATAGAAGTACTTGATGGTATTGAGAAGATAACAGGGGTGCGCCCAGCATTCGAACAAGCCAATCTTGAAGACAAAATTGCTACAGAAAAAATCTTCCAAAAGTATCCAAACATTGAAGGAATCATTCATTTTGCAGCTTCAAAGGCAGTAGGTGAAAGCGTTGAAAAGCCTTTAATGTACTATCGTAACAATGTTGTTTCGCTCATAAATCTTTTGGAACTCATGCCTAAATACAATGTTAAAGGCATTATTTTCTCAAGTTCTTGCACCGTTTATGGTCAGCCTAATCAAGAAAATCTTCCTGTTACAGAGGACGCTCCACATCAAAAAGCGACTTCTCCATACGGTAATACAAAGGAAATAAACGAGCAAATCATTTACGATTACATACACAGCGGAGCTAATATTAAGAGCATTGTGCTTCGTTATTTCAATCCTATTGGCGCACACCCTTCGGCACATATTGGCGAATTGCCTAATGGTGTACCGAACAATTTAATTCCTTATGTTACGCAAACGGCCATGGGCATACGCCAACAACTCACTATTTTCGGAAACGATTACAACACTGAAGACGGCACTTGCATACGCGATTACATTTACGTAGTAGACCTTGCCAAAGCGCATGTGGCTGCAATGACACGCGTATTAGACAAAGAAACTGACAAGATTGAGTATTTCAACATCGGAACAGGGCGTGGTAACTCTACCTTAGAAATCATTACCACTTTCGAAAAAGCTACAGGTGTGAAACTTAATTGGAAGTATGGCGCACGCAGAGAGGGAGATATTGAAAAGATATGGGGCGATTGCACCAAAGCAAATAAGGTGTTAGGTTGGAAAGCCAACACACCACTCGAAGACGTATTAGCTTCGGCTTGGAAATGGCAACAGAAGTTACGTGAAGACGGAGTGATGTAAAAATACATTTTATTAAGGTGAAAATTCTTCCTTTTCACATGTAAAAATACTTAAAGTGCTTAATATTTAAGATATTAGGAACTTACAAAAATGAATAAATAACAAAAAAAATAGCTGCAAAGGTTTTGTTTTTGAAAAAAAACATTACCTTTGTAATTCGTTATGCAGAACTTATTTCTAACAAACAAGGAGGCAAACAATCTTAAATTCAAAAAAAATAAAAGAAAAACGTAACATACTGGAACAATGAAATATAAGATTTTATTAGCTCTTTTAGCATTATTCAACTTAGCAGCGATTGCTCAAAATCCTGTACATTTCAGTGTACAACAAAAGAAAGTATCGCCTACCGAAGTAGATGTTATCTTTACAGGTAAGATTGACGGCGGTTGGCACGTTTATTCAACTGGTTTACCAGCCGATGGTCCTACTTCTGCGACACTAACTACCACCAAGGCGGAAGGCGTAAAAGCAATGGGAAAATTAATGGCACGCGGCAATGAATTGAACGTGTTTGATAAAGTGTTTGAAATGAAGTTACGCTATTTTGAACATGCAGTAACTTTCATTCAAAAATATAAAATTACAGGCAAAACTTACAAGGTTGCAGGCTATTTGGAATATGGTGCTTGTAACGATGAAATGTGTATGCCACCAACCAGCGTAGAATTTAGCTACAACGGAGCAGGTCCTGCTGATGCACCAGCAGCTACTCCAACAACGGAAACAGCTGAAGGCGATGCCGCAGCCGATGGTCTTGCAGCTTTAATGGGTGGAACAGCTGACTCAACAGCTACCCTAAAAGGTGATTCTGCCGTTAAAAATGACACGTTAGCAGCTACGTCTAACGCTTCAGTAAACCCTAATGAACTTTGGCGTCCTGTAATAAAAGAACTCAAAGCATTTAGCAATGGGCAAGACGGAGAGAACCATTCTTTGTGGTATATCTTTATTATGGGTGTCGTAGGTGGTTTGGTTGCTTTGCTAACACCATGCGTTTGGCCTATCATTCCGATGACTGTTAGCTTCTTCTTGAAGCGTGCAAAGGGCGACAAACAGAAGGGAATACGCGATGCTATCACCTATGGTATTTCAATTATCGTGATTTATATGGGCTTAGCAGCGATTATTACAGCATTGTTTGGTCCACAAAAACTGAACGAATTGGCAACCAATGCTCCATTTAACATATTCTTTTTCTTGATGTTGGTGGTATTTGCATTAAGTTTCTTCGGCTGGTTCGAGCTTAGCTTGCCTTCTTCATGGGGTAATGCTATTGACAATAAAGCCGCAGCAACAACAGGTTTGCTCTCTATTTTCTTGATGGCTTTCACCCTTTCATTGGTATCTTTCTCTTGTACAGCACCTGTCGTAGGTTTGCTTCTCGTACAAGCAGCAACCAGTGGCGACTGGGTAGCACCAACCGTGGGTATGTTTGGTTTTGCTTTTGCTTTAGCTTTGCCTTTCACCCTCTTCGCTTTGTTCCCAACATGGTTAAAGCAAGCACCTAAATCAGGCTCATGGATGAACATGATAAAGGTGGTATTAGGCTTCATCGAATTGGCTTTTGCCTTCAAATTCTTGTCAGTTGCCGACTTAGCATACAGTTGGCGCATACTCGATAGAGAAACTTTCTTAGCAATTTGGATTGTCATCTTCGGCATAATGGGCTTGTATCTCATTGGTAAAGTGAAGTTCCCACACGACGACCCTGAACAAAAAGCAATGCCTGTACCTGCAATCATGCTCGGTATGATGGCGTTAGCATTCACCGTATACATGATTCCTGGACTTTGGGGTGCACCTTTGAAAGCAGTTAGTGCTTTTGCACCACCAATTTACACTCAGGATTTCAACCTACATCACCAAGAAGTAGAACCAAAATATAAGGATTACGAAGAAGGAATGCTCGCTGCGGCAAAGGCAGGCAAACCTGTATTGCTCGACTTCACAGGCTTTGGTTGTGTAAACTGCCGTAAAATGGAAGGTGCAGTATGGACTGACGCAACAGTAGCAAGCAAGTTGAACAATGATTATATCTTGATTTCACTCTATGTAGACGATAAAACACCATTAGCTCAACCTGTTAAAGTGAAACGTCCTGATGGCACAACACGCACATTACGCACCATTGGCGACAAGTGGAGCTATCTCCAAGAGTCAAAATTCGGCTACTTAGCTCAACCATTCTATGTTACAATAGACAATCACGGAAACCCATTGAGCGGTAGCTTTACTTACAAAGAAGACATCAAAGCATATATCGACTTCCTTGATAAGGGTGTAGAGAACTACAAAAAATAAAAGAAATACATTCAAAACTTGTGGACTAAGCCTCCATAAGTTTTGAAAATAAGACAACAAGAACGCCAATAAACATTGAGAAATCAATAGTTTATTGGCGTTCTGCTTATTCTAGCAATCGTAATCTTACAACACAATGAGAGTCAGTTCATAACAAACTTATAAAAAAAGGTTATTGCAGCAGATTTCAAAACAGGCTATTTTGGTGCTAAAAAGAGCCTGTTTTCACTTTCAAAATAGGCACTTTTAGTCATTCAAATACCAAGCGTGAAAACCGACAAAAGCAACAATAGACTTCGATTAAAGCAGACTTTTAATGAATATGAAATAAAATGACATGTAAAAAATGCTAATTTATTTTGCTCATTAAGAGTTTTCCTTTACATTTGCAAACATATATGGGTATTTTATATCTTGTGCCAACTCCAGTAGGAAATATGGAAGACATGACATTTCGTGCCGTCCGAATCCTCAAAGAAGCAGACCTTGTGTTGTGTGAAGACACGCGAACATCGGGAATTCTGCTTAAACACTTCGATATTAAGAACCATTTAATGGCGCACCATAAGTTCAATGAACACGGAACATCAGCAAATATCGTAAACAGACTAAAAGCTGGTGAAACCATAGCATTGATTTCCGATGCAGGAACACCAGGCATAAGCGACCCTGGTTTCTATTTAGCACGCGAAGCCATAGCTGCTGGAGTAACCGTTCAAACACTACCAGGCGCAACAGCCATGATTCCTGCCTTGGTATCAAGTGGATTTCCATGCGACCGCTTCTGTTTTGAAGGATTTTTACCACAGAAAAAAGGCCGTAAAACCCACATAGAAAGTTTGCAAGACGAAACTCGAACCATGATTTTTTATGAATCGCCTTACCGAATTATAAAAACATTGGAACAGTTCATCGAAGCTTTCGGAGCAGATAGAATGGTGAGTTGCTGCCGAGAAATATCCAAATTACACGAAGAAAGTGTACGAGGAACATTGGAGGAAGTACTCCAACATTTCAAAGAAACAGCCCCACGAGGCGAATTTGTAATTGTACTCGCAGGCAAAGATAAAGAGAAAAAGAAATTAAACAAAAACATTTAATGAAGAATACTCTTCAGAATTATAAATGAAAATAGATAGATTATGAAAAAACTATTAATTTACGCAGCTTGTGGTGCCATGGCACTCACTGCATGTAACCAGAACAAACCTACAATCAACCCTGCTGATATTCAAAATGACTCATTGCGTGCTATCATCAATGCTCGTGACAACGAAGTAAACGACATGATGGCAACTTTGAACCAAATACAACAGGGCTTCGCAGAAATCAACGCGGCTGAAAATCGTGTTACTTTAGCCAAGGAAGGCGAAAGCTCTGACAAGGCAACACAGATTAGAGAAAACATCAAGTTCATTGCAGAACGCATGCAACAGAACCGAGAATTGATTAAGAAACTTCAACAACAATTGCAAGAAACTGGATTCAAGGGCGAAGAAATGCGCAAGACGCTTGGACAAATGACTGCCCAAATGGCTCAAAAAGACAACGAGTTAAAGCAACTTCGTGCTGAATTGGAATCAAAAAATATTCATATTAAGGAACTCGACCAAACGATTTCAGGTTTGAATACCGATGTTTCTAACTTGAAAACTGACAAGGAAAATCTTACAACACAAAAGAATAACTTGGAGACGGAAAAGGCTAATTTGCAAACAGAATCTAAGCAAAAGAGCGAAACTATCTCTACTCAAGACATGCAATTGAACACTGGTTGGTATGTTTTCGGTACAAAGAGTGAATTGAAAGGTCAAAAAATTCTTGCAAGCGGTAAGGTTCTTCAAGGTAGTTTCAACAAAAACTATTTTACAAAGATTGATATCCGTTCAACAAAGGAAATCAAATTGTACAGCAAGAGTGCTACATTGCTCACGGCACACCCAAGCAATAGCTACACACTCGCTAAGGACGCATCGGGACAATATGTTCTACGCATCAGCGACCCACAAACATTCTGGAGTACAAGCAAGTATCTTGTAGTTCAAGTAAAGTAAAATAAGAGTGAAATAAATAAAAAACGAGCATCTCGAGAAGAGGTGTTCGTTTTTGTTTTATACCTATTTGAGAGAAATAGGAATATTCTTGAAGCTATAAAAAGTTGGTTGGTAAGATTCCATTTATCACACTTCAATGTTGAAAATGCAATATCCCTACCCTAATATTTGCCTTGTTGCTTAATTTTTCCCTACTTTTTAGGCAAATCATTCTAATCAAACAGTCGCTTAAAGAAACCTTTCTTCGCTGGCTTAGGCTCTTCTTTTTCAACTATTGGAGCATTTTCTGCTGGTTGATTTGCTAATTCTGATGTTTCAACAATAGGCATATCATCGCCTTCAATAATGCCTGCTCCCGCCCATTGTTCTAATAAATTGGTAACATCAGCCGTAGCGATAGCCTCATCAATATCGTATTCATTCATTAAAATGCGTACCAAATCGCTGACAGAGAAATTGTCTAACTGTTGTGCTTCTTTCCAAAGAAAGGCGGAACTTTCGTTCATTGAAATAATATTGCTAAAGTCTATGTTCTCTTCACCCTCAGCAACAATAATATTTTCGCCACAAACTTGGCGTAAATTAAAACCTAATTTTGTCTTCATTCGTTTTCTTTTTTATTTAGTACTGCTTAAATCACACCAAAGATGGGTATCCATAACCGACGATAAAAACCTAAAAGATAACGTCGAATGGGGCGCAATGCAGTCCAAACACGACTATATATTTTCCATTTTTTACCATCTACTCGGTCTATTTCTGTTCGTCCTTTTCTGTAAAATCCAATAACAGCACCTACAATATCTTTTCTTTGACAATGTTCAGGCGTTAAGTTTCCATCGCCCAATAAGGTAACCTCCTCCCCCTCAATCGCTATAATGCGATGCAATACGTAATTTTTAGGTTCCACTTCAGCCAATACAGGGTCGCCAACAGCGATTTCTTTCGGCTTTACTAACAAGGCTTTATCCCTATTATTTTCTAAAAATGGTCGCATGGAAAAACCTTTTAACTGTAACGTTACAGTATGCCCTTCATTCAACAAACTCACTATTTCTGGTAGAATTAATGCATTCTCAAATTGAATTTCCGTTTTATTTTTTATCATCTTCGGCATCTTTATGCTTTGCTATTGTATTGTAGCACACTTCCGCAGCCTCTTTGTTAGGCAAACAATGTAAAGTATAAATGCTGGTTGTCTCTATAATTTTACTTATTAAGTTGCAAAAAGCATTGTAAATATCCTTGTCCCATTTCATACTGGAACATGATGGCAACACCGAGGCAAAGGCCTGAATTGGTGAAAGTTTCTCTATCGAGTTCGTTTCTGCACGGTCTATACGCGTAATGGCTCCTAATTTTGCTTTAACATTACGATAACATGGTGTCTTTCCACTCCATGGTCCACCAAAAATCCAGAACTCATTATCAATTAAACGAATAATCGGATTATCGTCATTCATAAGGTCTGAGCCAGGAATATAGCGCAACCACATGCTTACTTGCGTTGATTTTCCAGTTCCACTCTTTGCTATAAAAGCATAGCCATAGCCGTTATTTCTCACCAAAGATGCATGCATCAATAATGTATTCTTGTGGACTCCAGCAAATGCGAAGATAAGCATCAGTGCATTATTGAGTCCAAAACGTCGCATGTTATGTCCCCCTTTGAGCGCACATTTACAATCAGAGAAGTCTTTATTTGTTACTAATAAGCAACATGTTTCACCTCTAATATCCTTTATAATATATTGATAGCCACCACTTTCAAGTTTATCAACAATGATATCTCCGTTACCTGTATCAAATGTTCTTATCCGTCTGCATTCCGTTTCAGGTACTCTTGCTAAACTATCATCAACAATAAGTTGAAAAAACAATTCGTCGTCATGCTCGTCCACCATGAATGGCTGCATCGAATACATGAGTTTCATTCCATTGTACGCATCGTTTGCAATAACAATGCGAATATTTAGTTCGGCTATCCTGAATTTATAGGTTTGCATGCTTTTGTGTTTTTATTTCTTTTCTTCTTGTTTTACGTTACTATTTTTTATCTTTTCTTCTCTCAAATCATCTGGTAGCATCGTTTGAAATTTAAATTGAGTAGATGGAATAGCATTTATCACATAAGTTTTCTTTGCCTTTTTGGTATACCTTGCTTGCATTTTAAGGTACTTTTTCATTGCTTCCTTTTCTGTTTTCCCGTATACTACCAAACAAGTTGGGTGATTATTTGCCTGTATGCGCTCAATACAATAACGCAATTGGTAGGAATAATCTTCACGATTGAGTAAGAAATGAGGTTTATCATTGGCTATATACACATCAACAGCTTGTATATCCGTAAAATTTACAATGGAATCGTTGAACGAAATAGACACTCCAAACATATAAACTTTCATGGCTTTGTATCCATCTTTTGCCGACATCGTTGTGGTTATTCCCATCAACATTGTCAAAATAATTAATAATTTTCCGTATTTCATTTTTCTTTTATTTTCCTAAAAAACTTTTTAATCGTTCACTCAGTGAATTTTTGCGTAGTCGAATAATGGCTTTTTCTTTTATTTGCCTTACCCTTTCGCGTGTCAAACCTGTCCTTTCGCCGATTTCTTCGAGCGACATTTCGGGTTGATTAATACCAAAAAAGCATTTTATAATGATTTGTTCACGCTCCGAAAGCGATGCTAAAGCATTGGCTACCTCGGTACTTAAACTTTCTGCTACCAACAAATCGTCAGCCGAAGGAGCGTTTTTGTTAGGCAAGACATCAAGCAAACTGCCCTCTTCATTGCTTGTAAAAGGTGCGTCCATTGACACTTGTGTGGTAGCCATTGCTAATGCTTCGACAATTTTTTCTTCTGGCAAATCAATATGTTCGGTCAATTCCGATAGGCTCGGATAGCGTTCATGCTCTTGCTCGAACTGATTGATAAATTTTCTTATTCTGTTTGCCGACCCCATTTGGTTGATAGGCACTCTCACCATTCTGCTTTGCTCGGAAATGGCTTGCATAATGCTTTGTCTTATCCACCAAACTGCATACGAAATGAACTTAAATCCTCTTGTTTCATCATATTTTTGTGCTGCTTTTATCAGTCCAAAATTTCCTTCATTAATAAGGTCTGGCAGAGCTAAACCTTGATTTTGGTATTGCTTTGCCACCGACACAACGAATCTAAGGTTAGCCTTTGTAAGTCGTTCGAGTGCTTTCTCGTCGCCTTCTCTTATTCGTTTTGCGAGTTCTATTTCCTCGTCCAACCCCACCATAGCTTCACGACTTATATCTTGAAGATATTTTTCTAAGGCTGTACTTTCTCGATTTGTAATCGATTTGGTGATTTTCAATTGTCTCATCTGTATGCGGATTGACATTAAGATGCACAAAATTACGGAAAATCAGCGAGTTAAACGAAAAAAAAACAAATAAAGTCTTATTTTTAATATAAAAAGCCTCGCTGCGCTAACAACAAGGCTTTCTTATTAATTAAAATGATAATGTACCGTCAAGTCTTTTAATCCACCAATGGAACAGCATAGTAGGCTTTCTTTCCTGTTGGATAAACACCTTGAATATAAAGTACTGGGTCTTTACTTGTTGATGCTATTTTAACTAATCTCTGTAATCCTTCGATTGAATTTACGACTTCATCGTTTACCTTTTGGATAATAAAGCCACGATTAATGCCTGCATTGCGCAATGCACCACTATTGATTTTCATTACTTCCAAACCGAACTTAATGTTCAATTGTTTCTTTGTTGCATCTGTAATTGGGCGGAATTGACCTCCAAGAACATCTATATCAGCTTGTTCGATAGGCTTTGTTGTACCTTGAGCATTCTTCAAAGTAATGGTCTTTGTTATTTCTTTCTTATCACGCAAGAAAGTTATTGAAGCCTTATCGCCTGGGCGTTTTGTATTCAAAAGTTGTTGCAATTCAGACATCTTGGTAACTTTCTTTCCGTCAAACTTAACGATTACGTCTTTTTTATGCAATCCTATTTCTGCGCCGTTGCCTTCTTCCGAAACTTTATCAACATACACACCTTCGTTTGTACCGAGGTCTACTGTTTTTCCTTCTTCCTTTTGTGCGTTGATATAGTTGATAACATCGCCTCCTTGAATGCCTAAAATGACACGTTGAACGCTTCCGTACTTCTTAATATCATCAACAACTTTATTCATAATCACAGTAGGAATGGCAAAACCATATCCGCTGTAAGAGCCTGTCTGTGAGTAAAGCATGGCATTAATACCTACCAATTCTCCTTGAACGTTCACCAATGCACCACCAGAGTTGCCTTGATTGATAGCAGCATCGGTCTGTATAAAGCTTTCAACACCACCTTGTGTTGCGCCCAATCCGCGTGCCTTTGCGCTCACGATACCTGCCGTTACAGTGTTATTAAGATTGTATGGGTTGCCCACAGCGATTACCCATTCGCCCACTTTTAGATTGTCAGAATTACCAATAGGCAATGTTGGTAGGTTTTTGCCACTCACTTTTATCAATGCCAAGTCGGTACTTTTGTCAGTTCCTACGACACGAGCCGAAAACTCGCGGTTATCGTTCAGCGTTACAGTAAGTTCGTCAGCACCTTCTACCACATGGTTGTTGGTAACGATATATCCGTCTTCCGAAATGATGACACCACTACCTGTAAGTTGGCGTTTAGGAGTTTGAATTTGTTGTTGGCGTGAACCACCGCCAGGGTTTCCGAAGCCGAAGAAGTCAAAAAATCCTCCAAATGGGTCGTCAGGCACTTCCACCATCTGTGTTTTCGAGTTTTGTGCGTTCTTAATATGCACCACCGCAGGCAATGCTTTTTCGGCAGCATAAGTCAAATCGACAGGTTGTCCTGGTGCTACAGCTTTTGTTTCAGCTCCATATGCTTTGATGAAAGCTGTTGTAGAAAATGTGAGTGCAAGTACACAAGAAGCACCCACTAAAAAATTTCCCATTTTTTTCATAATCTGTTACTTTTATATTTATTTGTCTTATTTGCTTAAACGTGTTGCAAATATAGACCATTTTTTGTAACCTTGCCAATTTGTCAGTATTCTTTATTCGTATTTAACAATTAAAAAAGCTACCTTAACGTCCATTTATTAGAATGATAGCCAATTTTACATTAGTTCAACATGGTAGTTTTTCATTAAAATACAAAAAGCTCAAGAGAAAAAGAGGACGATCTGGACGAGTCTGACGTGGGTATTAATTTGCGCAAAGTCAGACAAATCCGATGCTTCCTCTTTCCAAAAACTTTCTTAAATATCCAAATCTGGTGCTTTTTCGGCACCTGTCGCAGCCTCAAACTTGGTCATTTTGTCGAAACCAAACATGCCTGCTAAGATTGAATTAGGGAAGTGGCGCACTGTTTGATTGTATTCTTGTACCGACTCATTGTACTTCTTTCGCGCCTCATTGATACGATTTTCTGTACCTTCTTCCTGCACTTGCAATGCCTTAAAATTCTCGCTTGCCTTGAGTTCTGGGTAAGCCTCAGCCACAGCTATTAAGCGTGAAAACGCCTGTGTCACTTGGTTTTGAGCCATTTCATACTCTTTCATCTTTTCAGGTGTGAGGTTATCAGCGTCCAAATGTATTTGTGTAGCTGCGTTGCGTGCCTTCGTTACGGCTTCGAATGTTTCTTTTTCGTGTTTTGCGTATGCCTTCACAATCTTTGCCAACTGTGGCATCATGTCGGTTCTGCGCTGATATTGCGCTTGCACATTGCTTAAAGCAGTAGTAGCCAATTCTTGTTTATCCACCATACCATTGTAGCCTGAGAATGCCCAAATACCGAGCAAAGCCACAATCGCTATCACAATTAATAATGTTTTATTTTTCATTTCCTTATAGTTAATAATGTTATTCTGTTTTTCTTACCAACCGCCGCCAGCACCGCCGCCACCGAAGCTGCCACCGCCGAAACTTCCGCCACCAAAACCTCCACCAAAGTGTCCATCATTTATATGTCCTGGGTTACCCCAAAAGAAAGGACCAAAACTGCGGCTGCCTCTTCCATGTCCGCCATTGCCACCTTTTCCTCCTTTGCTAATCGACCAAACAATCCAAAAGATTACTATCAACAAGATAATAGCACTCATGGCGTCTGCGGCATCATTGCTTTCGCCTTGTTCTACCCCCGTTTTTCCTGTTTTAAACTTTGAATAAACAGCTTTTGCAGTACTGAGCATTGCCTTATCAATGTTACCCAATCGCATATTTTTTACGATACATGCTTGGGCTATATCATCGCAATCCACATCGGTTAAGTCGCCCTCCAAACCGTCGCCAGGGGCTATAAAGTAGCGTCTATCTTCCACAGCAACAACCACAACGAGACCTCTGTCGGTTTTCTTATCGCCTACACCTTGTTTGTTACCAATATCTTGCGCCACACGAAAAGCATCGCCCGATTCAACATTAGACACGATAACAAAGACGGCTTGAATGCCGCTTTCCTTTTCCAACCTACTCAAATATAAATCAGTAGAATCGCGTAAGGCGTCCGACATGATGTTTTCAGGGTCGCAAACATAGCGGCGTGCATCTTGCAAATGCACCATAGGAATATCGTTAGCTGTCCAAACTTTAGCCAAAACTTGCTGACTAAAGCATGAAAAAATAAATGCTAACATTGCAATTGCATACCTATTCATGGCTGCAAAGATAACACATTTCAACAATAAACCAAGATTTCTCGTTGATAAAAGCTAAGAATAATTGATGAAACTTTCAAGAAAATAAAAAAGTAGAGAACATACCAAAAACTCAAATAGGCTATTTTGCACTGCAAAACCGCCTATTTTGAAGTTCAAAAGAGCCTATTTTAAATTTTAAAGCGATTGTACAATGAACCATAAAATAATATATTCGTCAAGCACACCGCTTGCAAAGCACAAGAAAAATAACAAAAACAGCAGAAAAACTGCCATTCTATGGGAATGATATCGTAACTTTGCATCAAATTTTAGCAGCAATACTTTGCACGAAAAGCAGAAATACATTATGGAAAATCAGTTTTCAAGAACAGAACTTTTATTGGGTAGCGAAGCCATGACAACATTGACAAACAGCCATGTGCTGGTCTTTGGCGTCGGTGGAGTTGGTGGCTATGTTGTAGAAGTATTGGCACGTAGCGGAGTGGGCAACATTGATATTGTCGATGACGACCATGTGGGACTGTCCAACATCAATCGTCAAATCATTGCTACACACTCTACACTCGGCGAAGCGAAAGTAGACGTAGCAGAACGCCGCATTAAAGACATCAACCCAGCATGCAAGGTAACGAAATTTGAAACGTTTTATTTGCCAGAAAGTGCTGATATATTCGACTTTACACAGTACGATTATGTGGTAGATTGCATTGATACGGTCGTAGCAAAACTCGATATTATAACCCGTTGCCACAACTTACACGTCCCCATGATAAGCAGTATGGGAGCAGCTTTCAAATTAGATGCAACCCAATTTATAGTAACCGATTTATTTAAGACCATCAACGACCCATTAGCAAAGGTATTGCGCAAAAAACTAAGAAAGACCAATGTGCGCGATATAAAGGTGGTTTATAGCCCCGAAGAACCGCTCACAAGCATGAGAGTAAGCCAAAACAAGCCAAACACAAACAAAGAAAACGAAGAAACCATAGCCCACCAAAAACGATTAACACCTGCTTCCAACGCATGGGTACCCGCTACGGCAGGACTAATCATTGGCGGTGAAGTCATTAAAGATTTGTGCATTTCAAAAAATACATTAAGAAAATCGAACGAAAAGAAATAGTAAAATCACAACAATATATTATTCTTTTCTTCCGATTTTAGACCTCAAATAGTTAAAAGCAACATAAAAAACGTATAATTTTCAATCTTTGCTAATTTTAAGTCGGTTAATATTTTGTTCTTAATCTAAAATTTCCTAACTTTGCGCTACTTTAAATCATACAAGAATAATTTTATGCCTAACATAGTTAAAGAGAGTAAGAATAGAGTGGTACTCTATCATCTTATCGCAATATTGGTTGTAAGTATTTGGGGAGCAACTTTGGTAAATACAAAAGTTGTTATTCAAGGTGGCATGCGACCTGATGAAGTTTTTCTTTCACGTTATATCATTGCTTATCTCGCTATGTGGACACTGTCGTACAAGAAGCTATGGTCAGCCAATCTCAAAGACGAATTACTAATGGTAGCTTGTGGTGTATTGGGAGGTTCACTCTATTTTATTCCAGAAAACTTTGCGGTAGAAGTAGGTAGCGTAAATGATATTAGCTTTATCCTTTGTACTTCGCCCTTGTTTACCATGTTTTTAGCGATACTTTTCTGCAAAGAAAAACTCACAAAATCGTTGGCAATAGGTTCACTCATAGCCTCATCGGTGTGTCGTTCATCATCTTTGGTGGCAATAGCGAATGCAAAACAGCAAGCAATCGTGTCTTGGGCGACGCTTTAGCATTGCTCTCTACGGCTTGTTTTGGTGCTTACTGCTTGCTGCTAAAACCATTAGGAAAAAAATATGGCGCCGCTTTCCTCACCCGTAAAATGTTCTTCTATGGTGCATTGACAAGTCTTCCATTGTTCATTATTACTCCTTGGGAATATCCATTGCAAAATTTCTTGACCGACTTACCTGTTACTTTCAACCTTCTTTTCCTTGGTTTGGTGGCATCGTTCTTTGGTTTTGGTGCATGGAGTTACGTTACAGAAAAAGTAGGAGCAGTGAAAATTGCCAACTACAACTATCTCAGTCCAATTTGTACCGTCATCATTAGTGCAATCTTCTTAGGCGAACAAATGACCATCGAAGCAGCTATCGGTAGTGCTTTAATCCTCGTAGGAGTATTCTTTGCGAACAAAAAATAAGCCAAATTACACCTTATTATATTATATAGGCGCACAAAAGCAAATAAAAAATTAAGGCTATTTGAGAAATAGAAACAATAGATTAACACATTATATTTAACCCCTCGAAAAAATCCAATGGTTCTTTCGAGGGGTTAAACGTAAAATAAAGAAATCTTATAAGAGGTAATCCAAAACCCAATCCATGTAACAATAAAACAAAATAGAAACAGACTAAATTCATAAAAAACAATGGCTAAAGAAATTTTTAGACGATACATTTGGTTGGTAGATACCATACGACGTGGGAAAGGACTCACTTTTGAAGAAATAAACAATGCTTGGCAAAGGAGTTGCTTAAACGAATATGGCACAGAACTATCAAAAAGAACATTTAGAAATTGGCTCAATGCACTGCCAACCGCACTCGGAATTTGGGTTGAATGTGCCCGAAAAGCACCGTTCAGATATTATATTATGGAAGATGAGAGTAACCATAACGACTTAATAAAATGGACAATGAACGCTTACTCTATTGGAAATATAATGTCGGAAAACAGATTGCTGCATGAAAGAATACTGCTTGAAGATATTCCAACAGCCAACGAAACATTGGAAATAATCTGTAATGCAATGCGTCATAATCACCAAATTTACATGAAATATAAGCCTTTTGGAGGAAATTCTGATTATGATTTTGAAACAAAACCATACGCATTGAAATTAAATGAACGACGTTGGTACCTCGTAGCCCATAGTGACAAGCACAATAAAGAATTTACATACGGACTTGATCGCATCATTGAAGTAAGAGAACTTGACAAAACATTTGAAATTTCACCTACATTTTCGGCAAAAAGAAAATTTAAATCTTGTATTGGAATGCATTCTAATGAGGATAGTCCTGTGGAATTGATACGCCTAAAAGTTACAGGGTACGTTAGAGATTACATTGAAACGCTACCCATTCACGACTCACAAGAAATTGAAGAAAGAACAACTGATTATACCATCTTTCGGTTTCATCTAATAGAAAATTACGAATTAATTGATACAATTACGGGATTAGGCGCGCATTGCGAAGTTATTGAACCACTTTCATTGCGTAAAGCTGTACGAGAAAAAGCTGAAGAAATAGCAAAAATCAACAAATAAATTAATATTTTTGCACAATAGGAAAAGTTTTAGCACAGTGTTATCCTAACTTTGCATCATAATCTTTAAAAACATTACAGTTATGAAAAGAAAGTATTACATAAACACAAGAGTTGCAGGAGTACAATATAATGAGGCTATATTCTGTGTTGAAGAGCTTAAAAATGGCAAGAAACTTAAATTAGTGCGCGAAGAAGATAACAAATTCGACCCAAATGCCATTGCGATATATTGCGATGAATGTAAAATCGGGTACATTCCAAGCGATGAAAATGAAGAACTTGCAATCTTTTTAGACCAAGGTTGGGGTAATATTTTTGAAGTGTATATATGTCAATACAATCCAGAGCAACACCCTGAAAAACAAATTGCTATTAATATATATGTGAGAAAAAACGAGAAATAAGCAGAACAAGGGAATATAAAACTAATAAAATAATTTCATTCGTACATAAAAGTAAAATAAAAATTATTCATATAAAACATAAATCCACAATGGGTAAATGGGTAGTTTCTAAGACTATCATTGTGGATTTATTTTTTATCTATTTCTCTCATACCATTATTTTAGGTAAAACATCAAAAAACGTGAGCGAATGAAGACTATTTCGTAAAGTGTCATTTTACTGTAAAACTCAACTACTCGTCTTGTATTTCTAACTTTCAAAATTTTAATTTCTTGTGAAAGAATACAATACGAGTTGTTGAGTTTATGAAAAAATCATACTTGACAGACTATCCCATTGTTTTAAAATATATTTGTTAAATAAAAGAGAAAAACAATTTTGTATTCCACCAATGAGTTGGGACAATCCACTTAACCTATCATAGTTTTCAAATCTTCTTCTACTGTTGTAATTCCGCCTAAGTCAAATTGCTCAACAAGCACTTTGAGAACGGCTGGAGAAACAAAAGCAGGAAGAGTTGGTCCAATGTGGATATTCTTTATACCCAAACTTAGGAGAGCAAGCAAAACAATAACTGCTTTTTGTTCGTACCATGCAATATTGAAAGCTATTGGAAGGTCATTTATATCATTTGCTCCAAAAATTTCTTTTAACTTCAAAGCTACTACCGCCCATGTGTAAGAGTCGTTACATTGACCTGCATCTAATACGCGAGGAATGCCATTTATATCGCCTAAATTCAACTTATTGTACTTGTATTTGGCACAACCAGAAGTTAAAATCACTACATCTTTTGGTAGTTGTTGGGCAAATTCGGTATAATAGTTACGGTCTTTGAAACGACCATCGCAACCACCCATGACTACAAACTTACGAATAGCACCACTTTTCACAGCCTCAACAATTTGGTCGGCTAACGAAAGTACTTGATTATGGGCAAATCCACCGATGATTTCGCCTTCTTCTATTTGGATTGGAGCTTGACACTTCTTAGCTATTTCGATTACTTCAGAGAAATCTTTATGCCCTTCGGTATTGGTTTCAATATGTTTCCACCCGGGGAAACCTGTTGCATTCATTGTAAATACACGGTCGTTATAGTTGGCATTCTTTGAAGGTGGTACAATACAGTTGGTTGTAAAAACGATAGGACCATTAAAACTTGCAAACTCTTCCTTCTGTTGCCACCATGCGTTACCATAATTACCCACTAAATTTTTGTATTTCTTGAGCTTTGGATAGTAATGAGCTGGCAACATTTCGCCGTGTGTGTAAACATCAATACCTGTGCCTTCGGTTTGCTTTAAAAGGTCTTCAATATCGTGAAGGTCGTGTCCACTAATCAAAATACCAGGATTCTTGCCCACTCCGATATTAACTTTTGAAATTTCAGGATTGCCGTATGCGGTAGTGTTTGCTTGGTCTAACAATGCCATTACGTTCACGCCGTTTGTTCCTGTTGCAAGAACCGTATTGAGCAAAGTGTTCATATCAGCATCGGGATTGGTAATAATAGCCAAAGCCTCGCATACAAAATCGGTAATTTTCTTGTCGTAAAATCCTAAACGTGAGGCATGTTCATAATAAGCAGCAAGACCTTTTAAACCCAACATGGTAAGTTCTTTAAGCGAACGCAAGTCTTCGTTTTCGGTGCGAAGAATGGTTTGTGCATCGCCCTCATGGTCGTAATCGGCTTTTTCGCCACCCCACTCTACTTCACGATAAGAAGGCAACACTACGTTATTTGTTTCTGCAATGAGTATCAATTTTTTCTTCAAAGCAATGCCTGCATCTACTCGACGAAGAATAGAAGGGTCGTCAAAATTGGCATTGGTTATGGTACAGAACAAAGCGTCCATAATAAAATGGTCTACTTCGGCAATACTTTCAACATTATTTTGGCGCAAATTATACTCGATGGTTGCTATACCACGAACCACACTTAGGAGCAAGTCCATATATTTTGAAGTTGAAGGCAATTTACCACACACACCTTTAATTGTACAGCCAGTGCCTTTCGCAGTTTCTTGACACTGATAACAGAACATTTGATTTTCCATTTTTCTTTCTTATTCGTTTTAAAATTATGTTGCAAAATTACGTTTTCAAAAATCTGCCAAAGGTAACAAATGTTACTTGTGCTGCATAAAAGATGTTAAATAAATTCGTTACATTGCGTGAAAGCCCTATTTTTGTAGGCTACAAAAGTAAAACAGAGGGAAACATAAATGGAGAAAGATATAATAAACGCATTGGCTACATGCCCATTATTTGCAGAAATGGATTTTTACGAGATAGAAAATCTATTGGATAGTGTGCAATATGAACTCGTAACTTACGCTAAAAAAGACATTTACGGCATTACGGGAATGCCTATAAAATATGCCGACATCGTAGTAAAAGGCGAGTTTAAGGCAAAAATGATGGGACTTTCGGGCAAAATAGTTGAAGTTAGTCGTTTGACTTCGGGCAATATGATAGCACCAGCATTTATTTTTTCAAAAGAGAACAAACTCCCTGTAACGGTGGAAGCCGAAGAAACGACAACAATTTTCCGTATGAGTGCGCAGGAACTAAAACGACTGATTGACACAAACGAGCAGATTCGTAGCAACTACATACAAACGTTATCGAACATTCAGGTGTTTTTGACACGAAAAATGCGCATATTATCGCTACTTACGGCAAGAGAAAAGGTGGTTTATTTTATTCTTTCAGCCGCCAAAGAGCAAGGGTCGAACATTGTAAAACTCGACAAATCGCGTCAAGAAATAGCTGATTCATTCGGCATACAAAAATTTTCACTGCTCCGCTGCCTGTCTGAATTGACAGAAAATGGGGCTATTGAGGTAAACGGCAAAACCATAAAAATACTTGATAGAAACAAAATGAATTTATAAACATAGAGAATTTCCATACTTTTCAATATTCTTTTGGCTTATAAAAGAAAATACCTTACCTTTGCACTCGTTAGCAACATCTTTTTAAAAGAAATGTTTTTACTGACAATCTAACTCT
>NZ_BAIS01000004.1 GCF_000613345.1 Prevotella disiens JCM 6334 = ATCC 29426 | reverse complement strand
CCATTATTTTGTATTATTGGTATATGGTTGGAAATATTCGTTTTATATAGCAAAATAAAAGAAGATATAGAAAAGATAAATCATACAATAGCAAATAAAAATAATATTGAATATAGAAAAATAATAAATGAAGATAGAAGATAAAGAGCTAAAAGCAATAAAAGCAAGAATAGCACAAAACGGAGGGGTTGAAAGATGTGCTTTTAGCAATGCAAAAATAAGCATAAGAACAAACAACAAACCTATACAAGTAAATAATATAAATCTAAATAATATAAAAGATACAAATAGTATGGAAAAAAGAACACAGAACAAACAAGTACAAGAACAAACAAACGAAAATTTGTTACATAGAGCCATAAAACAAGCATACAACGGCAAAGGTTTTACAAGTGATATTGAGCAAATAAATGACTTAGGTAAGCGTTTGGGAGGACAGGGTAACATTACAATACCAACGAACGAACTACGAGCAATTAACATAGGCAAAGCATCATCTTTTGATGCAGCACTAAAAGTACAAGAAGTAGTAGTAAAACCAACAAATAACATATTTGAGAGACTAGGAGCGACAAAAATTGAAGGTTTAGTAACAAACATCAACTACCCATACATTACTCAAGATAATGTACAATTTAATGCTGTAGGGTACGACCCTCAAGAAATGAAGTTTGGCAACATTGAGCTAAAGCCAAAACGAATTGTAGCTTTGTGTAGTTATTCTGTAGACCTAGTAAACACAACCAATGTGGATGTGCAAAACGCTTTTGTAACTGACTTACTTTCAAGCATCGAACAAGCATTTGAAAAGGCTTTATTAAGTGATACAAAAGAAACAATAGACCTTCCAAAAGGATTGTTTAATGGTGTAACCCCCACAAATGTAACAAGTTACAAAGATTTGGTTGAAATGGAGTATCAAGCAACAACAAAGGATATGGCTAACCTTACATACCTTTGCAGTTCGAAAGCTGCAAAAGCATTAAAGCTAATGACAAACGGTAATTGTCCTGTACTCTGTAATGGTATGATTAACGGCATTAGGGTAATTGAAACAAACAATGTACAAGAAGGCTATATGTGCTTAATTGATGCATCTAAATTGGTGATTGGTGATTGGGGTATGACCGATATTGTCATAGACAAAGTAACACACATTGCAGAAGGTTATATTGAACTGAGTATCAATACATTCAAGAACGGATGTCTAAAAAATCCTAGCCAAATAGTTGTGGGCAAAGTTGCATAATATATTTTATTATTAAATTATCTTTTAATTTATCTTTTTCAATTTAGTTTTTTTAATTTTGATTTTTAATGTTATGATGGGGTAGCTTTCAAACGGCTACCCCTTCTTCTTTTGTATGGTTATCCTATCAACAATTATAATACTAAATCATATTGTATATTATCTACCCTATATAATACTAAACCAACACACCAATAAAACAATAAATTCATTTTAAGCCTATTTCCTGACGATATAAGACGATGTAGTATGTTTGTAGATTATTATACATAAAAGATATTATAGTGGCTTAAAACGCAAATAAAAGCATTTTATATTACACTATAATACTATCAATGAATGATAGTGTAAAATAGATAATACTTCTATGATGTATTATATAAACTATTGTGTAAATTAAGTAAAATATATTTACAATATTGAAAAATAACAATATAGGGGAAGGGGGCCGATTTTTTAGAAGAAGGACCGTCAAAACCCCACCCCTCTTTCCTTTACACACAGGACAAATTTTCAAACTTTATTTACCATCATCTTATTCTTTATATTATACTGTTTCGGTAATCACTCGGTAAAAGTGTAAACCGAAGTGTAAACCAGACTATATTCTATCATTCTTATTTATCCTTAATTACTTGATTATCAATTAGTTATACTTTGATACAATGTATAAAAAAAGGAGTACCGCTGTACTCCAATCTTTGTTAACCTTAAATCTAATACTATGAAAAACACATTGCAAATGTAATGGAGTTTTTTCAAAGTTCAAAGGAAAAAGGTGTAAAACTTTGTATTGTTGCAATTTTATTGATATAAATCAAGAAGAAATGATATATTTGTTTTGTTTATGCTGTATTTTTGCAATTCAAAAAGCAATATTGCTTTCACATCGAAAGTTGTAGGAATAAAACAAAAAAAAAGATGTATTCTTGCGGAATACATCTTTTTTATGCTGTATAGAATAGGATTAACCTACTTGACTGCCTGGTTTTACTTCGCTCAATGTTGTCGTTACGCTGAGTGAACCATCAAAGTTTACGGCTGAAAGTATCATGCCTTGACTTTCGATACCCATCATTTTGCGAGGCGCAAAGTTGGCAACGAAGAGGACGTCTTTGCCGATAAGTTGTTCAGGTTCGTAGAAAGCAGCAATACCACTAAGGATTGTGCGCTCTGTACCTGTACCGTCGTCAATGGTGAATTTCAAGAGTTTTTTGCTCTTCTTTACCTTTTCGCAGTGAACAATGTGTCCCACACGAATGTCCATCTTTTCGAAATCTTCGAAAGCAACGTCTTTTTTAATTGGCTCAGCCTTGTAGTTGGCAGCTTCATTTGCCTTCTTTGTGTCTTCAAGCTTTTGGAGTTGGGCATCGATAGTTTCGTCTTCTATCTTTTCGAACAACAAGTGTGGTTCGTTCAACTGGTGTCCAGCAGCAAGGATATCGGTACTTCCGAGTTGTGTCCAATCGTATTCAGCAAGGTTTATCAAGTTTCTAAGTTCCTTGCTACTGAATGGTAGGAATGGCTCAAAAGCAATGCTGAGGTTAGCAACCAATTGGAGCGAAATGTTCAATATAGTTTCCACACGTTTTGGGTCGGTCTTCCAAACCTTCCAAGGCTCACATTCTGTGATGTAACGGTTACCGATTCGTGCCAAATTCATGGCTTCTTTTTGTGCTTCACGGAACTTAAATACATCAAGATAGCTTTCAACTTTTTCCTTAACGTCTTTAAATTCTTGAATTGTTTGACGGTCTACGTCTTGCAATTCGCCACAAGCAGGCACTATACCGCCCCAATATTTTTGGGTTAATTGCAAAGCACGATTGACGAAGTTGCCATATACTGCTACCAATTCGCTATTGTTGCGCTCTTGGAAATCCTTCCATGTGAAGTTGTTGTCCTTCGTTTCTGGCGCATTGGCAGTAAGCACATAACGCAGTACATCTTGCTTATTTGGGAAATCAACTAAGTATTCGTGCAACCAAACTGCCCAGTTACGGCTGGTCGAAATCTTGTCGTTTTCAAGATTGAGGAACTCATTTGAAGGGACATTATCAGGCAAAATATAGTCGCCATGTGCCTTCAACATGCTTGGGAAGATGATGCAATGGAACACGATGTTATCTTTTCCAATGAAGTGAACCAAGCGTGTTTCATCGTCTTGCCACCACTTTTCCCATTTTCCAAAGCGTTCTGGATTGCTGTCGCAAAGCTCTTTTGTGTTTGAGATGTAGCCAATTGGCGCATCGAACCAAACGTAAAGTACTTTTCCTTCTGCACCTTCCACAGGCACAGGGATACCCCAATTGAGGTCGCGAGTCATGGCACGAGGTTGCAAATCCATATCCAACCAACTCTTACATTGTCCGTAAACGTTTGGTCGCCACTCTTTATGGTCGTTTAAAATCCATTGTTTCAACCATTCTTGATAATCGTTCAATGGCAAATACCAGTTCTTTGTAGTTTTAACGACAGGCTTTGACCCCGAAATGGTAGAGTGTGGATTGATGAGTTCCATAGGACTGAGGTCGCTTCCGCACTTCTCGCATTGGTCGCCGTATGCGTTTTCGTTATGGCAATGAGGACATTCGCCCATTACATAACGGTCGGCTAAGAATTGTTTTGCTTCTTCATCGTAAAGCTGTTCGCTTTCTTTTTCAATGAGTTTGCCTTCATCGTAGAGTTTACGGAAGAAGTCTGATGCAAACTTATGGTGGGTTTCGCTCGTGGTACGACTATAAACATCGAACGAAATACCAAATTCCTCGAACGAATCTTTAATCATTTTGTGGTAACGGTCGCACACTTCTTGTGGCGTAATGCCCTCTTTCTTTGCACGCAAAGTGATAGGCACACCATGTTCATCGCTACCTCCTACAAATAAAACTTCTTGTTTCTTCAAACGCAAGTAGCGCACATAAATGTCAGAAGGAACGTAAACCCCTGCAAGGTGTCCTATATGCACACCACCATTGGCGTATGGCAAAGCTGCCGTTACGGTGGTTCTTTTAAATTTCTTATCTGTCATAATCTTTTATTTTTCTATTTGCAAAGTTACATTAAATAGGTGGAATGACCTAATCTTTGTTTGTTGCGAATGATTTTAAAGCCTATGAAGGCTGAATAGTTATCGTATGCTAATAATTTTTGCACTCTCAAGACACCCAATGGTGTGGGTTCCTTTCTTGTAAACGTCCTCATTGCCAGGCATATCGAGGACAAACCCAGCTGCTTTTACCTGTGCTACGAGGTTGTCATAAGCTGGTTTGTTGAACACACCTATGATGATGGCATCGTCTTTGAAGGCGATATAGCTTGAAATACCTTTCTTTAAAGGCTTTGGATAGTCTTCATATTTACCTTCTGTGATGACTTTTGCAAGGCGGCAATTCTTGTAAAAGAGTTTTGAAAACTTATCGAAATGATAAATTTCGTAGCCGTTTACTTGCTTGTAGCCATACTTTTTCGCAACTTCAGACACGGAAGTAGGATTGTCTAACATCGTGATAACTTCTGGAATACTAACGATTTCAGGGTTGGCAGTAACTGCTGCTACTGACGGAGCAGGCATTGTGTCGGGCTGATTCTTTACATTTTTCGATGTGCCACAACTACTTAAAATCATAGTAACCATAGCAATTGCAACTGCTATAAAATGTTTTTGTCTCATATTTTTTATTGCTTAAAAAGTAATTATAAGGTGCAAAGTTACTACTTTTTTATGATTCAAAAACATAAGAGCATTGTAAAATTAAGACTTTCAATTTGTTATTGCACAAAATATGAGCAACGAATGGTGGCTAAGAGATAGAGAAATAAACTTTTAAACTTCCACTTATTTTAATGCAGAATTGTGGAATATGGAACAATTCATATTTTCTAAATTTTTGAAATAGGCGGTTTTACGGTTCAAAATAGGCTCTTTTGAACCGCAAAACCTATTGTTTTGAATTGAGAAATAATAAGTTTGAAAAATGGTTTTATAAACACTTGATTTTCAAAACAATACAGATTGGTCAAAATTTCTTGTATTTTAAGGGGTTTTTTAAGAATTAGTTTTGTCTTGTTTTGAGTTTTTTATTGGCATAAAGTAGGTTGTGAACGCGCGAATATAGAGGATTATACGGGCGTATAAACTAACAAAAAAGGTTAGAAAAATCGTGATACTTCATTTTCTAACCTTGGGTACTAAAACAAGTGTTGGTCTTTTTCTGTGAAAGAATAAACGTTTATTCGCCCATTCCTGTATCGTATGGAGAGTTGCCAAAGTCGTCGTCCATTTCGTTATCACGCTGTTTATCCTTACGTTTCTTGGTGTTTCCAAAGTTCCAAGTAAGGGTTAAACGAACACGTCGGGCGGAATGCCAACTTTCTTGATAGCGTGTGAACGAGTCGTTGGATATGTAACTCTTGTTTTTGCGTGTGTTGAAGAGGTCGCGACAGTTTAATGACAACATCAATTGCTTATTAAAGAAACTCTTACGGAAGCCTAAATCCACACTTCCGCTTGGCTTTCTGTAGCCTTGCGCTAAGCTTTGACGACTATTATAATTACCCGTGATTTGCAAAGACATATCGTATGGCAACATAATACTGGCTTGCGAGCGCACATTCCAAGTGAAACTGCTGTTGCCTTTGCCCGTTATGGTTTGTCCTTCAATATCGAAATCAAATCCATTGAGCTTGTAATAATAGAAATTGGCTGTGGTTGAAAGATTGAGAATGCGGAAAAGTTGGTTGCGAGCCGTCAATTCCAAACCCGTAGAGGTGCTTTTTGCCACGTTGAAAGTGGTTTGATACATCTTACCATCAGTCTGTCCACGATAAGTTATGCTTTGCATTACGTCAGTAGTTGGGCGGTAATAAGCCGAAACCAATAGCGAATGTTTTGCCCAAGTGCGGAGATAATTCAATGAGAACGAATTGCTGTATTCAGGTGTAAGTTCTGGATTACCAAAAGAAGTGATGGTTGCATCGCGTGTATTGCGGAAAGAGTTGAGTTGTCCACCCCATGGTCGGCGCAAACGGCGTGTATAATTCACTTGCAATTGGTCGTTCTGAGTGAGTTGATAGCTCATGAAAATACTTGGGAAGAGCTGGAAATAATCTTTTTTGAAAGGTGTTCCACGCAAACTTGCATCGTGTTCTTGCGCCCACGAATAGCTCTCTGTATTTACTTTCCAATACTCTCCACGCAAACCAGCCATAAGTCCGAACTTGCCAAAGTTATAAGCTAATGTGGTGTAAAGGGCATGAACGTCGTTCTTATAAATAAATCGGTTGTAATAAGCCTCGTCCTCTTGAAGATTGTTCCCCTCGTAACTATTGCGGTCGATAAAACTTTCTTGAGGCGTATTCTCCTTAGATAGGTTGGCTTGATAGCCTGCTTGAAGGCGGAGAGCCTTAGAAATTTGGTTCTCATAGTCCAACTTTATTTCCCATGAAGAGTTATTAACGTGCATTGGACGATATTGGTATGTGCCGTTATATTCCGATGGAACTACGTCGCCTTGGGCGTTAAAATAGGTGGTAGAGTCCTGATAAATATTGCCATGGTCCGACTTCCATTTATTATAACCTACTGTAAAATCTAAGAAATGCTTATCCGTGAAATTGTGTCGATAGCCAAATTCGCCGTGCAGCATGCGCATATCGTTGTCGCCAGTGGTGGTACGATACATTAAACGGCTATCGAATGGCGCACCAACTGTACCGTAATGGTAAGGAGTGGTGTTGCTACTGCTGCCGCCACCCAACATAAACATACCACTTAACGAGAAGTCGTCTTTCTTTGTAGCGTGTAAAGTGAGTCCAGCACGAGTGAAAAGATTGTTGCCTTGTCGGTCGTTTTCGGCAGCATAACGTTGATAGGTATTGGTATTAAGGTTAGTTTGCTCGCTCCACGAACCGCCTTTATGCTTTCTGTGGCGGTAGCCTACACTTGCATACGCATCGATAAGCGAACTATTATAATTGATATTGACCGATGTATTTGCCCCTCCTCGGGTGTCAGCCCCAGCTTGTACGCTACCATAATAGCCTGCTTTACGATTTTTTTTCAACACAATATTGATGATACCTGCCGAACCTTCAGCCGAAAACTTTGACGATGGATTGTCAATAACTTCTATTTTCTCAATGCTTTCAGCAGGCAATTGTTCCAAAACACTGGCACGATTGTCGCTTGTAAGACCTGATGCCTTGCCATTAATCCATATCTCTACGCTCGAATTTCCACGCAAAGAAACATTGCCATCGTTATCTACTTCAACGCTTGGAATATTCTCTAACACGTCAGAAGCCACTCCGCCAGCGTTAGCTATCTGTTGGTCTACATTGAAAGTCTTGCGGTCTACTTCCAATTTCATGTCGGAACGTTGCGCTGTAACGACAACTTCGTCTAATGATTTTGCATCTTCCGACAAATAAAGTGCGATGAAATTTTTGTTAGTATTGGTGTTGCTGATTTCAAAAGGTTTCACTAAATCTTTATAACCTACAAACGATGCCGTTAAAGTGTAGTTCCCATAAGGCACATCGGTGATGATAAAATGCCCTTCGGTGTCGGTTATTGCCCCTTTAAGTATCTTAGTGCTGCCCGTTTTCCGTATGACAACATTGATAAATTCCAACCCAGTGTTCGACTTTTTGTCTAACACTCTACCTTTAACAGAACCCTGTGCGAGCGCAATTACCGCATTGAATACGAGCAAAAACAAAAATAGATATAACCTTTTCATAATTGAAACTATGACTTTTTTGTGCCATAAAAGTTTAAAAGAGGAAGTAAAAAAAGACACAAAAGTCTATTAAAACGTATTTTTTTTGGTATCTTTGCAAAAGAAATAGTAGCAGGCGGCAATGCCAATCAACATTCGGTTGCCGTTTATGCCCTTGTAGTTCAATGGATAGAACACGGCTCTCCTAAAGCTGAAATATGAGTTCGATTCTCATCGGGGGTACTATCATCTTTTGATTTCATATATTTAATAACCTTTTTTCATTATGTTGGGAGCAATTATAGGCGATATTGTAGGTTCACGCTTTGAGTTTGGTGCTGCACCAGAACGTGATTTTGAGTTTTTTACCAATGAATGTTCGTTCACCGATGATACTATTTGCACAGTAGCCATAGCCGATGCCATACTAAATGGGCGTACTTACAAAGATTCGCTGTTAGATTGGTGTGGCAGATACCCTAATCCGATGGGAGGATATGGCAATATGTTTGTAGAATGGTTATTAGATAAAAATCACGAACCTAAAAATTCTTATGGCAATGGTGCTGCTATGCGTGTCAGTTCGGTAGGGTGGCTCTTCACCGATTGGGAAGAAGTTGTGGCTGAAGCAGAGGCATCGGCAGTCGTAAGCCATAATCATGAAGAAGGAATTAAGGGGGCGCAATGTGTGGCAGAAGTGATTTCATGGTTGCGAAACATGCGTTTTACGAAGCCCGATGTGGAGCAAAAAGTTGAAAAATTCTATGGTTACGAGCTGCCATCTATGCGCGATATTCGCAAGATTGGGGCGCAAGGTCATTTCGATGCCACCTGTCAAGAAACAGTTCCTATGGCATTGCGCTGCTTTATGGACGCTAATAATTTTGAAGAAACCATACGTTTGGCAGTACTTTGTGATGGCGATACCGACACAAAAGCGTGCATAGCAGGTTCAATTGCTGAGGCTTATTACGAAATTCCTGATTGGATTAGCGAAAAAGCTTTTAGTTATTTGCCCGATGATATATTGGATATTTTAGAACAATACTACGATAGAATTCAATTGGACATAAAGCGTTAATCAACTTTCCGCTTACAAAATCAGAATAAATCGTTCTTATGATGAAATTAAAACCCACTCAAAAGCGTATTATTTTTGACGCTATTGGCTATTATATTGTCTATTGCCTTATTCAAATTTTGTTTGAATTGCCACAAGATGCACCTATTTTATATGGTGAAATACTTTTGAAAGCAATCCCAGCAAGTATTCTTTTTGCGCTCGTTATGGCATGGTTTCGCAAACACGACCCCAAATAACAAAGCTTCATTGCATAAAAAAACTCATAGCTTTTGTTATTTGTTGTTGAGAGAAATCGATAAAAAAATGCGGGTGCTGCCTTGTTTCGTTTTCAAAAGAGCCTATTTCCCAATTTTCCATTGTATTTGCAGTTCCAAATCAGTTTTTATAGAACTATTGATTTGTTGTAATGATGAGGCTATTTGTTTGCGGTCGAAATATTTCGTACTACCTATTTTCAGCACAGCGATGAGCTGGTCGGTGATGTTGGCTTGTGCAACTCCGCAAAGACGCATTCCTTTGCCGTCATAGGTAGGGAAAGTAAACGAATAGAGTAGGTTTGGTTCGTAAACATAGAGGCGTGAAGCGTAATCATCGGTGTGAAAGTAGCCCATATTGAGGATAGATTTTAACCATTTTGTGGGTTGCCACATCGCACTTTCGCTCACCATATAACCAAAACTTTGTTGCTGAAAACTGTTTAAAGCTATGTCTATTTGTGTTTTTGCCGACCATTTTTCTGCGTGATAGGTGGTTGAAAGTCTGCCCCGCTGCATGGTTTCGGTTTCCATGAAGGTCTTTTCTTTGTTGTCGCGTTGCCTAATTTTTAGTCTGTAGCGTGCTGAAAAATCTAATTTTCCTACTTTATAAGATGCTAAAATACAGTTGTCCCACGCATGACTTGCCTTCGATGTAAAAAAAGTATGTTTCGGAAAATAAGCAAAATCGGTGTAAGCCATGAGCGAAAGGTGTCGATTGGCTTGCCAATCTGCCCCAATAAGCAGTCCCGTTTCGTTCTGAATGTGTCCTCCGTCGCTAAATCCTCGACTAAAAATGGCATTGTATTGGTAACCATAATGGCGTTGTACAAGATTGAAAGATAAAGAGTTATTGGCACGAACCGATAAGTTGTTTATTATAGCCACACCTCCTGAGCTACTTGTAGCAACCTCTCCGCTAATATTCCAACGTGGTTTTACATAACCATAGCTCATGCTTATGTTCCAAAAGTTGTAACCTTCAGGCGCAAAGGCACGATATTTTACATTTTTATTCGGCTGCAAAGGTCGATTAAAATGGGTGTATAAACCTGCAAAACTCAAGTTGAAATTTTGCCAACGACCTTGAATGTTGGTTCCGATAATCGTTTCTGCTGCATTATTATTCTTGTTCATTTCGTTCGGTGTGCGGTGATAACCCGATTTAAGTATCGTTCGAATGGCTCCATTGTTGGTCAATGTGGCATCAATCTTGCGATAAGAAAGAAACGAAGTGAAGTCAATATGTTTCGAAAGTGCCACGGTTGCAGCTGCTCCTTGTAGGTAATTGGCTTGTGAACGTGATGAATGGGGACGAATAATATTGGTTGTGCGTTCTAAATTGGCAACATTTGCCAACTTTCCAAACCCAAAATCAGTGTTTAAAATCAGTCCTTGTCCTAATTTTACCTTATATCTTCCCAATGCCAAAGCCTTTATTCGCCCCATTTTTCTTGCCATAATATAGAAGCTATAATGGTCGTATCCCATTGGATTTCCGTTGGTAAAGAAAGGTTCGCCAGCATCTTTTGCCCCCACCAATCCTACTTGTAAGTAGTCGGAATAATGGAATTTATAACGAAAAGAATGGGCATATTGATAGCCTAAATAACCATTTCTATCACCTTTTCGAGTGTAAAAAGGAATTTGTCCTGTAAATATGAGGTTGTGTTTTCCATATTTTAAAATATTTTTAGCGGTTGGAAAATGGCTTTTTTCCTCTGCGTTTTCAACATAAACAAAGTACCTTAACAGTTGGCAACGGGGCATATCTAACGATTCTATCATGGACAATTCGCCCAAACTTCGTAGCCCATGATATTGATAAACGTAGGCTTGAATGTCCTCAACCTGCTTGGGGGTGAGGAAAGGAATGCGCTCTAAGTCTTCGCGTGTGGCGGTATTCAAATTGAGAGGGGCTTCTTCTAAATTGCATAAGAGTTCGTAAGCGTCTTCATTAAGCGTTTCTTGCGCTTGTTCTGCTTGGGTTAATTCGTTGTAATACTCCTCCCATGGGTGTATAAATTGGGCAGATATAATGTTGCAAATAGACAAAAATATGAATGATAAAAATATTCTTTTCATTGTAATTTAGGTCAAAGTTTATGCAAAAATACAGTAAATTTTGCATTAAAGCAAACGAAAAAATTGAAAAAACAAGATGTATTCAGCTTCTTTTTTCAACGTCTATTCATGAATTTCATTGATTTAGGTCAATAAAACTGACGATTTTCTAATATTATGGCGTTTTTATTTTCATTATTTCGATATATCTTTTAACTTTGCATTGTGTTTTTCATAGTATTAGATTTAAGGTTAACAAAGGTTGGAGTACAGCGGTACTCCTTTTTTTATGTCCAAAGGTTACGAGAAAAAAAGAAATGTCAAGATGCAAGCAGTGCTACAAAACTGAGTAAAATTTTTCTTTTTCACACGCATTTTAAATTAGTTATTGTTATTAAACACGCTGCAAAAGTAATAAAGAAGTAGTAACTCGTGGTAAGAAAAAAGGATTTAACACGAGTTTATGTTTTGGATATACTTTTTCAATAATTCATACAAAATGTATAAATTCGAAACACAAATTTAAATCGGGAAGCGAATGTCTTTAATTTACCGTAATATTACGTTCCTTATGGTAATTTGCGTTTTGAAAAATCGTGAAGCAAATGTCCTTAATTTGACGTAATATTATTTTTTTTAATGCAAGATAGTTGTTTTTGCAAGTAATGCTACTTTGTAGGGGCGTGATTTATCACGTTCCTCATAGCTATAACTTTCCTCATTCTTAGAATGTTAGGAACGTGATGAATCACGCCCTTACAAAGTGTCAAAAAAAAAAGAACCGAAAAGATTGCGCTTTTCGGTTCTTTTGTATTTGTTTTTGAAGTAATTTCTTCTTCTGTTTGCTTATTCAGCAGAAAGAGTGAAACGCTTGTAATCAACTACTGCGAGGTCTTTGTTTTGTGATTTCAACCAATCAGCAACATTGATTTTGTCGCCATCAGCGAATTGGAATTCTTGGTCTACAAGACAGTTATCTTTGAAGAACTTGTTGAGACGACCCTTAGCGATGTTCTCAATCATGTTTTCGTTTAAGTTTGCAGCCTTTTCTTCAGCAACAGTTTTCTTGATTTCGAGTGCCTTGTCAGCATCTTCGCGTGTAAGCCAACCCTTGTTGATGTTAGACTCGATGTGTTCTTCGCTATCAACGAGGTTTGCATTGATACCAGCCTTCTTGATTGCAGCTACAACAGCCTTTTCAACTTGCTCTTCCTTAGTCTTTTGGATAGCAACCTTATATTCTTCGTCTTTAACTTCTTGTGGAACAGATGCTTCGTTCAAAGCAACTGGCTTCATAGCAGCAACTTGCATCGCTACTTTGTGTCCAGCTTCTTCGTTGTTGTTGCTCAATTGTACGATAGTAGCAAGTGTGTGCTTGCCCATGTGGTCGTAAACAGAAAGGTTTTCGCCTTCGATAAAGTTGAAACCATCGATTTCCATCTTTTCGCCAGTGATACCTGAACGTTGTTGAACAGCAGTAGCAGCATCGTCTCCGTTAGCCATTTTCAAAGCCTTTACTTCGTCAATAGACTTAGCCTTAGCAGCAACAGTAGCATCAAGAATTTCTTGTACCATTGCGATGAAGTCCTTACCGTTAGCAACGAAGTCGGTTTCACACTTAACAGCTACCATGGCAGCGTAGCCATCAACAGCTTTTACGAGTACACAACCGTTTGCAGTTTCACGGTCAGAACGCTTAGCAGCGATAGCCAAACCACGTTCACGGAGCAATTCTTTTGCTTTATCGAAATCTCCTTCAGCCTCATTGAGTGCGTTCTTTACGTCAGCAAGACCAGCACCAGTCATGGCACGAAGTTTCTTAATATCTTCAATTGATACAGCCATTTTGTTTTCCTTTCAATTTATGATTAAAAAATGTGGGCGTTGGTAAACGTAGCGAGTCGCATTATGCCTCACGAGCGTTCGCCAATGCCCATATAATAATGTTTTTAATATTCTTTATTCAGCAGCAGGAGTTTCTTCTGCCTTTTCAGCCTTGCGTGCAGCACGCTTTGGTTTAGCTTCAGCAGCTTCTTCAGCTTGTTCAGCAGCAGCCTTTTCGTCAGCCTTTTCAGCCTTACGTTCTTCCAAACCTTCAGCAATAGCAGTGCAGCAAGCACCGAGGATAACCTCAACAGAATCCTTAGCGTCGTCGTTTGCAGGGATAACGTAATCGATGTTTTTAGGGTCAGAATTAGTATCAACGATACCAAATACAGGGATACCCAAACGATTAGCTTCCTTAACAGCGATGTGTTCCTTCATTACGTCGATAACGAAAAGTGCAGAAGGAAGACGTGTAAGGTCAGCAATAGAGCCAAGGTTCTTCTCAAGCTTTGCACGTTGGCGTGAAATTTGGAGGATTTCGCGCTTAGAAAGATTTGAGAATGTACCATCGTTCATCAATCTATCGATGTTCGTCATTTTCTTAATAGCCTTACGAATGGTAGGGAAGTTGGTAAGCATACCACCAGCCCAACGTTCGTTTACGTATGGCATATTAACCGATGCAGCCTTTTCAGCAACAACGTCCTTAGATTGTTTTTTAGTAGCGACGAACAAAATCTTCTTTCCGCTCTTAGCGATACCTTTGAGAACTTCAGCAGCCTCATCGATTTTTGCTACAGTTTTATGAAGGTCGATGATGTGGATACCATTACGTTCCATATAGATATATGTTTCATGGCTGGATTCCACTTACGATGGAGGTGTCCGAAATGACAACCTGCTTGCAATAATTGGTCAAAATTTGTTCTTGACATCTTTCTTTTGTTTTTTGTTTGTTTACTTTCTTTTTAATTCTTTCTTGACGAATAAGCTCCGTCTGGCTCGTTAGAATCAACCAGTGGGTAGTCCCCGATTTGGAATCTCACCGATTTAGATACTAAACTCAAGCGCAATGTATAAAAAATTAACGCTTGCTGAACTGGAAGTGAGCACGTGCCTTTGGCTGACCTGGCTTCTTACGTTCTACGGCACGGCTATCGCGTGTCAAGAATCCGTGGTCTTTCAAGTTCTTTTTGTCTTCAGGATTAATCTCAACGAGTGCGCGAGCAATAGCAAGACGGAGTGCTTGGCTCTGACCTGTGAAACCACCACCATAGAGATTTACCTTAATATCGTACTGACCTTCAACACCTAACAACTGCAATGGTTGTTTTACAACGTATTGCAAAATAGCAGATGGGAAAAATTCAGTTATATCTTTTTTGTTGATTGTAATCTTACCGGTACCTTCTGAAAGATAGATACGAGCAACGGCGCTCTTACGGCGTCCAATTGTATTTATTACTTCCATGTTTCCTATTATTTATACTGGTTAATATCAATTGACTTTGGCTTTTGTGCTCGAGTCCGTTTAACTCTGTTCCTTCAATTACATAAAGGTTATCGAGCAAATGACGACCGAGGATTCCCTTTGGTAACATACCTTTAACGGCATGACGCAACATTTTTTCTACACCATTCTTCTTTGTACGAAGTTCTGCTGGAGTATTGAAGCGTTGACCACCTGGATAACCAGTATAGCGAGTGTAAACTTTGTCAGTTTCTTTCTTGCCTGTAAACTTAACCTTATCAGCGTTGATAATGATTACATTGTCCCCACAATCAACGTGTGGAGTAAAGGTTGGCTTATACTTGCCACGAAGCATCTTAGCAACTTTAGAGCAGAGACGACCTACAATTTGGTCGGTAGCATCAACTACAACCCACTCTTTCTTGGCTGTTTCCTTGTTCAAGGAAATAGTCTTGTAACTTAAAGTGTTCATTTTAAATTTTAAATTTTACTACTAAAAAACGTTTTTAATTCTTGCTCATTGGATTCACTAACCATGCGACTCGGCCAAAAGTTACACTATTAACACACAACGAGCTGAGGGTTCTAAGTTCACCCTCGAAATAATCGGTCTGCAAAATTACTCATTTTTTATTAGGTAGAGTTGCGATGCAGCCGCCAAAGGGAATTATTTACAAATTATTAACAAACAGCTAACATAAAACTGCGATTTTTATATCTTTGCTTTCAATTTTTGGAAACGTTGTTGGCAAACTTTCTTATAATTATAATGAAAAATATGTTTCTCGATTTTTCGCAAATTATAGACGATAGAGAATTGCAACTTATCAAACAAACGAGGAACGCCGTCCATATAAATAGAATTTGGAATGCGCACAAAATATAAGTCGGCTATTGTATCAAAAGCTGAGAATTGTTGGTGTTCTTCTTCAAACAACCATATCTCTGAATAAAAGCGATTAGCCGAAATAATTTCCGAATTAAAATCGGGCAAACGGCGAATATGTGCAGCCGTAGCCCACCAAAAACTCCCAGAATACATTGTATAGTTTTGAGGCGGCCATCGATAGCAGCTATAAGTATCATAGCCGTTAGACAAAACATTGACGGCAACTTTCCATTTATGGAACACAAAGTATTCTAACATCTTGCGCCATGCTTCTATTTTTCGTTGAAAAGATAGGAAAAGACGGTCGTGGGTTTCTAAAGACTGATAGGAAATGCCTTTAGAATGAAAATAATAGATAAGACTATCTTCGCGTAAACTCAATTCTTTGATGTATTGCAAGGCTGGATATTCATATTTTTTAGGATTGACTGAGCTTGCAATTATCTCTACTTTTTCGCTATTCAAGACTTGTTTAAGCTTTTCTACCATTGCCTTATTCGGAGTAATACAACTTACGAATAGCTTGGTAGTTGCTTCCAATAATCCACTTTCTTTTAAACTTTTGAGTTGGTCTTGCGCCAAAGTTTCCCACCCTTCATCTAACATAATATGGTAAACACCATAAATAGGAAGATGTTGTTGCGGTGCAATGTCCCACGAAGTCAAGTCTTTTCGATTATAGACATGAAAGATAGACTGACTAATTCGCTGTAATATTTTAAGCTTCATCATTCTTCTTTCATTGATTCGATAAGACGATGAAACATTTCAGAAAGTCCATACTTTGGTTTCCAGCCCAATTGTGTTATCTTTTGCGTAGACAATCTCAAACGAGTAACTGGAGAATAGCCCATATTTTCTTTTAATTGAACAACGACTTTCACGGCAAAATTAAATTCACGAACAAGGAATTTTGCCATATTTTTGATAGACATATAAGTGGTTTCGTTAGCTACATTATATGCCTCGCCGTCTTTGCCACGCAAAAGAATACAGAACATTGCCGTAAGAGCGTCCATCGTATAACAATAACTTCGACTTAATTCTCCTGTTGTAAACATCACAATATCCTCGTTATTCAGAATATTACGAGCAAATTGTGCAAACACACGTTTGTCGTCTTTGGCAACTCCTGCACCAAATGTTTGTGCTAAACGAGCCACCTTTGCAGGGACACCATATTGTATGGCATAATTATGGCAGAGTGCTTCTGCTGCTCGCTTTGCCATTGGATAGCTACTTCGTGAATCCATTGGGTCAAGTTCACCAAAAGTTTCTTCTGTAAGCGGTGCACTATCATCGGTAACGACTCCATAAACTTCTAAAGAAGAAGCCAATAGCAATGATTCTACTTTATTCTTTTTCGCATATTCGAGTAACGTTTTCGTACCTTCATATACGATATTCATCGTTTCAACAGGATTTTCAACGAAAAATTTAGATGCTGTTGGACTGGCTAAATGAATGATAAAATCAGGCTTTTTCTCTGGCGAGAATAGCTTGTTTGAGGAAAAATCGTAAGCATAGAAACCTAACTGTGGATTTGCTTCTCCAAACATTTCCATCGCCTTTTGCACATTTCTGACAACAGCCAAAACATATATCTTGGTGTTATACTTACGATTCAAAGCCAAAAGACAGCGCACCATACACGAGCCAAGCAATCCCGTAGCTCCTGTAACTGCTATTACTTTTCCCGATAGTTCGTTATGCCACTGAAAATCATTGGCAAATTGGGTAATATCTTCTTCGAGAATATGATTCATTTCTCTATAATCCAAATATTTGTTGGTCTTCATGCACTTTTACCATTGCACGGAGAACAAAGAAGTCTGCGGGAGTGGTTATCTTTATATTTTCCATAGGTCCGATAATGGTGCCTAACTTGTAACCATAATAACTCATCATGGTACACGAGTCTATAAAATCATGGCGGTTCTCTTTGATAGCCTTGCGATGAGCCGAAAGAATATCGGAAAGATAAAAACTTTGTGGCGCACGTGCTATCAACGAATTTTCCCGAGAAGGTATTTCAAGGCTATCATCTTTTTGTTTGACAATAAACGTTTCGGTAGCAGGGACACAAGTAATACAATTAGAGCATTCTTTCACCTTATTTATATTATCGGTTATCGTGTCTTCTGTTATCAATGGACGAACACCATCATGAATAAGCACAACGGCATTCTCGCCTTTCGCATAATTTTCGGCGGCACAAAGCCCATTATAGATAGAATCTTGTCCTGTTTTTCCACCAGGAACTATCTTTACCACCTTATTGATTTCGAATTTACGCAACATTTTCTCTAAGAAAGGTATCCAATCTTCAATGCATGAAACGACAATGGCATCAATCATGGGGTGATTGTCAAAGAGTTCAAGCGTATAGATAATAATTGGTTTCCCGTTTAAATCGAGAAATTGTTTCGGTCTGGACTTGGTATGCATACGAAGCCCTGAACCACCAGCAAAGATTACAACTACATTCATATTTTGAACACTTTAAAATTTATTCGTAATTATGTAAAAAGACTATCTAATCAAAGAACTTCACATCTATTTTGTGCCTATCACGTTTATCACGAGGAGGAAGTTTCATAAAATCACCATAAGCTATGCGACAAAGTTCTTCTGCATCGGCAGGACCTTCAAAGGTATAGCCCTCAAAAACAATATCTTTATGGGGTATCATGATACTTTTGGGATTCTGTTCATAGAACCATGCGCCGTAAGAATGCATATACAAATTAGGATTTCCAAAAAGTTTACCAATGATTCTAAAGGTAGGAAAAACAGCATAATGCAAAATATCATATCCCAATTGTGCTATGAAAGGATATTTTCCAGCACATTTTAGATTCAAATTCACCGAAAGTTTTGCTGCCAAATGCTGCAACCAAGGAATCATATTTCCTTCGTATGGAAAGATGTCTATATGCAAACCACGATACTTTTGTGCCTCGTGCATTCGTCTATCTTCACTATCGGCATCGTCATGGCTTCTATTTTCTGTTCGTAAATCTCGCAAACAAGCCCATTCTTTATAGAAACCAGCATCGGTGGAATTGTCTTGCAAGATATAATCGGGGTGTGGGTGGGCTTTAAGATAATCGCAAAAAGTTTTAAATTCTTTTTGACTGACAACCATATCTATGTCATCGTCCCAAGGAATAAAGCCTCCATGGCGCATTGCTCCTAACACATTTCCGCCATCAAGTCTACAAGAAACGCCAATTTTCTTAGCTGTTTCTTGCAGATAAATAGCCATATCCAACATGCGCAGTTGGGCACGACGAAGCACAGAACCGTCAGGATTGTATTCCTGACGGAGCGTTTCTTGCGTTTCGCCTGTGTTAAATTGCTTTTGCATTACCTTATTATATTATACCAATCCAACGCAAAACGTCATTCAAATTGGCGACTATCATGAGCAAAATCAATATGGTTATGCCCACATATTCGGCACGAATCATGAATTTTTCAGATGGTTTGCGACGTGTTATCATCTCGTAAAGTAAGAACATAACGTGTCCACCATCGAGTGCAGGGATAGGAAGAATATTCATGAAAGCAAGGATAATGCTCAAGAAAGCGGTCATATTCCAGAACATGTACCAATCCCAATAAGGTGGGAACATCTTACCAATAGAACCAAATCCGCCTAAACTCTTTGCGCCATCGGCTGAAGCAAGATACTTAAAGTTGCCAACATAACCACGAAGAATGTTTACTCCATACTTAATACCTGCTGGGAAACTTTCAAAGAACGAGTAACTTTCTTTCGTTGGCTTATAGTAAGAAAGCAAAGTACTCTGTGCTACGCCCATTTTAAGTTCAGGATTGAGTTGCATTTTGATAGTATCCAACTTGTTTGTACCACTACGTTGCACGGTAAGTATTACGTTGCGGAGTTTCATTGAGTCTTTATGGGTGGTCTTGACAGCAGCCACATCGCTTAAAACTGCCATCTGATAATTCATATCTGCCCATGTTTCAACAGGCTTACCATTGATAGATTTCAGCAAATCGCCTGCTTTTAAACCCACTTTCTTAGCTGGAGAATCGCCCAAAATACTATCGATGCGAGCTGGAATATAAGGTTCTGCAAAGAGTGGGCGGTCTTTTATCATTGAAAGCATATCAATATCGCCAGGCATTTCAATGCGTGTTTTCTTTCCATCACGCAACACTTCAACGTACTTTGATTGGGCTATTTGGCGGAAGAAATCACCATTCACGTTGGCATATTCACGGAATGCGCCTTCATTTGTGCCTAACATTACATCTTTATCCTTGAAGCCGAGGGCTTTTGCTTGCTCGTTAAACTGCATACCCATGCTCATGTCTGACACTTTAAAGTAGGTTTCACCCCATGTAAACATTATCATGGAATAAATAAAGAGTGCCAAAACAAAATTAACCAGCACACCACCAATCATGATGAGCAAGCGTTGCCAAGCTGGTTTCACTCTAAATTCCCATGGTTCAGGGTCTTTTGCCATTTGTGCAGTGTCGAAACTCTCGTCAATCATGCCCGAGATTTTACAATAACCACCGAGTGGCAACCACCCTATTCCGTATGTTGTATCGTCATTCTTAGGCTTCCATTTGAAAAGCATACCATTCCATTTGCCAATGGCTACGTCGAAGAATACAAAAAACTTCTCCACACGAACACCAAATAGCTTTGCGAAGAACATGTGTCCTCCCTCATGAAGAAGGACAAGCAGCGAGATTGCCATGATAAATTGAAGCAATCGTATAAGAACTGTTTCCATTAATTATTTTATAATCGTTATTTTAATTTTCTATTTTCTAATTTTCTAACGTCTAAGAACTAAATTCTAACGTCTAATCTCTCAATTTCTAACGTCTAACCCTCATCAATTCACTCGCAATCTTGCGTGCCTCAGCATCGGTTTGCAAATAAACATCGAGCGAAGCAGTAGCATCAAAGCTCACTTTCTGCATCGTTTCTTCAATAATTTCGCCCATTCGAAGGAACGAACATTCACCTTTGCGGAATCCTTCGTTCACAATTTCGTTGGCAGCATTGAGAATACAAGGCACATTACCACCTTTTTCTATGGCTTGATAAGCCATTTTTAAGCAGCGAAATTTCTCCATATCAGGTTCAAAAAACTCTAATGGTTGCTTGAACAAGTCTAAGCGGTCGCCACTCAATGTAAGTCTATCAGGGTAAGAGAAAGCATATTGAATAGGCAAACGCATATCGGGAACGCCCAATTGTGCCTTTACGCCACCGTCCACAAACTGTACGGCACTATGAATGATAGATTGTGGGTGAACCAAAACTTGTATTTTTTCGGCTGGAACACCAAACAACCACTTTGCTTCTATTACCTCAAAACCTTTGTTCATTAAGGAAGCAGAGTCGATAGTAATCTTTGCGCCCATGTCCCAAGTAGGGTGTTTGAGTGCATCGGCTGCCGTTACCGACTTTAATCTATCTGCATCGAACAAGCGGAATGGACCTCCCGAACACGTCAAAAGTATTTTTTCTATCTTGTCATAATCCTCTCCTACTAAACTTTGGAATATAGCACTATGCTCGCTATCCACAGGTAAAATCGGCGTATGATACTCTGCTGCCAACTTGCAAATCAATTCGCCAGCCACAACAAGAGTTTCCTTGTTTGCCAAACATATTTTTTTGCGTGCTTGAATGGCGTGAATCGTAGGTTCAAGTCCTGAAAAACCCACCATAGCCGTTAAGACCATGTTGATAGGTTCAGCCTCAACGATTTGGTTTAAAGCCTCTTTGCCTGCATAAATCTTTATATTGGGTTGGTCGGAAAGAGCCTCTGTCAGTTCCTTATAATGGCTTTCATTGGCGATTACCACCGCCGCAGGTTGGAATTTGCGTGCTTGTGCTGCCAATTCTTGCCAACGATTATTGGCTGTAAGGGCATAAACCTCATACAAATCAGCATGTTGCTCAACAACATCGAGTGCTTGTGTGCCGATGCTTCCTGTTGAACCAAGAATACATATTTGTTGTTTCATTTTTATCAATTATAGTTCTAAGAGGCCGTTGGGTATATCTACTTCAATGTTTCGTTGCTCTGCATCAACGTTTGTAATCAATTCTTCATTGGCAGGGATAAGAATTTCTTCGCCATTTTGGGTTTTAACATCAAATAAAAGATTGATTGTTGTTTCATCAACTGACATAATTTCACCCACAACCTTTTGTGTTTTACTATCCAATAGCGTAAAGCCTATGATTTGAGCCCATGACAAATCTTCCTTATTTTCTTCTGCAATGGCACGTGGGAAATAGACCTCTATGCCTGTAAACTCCCTTGCACGTTGTTCAGAATCTATATCACAGAACTTCATCAATGCCACCTCGTCAGAACGAAAGCGATATTCTTCCATGAAGAAAGGCACAAGAATGCCCTCCATATCGAGTATTAAATAATCGGAATCGCATTGATCGAACACATCATCGGTAAAGCGAAATTGAATTTCTCCCTTTACTCCGTGTGGTTTTCCCAATACTCCTATTTTATAAACGTCCTCTTGTCGTATCATTATTTCTCCTTAACAAACATCTACACGCTTAATATTTGCACCAAGTGCATTAAGTCTTGCCTCGATATTTTCGTAACCACGGTCGATTTGAGAGATATTATCGATGCGACTTGTTCCCCTTGCTGTCATTGCAGCAATAAGCAAAGCGATACCAGCACGAATATCTGGACTCGACATTCTGCCTGCTCTTAATGTGAGATTGTGGTCGTGTCCAACAACCACAGCGCGGTGTGGGTCGCACAAAATGATTTGCGCTCCCATATCAATGAGTTTATCTACGAAGAACAAACGGCTTTCAAACATCTTTTGATGGAACAAAACGCTACCTTGAGCCTGTGTGGCTACAACAAGAAGAACGGAGATAAGGTCGGGTGTAACACCTGGCCATGGTGCATCAGCAATGGTCATTATCGTTCCATCAATAAAGGAATCAATGACATAATGTTCTTGTCGTGGAATAAAAAGGTCGTCGCCTTCTTCCACGATTTGCACACCGAGGCGGCGGAAAGTATCAGGAATGATACCGATATTTTTCACCGACACATCTTTAATTCTGATGCCATCGCCTATCATAGCTGCCATTCCAATAAACGAACCCACCTCAATCATATCTGGAAGAATGCGGTGGTTGGCTCCATTGAGTTTTTTCACTCCTTCTATGGTAAGCAAATTACTTCCAATACCACTAATTTTAGCTCCCATGAGGTTAAGCATAGAGCAAAGTTGCTGTATGTAAGGTTCGCAAGCGGCATTGTAAATCGTAGTGATTCCTTCTGCCAATACGGCTGCCATAACGATATTGGCAGTACCCGTTACCGATGCTTCGTCTAAAAGCATATAGGTTCCAACGAGTTTATCGGCTTTCAATTCGTAAACATTACGTTCCTCATTGTGCATGAAACGCGCACCAAGGTTTTTGAAACCAAGGAAATGGGTATCTAATCGGCGGCGACCTATCTTATCGCCACCAGGTTTGGCAATTGTTGTCTTACCAAATCTGCCCAACAAAGGACCATAAAGTAAGACACTGCCTCGCAAAGAAGAACATTTTTCTACAAACTGAGTGCTTTCCAAATAGTCTAAATTGACTTCATTGGCATGGAAAGAATATTTATTATCGCTTAGTTTTTCAACCTTCACCCCTATATCCTTGAGTAATTTTATAAGATTATTTACATCAAGGATATTTGGAATATTATCAATTACGACCTTTTCTGTGGTCAGCAATGTTGCACTAATGACCTGCAAAGCCTCGTTTTTTGCGCCTTGCGGTGTAATGGTTCCTGACAGACGGTGTCCGCCTTCAATGACAAAACACTCCATATCTTTTATCGTTTCTTTTTGTTATTGCGTACAGGTTGCAAATCTTTTGCAGAAATTTTATCAAACTTGAACGTATCCAAATCCAACTGTACTGCTCCGTCAGTATAGCGTGCCAAGTCGGAAGCCACCTTCTCATCGTCGGAAGAACCATGCCCAAATTGCATCAAACAACGCTTCATCTGATTGGCAACTACGCCTATCAATGCGTCTTTCTCCTTGCCTTCTTCCATAGTCTTGAGCTGTTCGAAGAGGTCGAACATCATTTTTCCATAATGGCGCACAGGGTTTTTTGACATGGGATAGGTCATAGGCTCTGGTTTTGCTGCTATTCTCAATGCCTGCGACACATCGTATGGATAGTCTATATCCAACTCAAAATTCGCCATAATCGCCAAATGGTCCCATAACTTCTGCGCATGGTCGGGTGTTTCTCTATTCTGTGGATTCATTCTATCCATAATAGAAACTATGGTTTCGGCACATTGCTGGCGCTCGTCCTTATCGGTGAGAGCCTTACAATGGTTTACCATATCTTGAATTTCACGACCATATTCTGGCAATAATAGTTTTTCGCGTTGTGTATTGTAATCCAGTCCGTCTATATTCATTCGGCTATTTATTTTCTATTTTATATTTTCTATTGTTTCTTTTCGTTTCTTCGCCCTATTTACAGCAATGGTTTAGCTGCTTTTGCTACAAAGTCTTTTAAATACATGGGTACAAAATAAGCTACATCTTCATACTTTTCCATTGCCATACGCTTCTCTGCCAACGGCAACATATTCTTTGCCAAAGGTTCTATACCCTTGATTAAATGCGCATTAGGGTGATTAATAATTTCCATACACTTCTCTGCACCATTGCCAAAGAAGTAAACAGGACGTTCATCTAAGTATTTTTTATATGTATTTTCGTCTACTATATCGGCTTGAATAGGGCGAATTTCGTGTAAAGCACGGTCGAAAACTTGTGCATAAACTTCCATTCTGCGTGCATCAAGCATAGGTACTAACAATGCGTTTTCCTCTATTTCTTCATGATGAAGCAACACGGGAACACAAAGCAATTCAAGGGTTGGCACAGCAATGAGTTTTATATCTGTACCATAGCAAATACCTTTCGCCATAGAAGTACCAATGCGCAAACCTGTATAAGAACCAGGACCGCTGCTAACGGCTACTGCATCGACAGGAATGGCATGACTATCGGCAAACGATAGGGCTTCATCGACAAACGTACCAAGACGCTCTCCATGGTTAGGACCGCTATGGTCTTCCTGCGAAAATATACAAGCACCATCTTCGCTCAAAGCTACTGAGCAAACATTGGTACTCGTTTCTATATTTAATATACACGACATATTCTTACCTTCGTTATTCGTTTTAATCTTTAATAAGTTGCAAAGATAACACTAAATTTTTAATTTCTATTCCTTATTATATACAAATAACTTTAAACCATTACGATTTAAATGCCATAAACGGCAGTAGTGAGAAGAAAATGGAATAAGGAAAAATTGACCAATACGGCTAATTCATCATTTAAAACCTACTATTTCGAAGTGCAAAACAATAGGTTTTGAAGCTCAAAATAGGCTCTTTTTTCACGCAAAAGAATACACTCCATATATCAGCTTGATATTCAATAAGTTAAAAGATACAGGATTTTAGAACAATTTTCACTGTTTCTTACGATTCAAAAGCAGCAAAAAAACGTTTTTAAAGTCGTTTTTTGGTGCTTTCATCTCTTTTTTGTACTTTTGCATAAATTAAACGTATTGAACATGATACTATCAATGACTGGTTACGGCAAAGCGGTAGTAACCTACAAAGAAAAAAAGATAAATGTTGAGATAAAGTCGCTCAACAGCAAAAACCTTGACCTTTCTACACGCATTGCCCCACTCTATCGTGAAAAAGAAATGGAAATAAGACAAACCATTTCAAAGACTTTGGAGCGTGGAAAAGTTGATTTTTCACTATGGGTAGAGAAAGATGCAGCATTAGACGCTACACCTATCAACGCAGAACTCGTAGAAAATTATTACAATCAAATCAAGCAAATTTCAGCCCAAACGGGTATTCCAGAACCTATGGATTGGTATACCACGCTCTTACGCTTACCTGACGTAACAACAAAAACGGAAGTTGAAGTGTTGGACGATGAAGAATGGGAAGCTGCAAAAAAGGCGATTGAAGAAGCCATTGAACATCATTTCCAATTCAGAAAGCAAGAAGGAGCAGCATTGGAACGTAAGTTTAACGAAAAGATTGATAACATTGAGCAACTACTTAAAAGCATTGAGCCATTTGAAGAAAGCCGTGTGCCAAAGATAAAGGAAAGAATTATTGAGGGATTAGAACAAATTGCAAAAGTCGATTACGACAAAAATAGATTGGAACAAGAACTCATTTACTACATTGAGAAACTTGATATAAGTGAGGAACGCCAACGTTTGACCAATCACTTGAACTACTTCCGTGAAACAATGAAGGAGGAAGGACACGGCGTAGGAAAGAAATTGGGATTCATTGCACAAGAAATGGGGCGCGAAATCAACACAACAGGGTCGAAAAGTAATCAAGCCGAGATGCAAAACATCGTAGTCATGATGAAAGACGAGTTGGAACAAATTAAAGAACAGGTGCTAAACGCACTCTAAAATAAAATCAATGCAAGGAAAACTTATCATCTTTTCAGCACCTTCGGGAGCAGGCAAAAGCACAATTGTGCAATGGTTGATGAAAGAACACCCTGAATTAAACTTGGCTTTCTCCATTAGCTGTACCACAAGAGCGCCACGCGGAACCGAAAAAGATGGCGTTGAATACATCTTTTTATCACCCGACGAATTTAAAAAGAAAATCAACAATAATGATTTTCTCGAATATGAAGAGGTTTATACCGACCGCTTTTATGGCACATTGAAGGCGCAAGTGGAGACCCAAGCAGCTAAAGGACAAAATGTTATCTTCGATGTTGATGTAAAAGGAGGTTGCAATATCAAGAAATTTTATGGTGAAAAAGCATTGAGTTTCTTTATTCAGCCACCATCAATCGAAGAATTAAAAAGACGATTAGTAGGTCGCCAAACCGATTCTGCGGAAGCAATTGAAAACAGAATAGCAAAGGCTGAATATGAACTTACATTTGCCGATAAGTTCGACCATATTATTGTGAACGACGATTTACGAAAGGCACAGGAAGATACCTACGAAATCGTCAAACAGTTTATAGAATCTTGATACAAAATGAAGATTGGAATTTATGGTGGTTCGTTCAACCCTATTCACAATGGACACATAAGACTTGCCGAAGAGTTTCTTCGGCAAGCTCGTTTAGATGAGGTTTGGTTCATGGTTTCACCGCAAAATCCATTCAAAATCAACGACAAACTATTAGACGACAACCTGCGTTTAGAATTGGTTGCAAAAGCTTTAGAAAATAAAAAACAAATGGTTGCGTGCGACTATGAGTTTCATTTGCCCAAACCTTCCTATACTTGGAACACGCTAAAAAACCTATCTAAAGATTTCTCTTCCCATGATTTCACCTTGTTAATAGGGGGCGACAACTGGAAATCCTTCAACAGATGGTATCATGCTGAGGACATTTTAGCAAGCTATCAGATTGTTATTTATCCAAGAAATAACGATGAAATCGAGAAAAATAGCACTACTAATCCTCCTAAAAATGTTTCTTTCCTCAATGTTCCACTTATCAATATTAGTAGCACAGAAGTAAGACAAAGAGTTGAAAAAGACAAAACGATTGAAAGATTAGTACCCGATTGCATCAAGGAAGATGTGGTAAAATACTATAAAGAGCTAACTATTCTACACCAAAAATAAATTATTGAAAAATAAAAACGTATTTTTGTAACATCAAAAAAACAAAATATGGCAGAGCAAACGCTAAAAGAAAAAACAGCAAAAGGATTGTTTTGGGGTGCATTGAACAATGGTACAATGCAACTTTTAAACGTTCTCATCGGAATTTTCTTGGCTCGAATCTTATCCACAGCAGACTATGGATTGGTCGGAATGTTGGCAGTTTTTACTGCTATTGCAGCAGCTTTGCAAGAAAGTGGATTCACTTCTGCATTGGCAAACCTTGAAAAACCTACTGACAACGACTACAATTCTGTGTTTTGGTTCAGCACCATTGTGAGCTGGTGTTCCTACATTGTATTATTTTTTGCAGCCCCATTCATTGCAAACTTCTTTCATCATGAAGAATTAATCAATCTATCACGATTTTTATTTGCTTCGCTTTTATTCTCCGCAATTGGCACTGCACCAACGGCTTACCTATTTAAAAATATGTTGGTAAAGGCAACAACAATACTCAGAATATCGTCTTTAATCATCTCAGGTATTGTGGGAATTCTTTTAGCACTCAATGATTACGCCTATTGGAGCTTGGCTTGGCAACAGATGATTTACATTACATTGACAAGTTTAGGTCGCTTTTTCCTTATCCCATGGCGTCCTTCGTTAAAAATAGACTTTGCCCCAGTGCGCAAAATGTTTTCGTTCAGCAACAAAATCCTCATTACTTCCGTTATAAATACAGTAAGTCAAAACCTTTTAACCTTCATTTTTGGCCGCCTTTATTCGGCTAATGCTGTGGGAAACTTCTCGCAAGCATTCAAATGGGATACCATGGCAAGCACAATGGTGTCGGGAACAATCTCGCAAGTGGCTCAACCTATTTTAGTAGAGGTCAATTCAGAACGTGATAGACAGGTTCAAGTATTTCGGAAAATGCTCCGTTTCACCGCCTTTTTAGCGTTCCCTGCGATGTTTGGATTGGGTATGGTGGCACATGAATTTATCATCGTGTTGATTTCTGATAAATGGGCAAATAGCATTCCATTGCTTCGCATACTTTGTATTAGCGGGGCTTTCTTGCCTTTTTACACGATGTACCAAAACTTAATGATAAGTCGGGGAAAATCAAACATATATCTTTGGTGTACAACAACGCTCATTGGCGTACAACTTCTTTTGGTTTTATTATGCCACAGCAAAGGAATGATTTTCATGGTAAGTGCTTACACTATGGCAACTGTACTTTGGCTCTTCGTGTGGCAATACTTTGCAAATCGTGAAATCGGTATCCGTTTGTGGAGTGTGCTACTTGATATTGTGCCTTACATAGCGGTTTCTTTAATCGTAATGACTGCCATTTACTATGCCACCATGACCATTACAAACCTGTATTTACTCTTGGTGGTTCGCATTCTATTGGCTGCACTACTCTACTTCATTGTTATGAAGCTACTAAAATCGAAAATGCTCGATGAATGCGTAAGTTTTTTGCTCAAAAAGAGGCGAAAATAAAGGTCAAAAGACTCTAATCGGCATACATGTGCAGTTGCATAATAGGATAAAGCAAAGCTCTTATCAAGCGCAAAACTCCACTGCCTTCGGTATGAAATAAATGTTTGTAATTCTTTGCGAATAGATATTGCAATTCAAGGAAGGGCAAAACTCCTTTTTTTAGTTCCAATTCCATGACACGCTCTGCCGTCTTTGCAACTTTGCTTGCTACCTTTATATAACGCAAAAGTTCTAATTTTGAGTTGAAAAGGAGGCGTGCTTTCTTGCGAGTTGCCCCAAAATGGGTGGCACCCCACCAAAGATTGTTGATTGCATTATGCCAAGAAGGCAAACTTTTATGATAGTCTGAATAAGTGGTAGCATCGGCATGGCGACGAAAATTCACAAGAATTTCATCAATAAAAACAATACTTTCCTGGGCAGAAGCAATAATACATAAGGCTGCATCGTACATGGAATGTGTGAAAATTGGGTGCTGCAAGGGAGGCAACATGTCTATTAACTCACGGCGAAACAGCAGCGTGTGTCCTGGCAAGCAAAGAAACAGCATGCGAAGAAGATGGGTGTTGCGGTGCCTTTTGTCGAAATAAGCAAACGAACCGTCATCGGAAAAAGGGCGAGAAAAACCACTACAAAGCATTTTATTGCCAATGGCATGTACTTGTTGCTCAATTTTGGTGGGTTCCCATATATCATCTTGGTCTGAAATAGCAACAAAATCACCTGTGGCACGTTGCATTGCTGAGAGGAAATTACCATTTACACCATGTCCAGATTCATTCTTATAAACCTTAATCAAAGGATTTTTAGTAGCATATTCATTAAGGATTTCAACGGTTTCATCGATTGAATCATCGTCTTGAACAATAATCTCGTACAAAGGATAAGTTTGACTGAGAATACTATCCAATTGTTCCTTGATATATTTTGCACCATTGTAAGTACACAAAACGATGGAAACCTTTGCTGCCATAATTGCTTTATTTATAAATCCAAATACTTAACGAAAAGCGAAGTATTATAAACGATAAGGAAAATAGTGAGAATGAAATAGGACAGGCGGAGAATTTTCCGTGTTTTTCCTACACTGCGACAAAGTAAAACTGCCATTGACAAAGGAATGATGTATATCCAATGAGCTGTCATGATATAGACTTCATTGATACCAAAGCCCAACCCAACGTGCAAAAGCATATCTAATGCAGCAAAAGCAAGCCCCATTTGTAAAAACTTATTACGCCTTCCTATCCATATTCCTGTTATAAAAAGCAAAAAAAGAATGCCTTCAACAACATAATTTACAATATTATCGTAAGAAACTATCACAGGGCGAGTGCGCATAACATCTTCCAACGTGTGCTTTTGATGAAGTTGTATAGATTCACCAAATAGGTTTTCTATCACAGTTTTAGTGCGAGAGGTCGAAACATCTGTCCAATTCAAGAAACGTTTACTACTCATTGGTTTGCCAGCATGAGCCTTTGCAGGCTGTTTAAGCTCAGCTTTACGAATTTCTTTCCTATGTTTTTTCCACAATTTTCCGAAGGCTGCAACTTGCTTAGCACTGTCTTTTATCGCTGTTGTATCCTTAAAAGCTTCAAATAAACTATCACGTTCGGCTCTGACCACCTTACGTTTTTTCATTTTTGCAGTTTCTATCTTCTTGGAAACGAATAGATAATGTTGTCCCTCACCTATACCAACCATCAAGAAAGCAGGCAAAATGATGATTGGAAAAAGATGTTTGGGTTTGAAAAAATGTCGTCCACGAGTAAACAAACTAGCTACCAAGACCTTCAAACCATTGTTTAACGAAATGCCAGCAGTAAAGATAAACAATAAAATAGTTTGCCTATTCGATAATTTTTTATTTCCTTTTAGCTGCTTCCCAGCGATATATAAGGTAAGCAAAAGCATGAAGAGTGACAAAATAAAGTGGTCTGGTGCAACACTTGCAATAAGAATATGGGCAAAAGAATAGAGTAAAAAGGAGAGTAGAACAGCATCGTAAATTGGCAAATTCAGTAAGTCTCGTTGAATACGAAGCATTAAAACAAAGCCATAAACTGTAAAGAAAAGCAGCACGAAAGTTACGATGAATACGGCAAAATTAACACCTGATACACTCATCAGTCCTTGATTTAGCAAGGCGAAAGGGTAATAAAAAAGTGCTAATAGCGGGTGTCTATTAACATCATAAACTAAGTCCCAATCGGAAATAACCAAATAAGTAAGTGGGTCAAAGCCCGATAAATGATAGTTATTGACAAAAAGTTTATAGTAAGAAGTACAAGGTTGAAGGAATAATGGGATATAATTTACAAGGGCAAGGGCTTGTAAAACGAGTTGCCAAAGTAGAAAAAAAGCAACAGGAAGACGCTCTTCTCTGCGTAATACCAAGAACCTCGCTACTGATTTCATATCAAATAATAAATGATTTGTCCTCCATTATAAATCCAAAGCCAACCCGTTAAGGCTACTAAAAATACGCGTAACCATTGACGAGGAGTTTCTGATAAGCCTCGTAACAGATAAGCTATGGAAATAGGAATGATGAAAGCCCACCCAGCAGTCATGATATAAACCTCGTTTATGGCAAATCCCATAATAACATGGAGAGTGAAATCGCACATAAACCAAAGGAAAAGCATGCGCATAAACTTGTATCTCCAACCAACCAACATACCACCAAGGAACAAAAGAACGATTATTCCTTCTATCACATAATTAGCTATCCAACTATAATTTACAAAGATTGGGCGATCCCAAGATACATCTTTCAATAAATATTCTTGATGTAATTGAATGGGTTCGCCAAAGAAATTTTCTACCAACGTTTTTTGTCTTGATGTTGTTACATCCATTAATTTTCCAATTCCCTCACTACTTGCAGCCATTCCTGTATGCGAACGTAACCACTGACTGCGTGCTTTTTGATGTGCAATGAGTTTCTTTGGGTCTTTCTCTTTCTTATTCTTTAGAATTTTTTTCGTAACTTCTTTTTGCGGAATTTCTATGGCTTGGTACTGTAATTGTTGTATTCCCAAAAGCAATAACAAGGGTAATGCAATACCAATTATAAGATTTTTCCATGAAAAGAAATGTTTCCCATTGGTAAAAAGTCCTGCTAAGAAAGTTTTAACAACATTGGAAGTTGCCATTCCTGCAGTGAAAAAGACAAGTAAAAAGTTTTCCCAAACAGCGAGCAACCGACCTTCCTTTTGCCGTTTCCCAACCAAATAAAGCGTTAAAAGCAAAAGCATTAGGGAAATTGCAAAGTGGTCTGGCACCATAGTTGGCAATAAAATATGACCGAAAGAAAATAATAAGAGTGTTAAAAGATTAGCATCTTTAACCTTCATATCTAATACCTCACGGAAAATTCGATAAGAAAAAACAACGGCATAGAAGTCGGAAAATAGAATAATCAATGCCATAAAGAAAACCGCAAAGTTTACTCCCACCGCCTCAATGAGCCAATGATTGAGCCAATAGAAAGGATATAGCAGCGTTAAAAAAAGAGGGTGGCGAATAGTTTCGAAGTGTACGCGCATACCAGAAATGGTAATCCAAGACCAATTATCATAGCCCGACATGCGGAAATTTTTGGTGAATAACGAATAAAAGCCACCTTTCGCTCCCATCGTATAAACGCCAAAATGACCACTTATAAGCAATGCGCTATAAACTATGAACACAAATAGCATTGCAAATGCTAAGAGCCTTTCTTCTTTTTTTATTGCAAATACACCAAACACAGATTATCTTCTTTGATTAACGAATTGCAAAGTTACACAATAAAAAGATAACTTCCAAACAAAGAATATAACTCTTTGCTTCACAAGTTCTTATTTCATTCTTATTTTTTCTTGAGAAACAAGCGCACCAATAGAAAGTTTATAGGTACGCAAATACAAAAAACTGGAATTAATGCGATATTTTTAGGCAACCCTAACCACAAAAAAAGCGTAAGAAAAACCGTTTGTAAAACATAATTTATGAGGTGCGAGAAGGCAAAGCCCGCTCCCTTCTTTGCCGTAGACTTCACTTTAAAGGTAAATTTTGTAGATGCAATGTAGTTAAAAACAAAACTAATGGCATACCCTATCGTGTTAGAAATTTGTGGCTGTAGCCACTTTAATAGCAACAAATAAAGCCCATATTGAATAGCTGTAGCTGCTACACCGACTATTCCAAATCGTATAATTTCTCCGATTTTATCGGTCTTTTCATTACGAAAAGGTTTATAATGACTTTCATCGGCTTCATTTAATAAATATCTATCGCCATTACTATCACCAAAAGCAATTAGTTCATAGGCTTGACGATAAGGGAACACTTCTTTAAGGCGTTTCGTTTTTTCAACACCATAGCAATTTTGAGTTAGGAACTGCCCCGTAATTTGGTTTATTCTAACATCTATTTTAGTGCCTTCCACCTTAATTTGATTACCAAATTCCTTGAAAAAAGGCTTCACCCAATTCTCTATACTCGCAGTAATGATAATGACTTGTTCGCCATTAGCCAATGCTTTTCGAATAGTGTCCCAGCCTCTTGTTCGTATAATGCACTGATTTCTATCGGCAAACTCGTGGCAAATTTGATTAAATTCATTAATATTCATGCCCTTAAAGAACCATGAAAATACCATTTGCTTTGCTTTCCAATTGGGAAAAAGTCTTAATTTCATCAAAATAAGGATAGGCGAAAACAAGAAAAATCCCCAAAAAGTTTTTCCGTACCCTTTCGCATATTCGATAAAAGCGAGGAAAGTATCCTTCTTCGTCAGCGTTCCATCAAAATCAAATGCATATACTTTCATTGTTACAAGAAATAAATTATGATGAGGAAAGTTAAGCCAAAACCTAATACAATAAGCTGAATGAAGCGGTCATGGAGTAGAACTTTCGTCGGGTCGCCACTCTTTTTATCAACAACAGCCAACTGGATATAGCGCAAAAGTCCCAATAAAACAAAAATACTCGTAAGGTAAAGATTCTCTGTATGAAAGTTTGCTATCGTTTCAGGACTCATCGTATACATGATATAACAAACCAATGTAACGCTGGCAGTAATCGTTATCGCTTGATTTATAAATGTTAAGTTGTAACGATAGGTATTCTTTCGAGGCGCTTCTCCCGTTTCATTCATGCGCAAAACATCATCTCTGCGCTTGGCAAACGAAAGAAAAAGCATGAGCAAAAACGTCATTAATACAATCCATTTACTCAATTTTATATCGGTAGCCATACCTCCTGCAAGGATTCTAAGCACAAAACCGAACGCTACGATACATACGTCAATAATGGCATGCTGCTTTAAGGCAAGGCAATAAGCCACATTTAGCAGCCAATAAAACCCTATGATTGCTCCTGTTTCATTACGGCGTTCAGGGAGAAACGATAAAGATAAAATTGAAAGGGCAAGCATTGCAATTATCAGAAAATAGCCTTGACTGATACTAATTGCCCCCGATGCCAAGGGACGACTACACTTTTTAGGGTGTCTGCGGTCATCATTCACATCCATAATATCGTTCAAACAATAGATAGAAGATGATGCAAACGAAAAGGAAAGCACCGTTATAAAACCTTCGGATAAGGCATCGAAATGTCCTAAAGCGCCTCCAAAAAAGATTGGGAACAGCACTACCAAGCTCTTAATCCATTGATAGGGGCGAATCAAAGTGATGAGTTCTTTCATTTTTCTTCTCCTTTCATTTTATGTTCCAGATAGCTTGCTACCTTATCGGTGCCTTTGTGCAGCAACCAAGCAAAGGGTAAAACAATGATGAATGTGGCAAAAAACTTAGCCCAATAGCTCCAACCCAATCGTTCAATATAGATTAAAACGAAGTGATTGTGCAGTAAATAAAGTTCCAAACTTATGCCACCAATAAAAACAAGTGCCTTATTCACAGCTTGAGGTATTCTATCTAATGCAACACAAATAAGTATGATACTCGTTATTGTCAGCGGAATGTAAAGCATACGCTCCAAGAAAAGTGGAAACATTCCGTGTCGTTGCTGCTCCAAATAGACACATGTTGAAAGTAAAGCTACGAATGAAAAGCCGATTAAACCGAGTGAATTTGCATCTATCATTCTCTTTTCTTTCACCAATACTCCAAAGTTTAATCCTATAAAATAAATAGGAACACGGCTCCAAAAGATTTCTAAATGCCACAAAGATTGGCGAAAAGGAATGACATATTCCACCATAACGCACCATGAAATCATCATTACGGGCAACCAACGATACACAGGGTGCTTTATGATTAATCGCAAATAAGCAGGTGTAACCAAGTAAAGCATCATCGTGGCAGGTATGTACCAAAAGGTTAATTCACCATTCAACCAAAAGTCCCAATTAATTGTTATATCACCGATTAAATCGATTAAATTTGCAGAATGCCCACCATGATTTACCCATTGTGGACAAATGGTATCAGGAATATAATACAACATTGCTACAAAAAGCCATGCAGGATAAATGCGAAGTATGCGCTTTTTCAAAAATTTCATCGCATTTGGCATCTTTGTCCACGAATACCACAGCCCTATTCCACTAAGAAAAAAGAAGATATCAACGCCAATATTGCCTATTCTTCGTAGTCCAAAGAAAGTATCGGTGCGTGATAAGCCCACATGGAAGAGTATGACAAAAATAATTGCCAATCCCATTAATTCACCACGAAAGCGGCTTATATTTTCAAGTTCTATATTCTTTAGCTTCATTTTAATTTAGGTGAAGGCACTTGTTTCATAAATTCTTTGAAAAGCCACGCTACGCAAATTGACGTAATGACATAGAGTAGCAATCCTGTATAAAGGTCGCCCGACTTTGAAATTGGTATAATGATTTTACGAGTAATTGGGTGAGAAATAAACATTGCTGCTGAAAGTCCACCCAACCATTCCGATTTATTTGCAACACCGAGTTTCAATTCTGGGTTTTTACTGTTCCATGACATGATAATTTTCACAAAGCTTACGACCAAAGAGCAGATAAACATCGGAACGAAAAGCCATGTAAAATAATAATTATCACCGTACCAAACTCCAAAGAACGATATTACAAAGATAAGATAAAAGGCTGATATATGCAAATTTCGCATATATTTTGCGTAAAGCAAACCTAACCCGAATGGCAACATGCCGCCTACAAAGTTATATCGCAAGCGATTAATTGTTTCGCCATTTGGGTCGCATAATAACTCGAAAACGGTACAAATCGCAATAAATGCCACTACCCACGTCCAATTTTTCTTGTACAAAAACAAACGATAGACAATATAAAGTTGCATCATCAAACCAAAGAACCAATAAGGTCCAGGCCAAATGATGTCGTCAGGATTGGGCAAAAGATTGTTAAAGAGTCCCATTTGTCCTATAATATCCAACACTTGATAACGATGTGGTCCAGGTGTGATGGCATCAACAAGCACAAAACAAGAAAAGCCCACAATCATCATGCGAAACAATTTAAGGAAATGGTAGCGAAAAAAGCTAAATATTGATGGTTCCTTATAGCTGGGATTGACAGCCATTTCTTGTGGAATCTTCACTTCATATTTTATAACTAAACCGTAAGCTGATAAGAAAAGAAATACAGGAACCCCGTAATGCCCAAAATAAGAAAGCAAATGCAAGAGGGTATAATGGTCAAAGTGATGTGCCATCACACGATTAAACCAATCAACATTGTGTTGATTGAATTGATATTCATTCTCTTGCACCACATGACGAAGCCAATGACAGTAATTGTGGAGCACAATCCCTGCGATTGCCAAGCCGCGCAAAATGCGACATTCGGTTCTACTGAGCGTTTTATCTACCTTATTCCCCGATATGGTTTGCTGCATTTCTGTTTTCATTTTTGCTTTTTATTTTCGCTATTATTGTAACGTTTTACCGTTTTTCGTTTGTGTTGCTCAACCAAATCATCATAGTTGGTTGTATTTTTCAAGATTCGTGGGCGCATCTCATTGTACTGCGGACTCAATATATCGTATTCTGCATGATAATCTTTTGCCTTGATTCCAGCCAAATGCAACAACAAATGTGGCAGCGCATCAGTCATAAACCGCTTATCTTTTACGGCTTTTATCTGTGCAAAAGTATCTTGATGTTTGGCGATATATTTTGGCGAACAATATATCCAAAATGGGACTTCAAACTCATAGTGTGCCAAGTCGTAATCTATTTGTGCCGAGTGGTTTCTACAAATGAAGCCTCGATTTCCTTCGTAACATTCCTCGCCATGGTCGGGCATATAGATTACGACAGCCTCTTCATCGGCAAAACGTTTTACAATTTGGTCGACAATAGAATCGTTATACAAGATAGAATTGTCGTAATGGGCCAACATAAAATGGCGTTGTTTGGATAAATCGGCACGCTTCTCGGCGTAATCTTTTGCCTTGAAATGTTTTCTGTCGGCAGGATAACGACGATTGTAGGAAACATGAGAACCCATAAGATGAAAAATTATCAAGTTATGTTCTTTGTTTTCAGATTTCAAATGATTGTCATAATCATTCAAAAGTCCTGCATCATAAGCAAACAAACGAGTATTACGGGTATCAAACATTGATTCAGACAACTCTGGGTGATTCAAGAAAAAACCTCCGCTAAAATCATAAACCGCTTCTTTGGCTTTCGACAAGAATTGATTGGTTATGAATGACACATGATAGCCAGCTTTGCGGAATAATTGTGGGAAGAGCGGATAGTCGCACCACTCGCCTTTTTGCCCAACGACGTGCATTGAGAAAAAGTTTTTAAACACAAAACTGGTTAGGTTCCAAGGCGCAACAACATCGGAGAATGGCACCAACAACCCTTGTTTTTCTAATGCAACCTGTCGTGGCGTGGTCTCCATAAAGTAACCATACTGCTGCGAATGGTGACGTCCCATACTTTCCCCAACAATTAACACGATATTTTTAGCATCAAACGAACAACTATCCACCATTGCATGGTCTTTTGCCTCAATCAGCCTATCAACTTGTTGGGCTGCCAATTCGTTGGCAAAAATACTAAATGCAAGGCGATAAGTAGGCAGGTAAAAATCGGCACATTCGGCAGTTGTAAGTTCATGCTCTACATCTCCAATAGACTGCATGCCAAACATTTGACACATTTCACGCTTGTTATGATAAGACGCACATGCCGACCAAACCAATAATACCGCCACAACAACACCGCTCAATGGAACTCCGATAGTTTTAAACTTCCATAAATTCGAAACCTTAATTACCTGATTTCGTTTGTTATATAGCTGAAAGACAACTACTAACACATGAAAAAGCACTAATAAAAGCACCAAGCAAACGCTCGAAGTAAGAATATCGGCATTCAAATAATTACTCAGAAATTCACCAGCCTCTCGACTATTGGTTTCGGCAGCCAATAGCAACATCGAAGGATTGAGCGTAGATTGAAATTTCACCCAACAAAACAAGTCGGCAAGACTCACTACATACGCCAGAAATGCGAAAAAAAAACGCTATCCAATGCCTTGCTTTTCTGGGAATAATAGTAAGCAACAAGCAGACGAAGTACACATCTAAGAAGAGTTCAAACCATAAATTACTATAAACAGCAACATTATCTCGGTTGGCAGGAAGTTCCTCGTAAGAAACCAAAATACCAAGCAGATACATGAAAAAGAAGAAAGTAAAATTGCTCCATATCGGGTAACTTACTTTCTCAAACACTTTGCTTATCGCCTTTAAACTCATCTTTCTCTAAATTTGCGACAAAGGTACTGCAAAAAAAAGATAAATCAAAAAAATCTATATATAAATAGGTAATAGCAAAATTTCTTCTAAATTTTCACAAAAACAAATTGGGTATGGCGACGAATCCACATTCATTATACATAATTGGTATTCAATATATTACAAAAACACAATATCCTTCAAAAATAAAACCCACTGTTTTGAACTTTAAAAAAGCCTATTTCAAAACACCATACCCACACTTTTAAAAAGTATTGTGATTGATTCCATAGCCAAAGAGAGCAAAATCTCCTTTCAAAGGGTCATCAGGAAAAACTTTTAGCAGTGCGTCAGTGAGTCGGCGTGCCACGCTCATTGTGGCTGATGTGGTGTCAATAAGTTTTAAATAGTTTGCTTGCTTCACAACATGTGTATCTAACGGAATTATCAATGTCTTTTTATCGATGAAATCGCACCAAATTCCCAAATCAACAGGTGAGTTTTCGCGCACTAACCAACGCAAAAACATACATAAACGTTTGCAGCTCGATTTGGTATTCTTAGGTATAATTCCTTCTATTTTTCGCTCTGAAAAGAACATACAGAGGGCTTCAATGGCTACGATTGCTCTAATTTTTCCTTCTAACAATGAGTTTTCTTTACTTGCGAAGGCTTTTATATAACCCGAAATACTACCATATTGGCTCAACATCTCTGACAAAGCTGAAAAGAAATGGCGCATCATTTGGTTACTATAAAGACGATAAAAACAAGCGGAATTATCGGGTATTTCGTCTAAAAAACACTTATTTTTCACCCAAGAATAAGGCTCTTGTTTTGCAGATTCTAATAGATAGGTGATGCGGGGCATAAATTGCGTGCGCGCCCCATAACTAAGACACGCAGCCATAAATGCCATTACCTCTTGATTTTCCTTCCCCTCTACTTGGTGCATGAACCACGATGGGTCGCCATTGAGAAATGTTTCTCGCTCGTATAGCAACGAAAAAGCCACGAGTTTCTCCTTCGTGGCTTTGGTAATTCGTATAGTTTGCTTCACTTTTATATTTTTATTTTGCGCCTAATTTTAAAATTTGCTCAGCATGTTCCTTTACCTTTATCTGCTTTGGAGTGAAAATTTCTTCGATTTTACCTTCCTCATCAATAATGAATGTTGTACGATAAGTACCCATATAAGTACGTCCGCACATTTTCTTTTCACCATAAACACCAAATGTTTCGTTGAGTTTCTTATCAACATCAGCAATCAGCGGAAAAGGCAAATCGTACTTCTCTATAAACTTTTTATGCGATTTTTCATCTTGAACGCTAACGCCAATTACAGCATAACCACGCTTTTGCATGAGTTCATAGTTATCTCTAAAACTGCAAGCCTCTGATGTGCAACCAGGAGTAGAGTCCTTTGGATAAAAATAAAGCACAATTTTCTTACCTTTATAATCACTCAATTTTATTTCATTCCCATCTTGGTCAATTCCCAAAAGTTCTGGTATCTTGTCTCCTATATTCATAATTCTTACCTCATTTATTTATAATATTTGGGTTATCCCACTTACAAAGATACACATATTTTTATAAATCCAAGAATCAAAAGCATTTATTTTGTAAGAAATACTATCACATAGCATCTTTGCATTAGCAAAACCAGCCTATATATGTAGATCATCAGACTTTGCAAAGTTGTGATTTGCTTTAAAATTAGTATCTTTGCATTAGCAAAACCATCGGATAGTAAATCTATACTTTCATTTAGCAGGTTGTGATTTGCTTTAAAATTAGTATCTTTGCATTAGCAAAACCATCAGTCCTCGTTTTACCAGTTTTGACAGTCCGTTGTGATTTGCTTTAAAATTAGTATCTTTGCATTAGCAAAACCATCAACAATTCTTGTATAGGTGAGTGCCAATGGTTGTGATTTGCTTTAAAATTAGTATCTTTGCATTAGCAAAACCATCGGAACTCGTCCATATCAAGGGTATCAAGCTGTTGTGATTTGCTTTAAAATTAGTATCTTTGCATTAGCAAAACCATCAGAAGGAAAGTTTTTGTTACAAGCACGTGAGTTGTGATTTGCTTTAAAATTAGTATCTTTGCATTAGCAAAACCATCCCGAACTCATGGAATGAATGTACAACGTTAGTTGTGATTTGCTTTAAAATTAGTATCTTTGCATTAGCAAAACCATCTATTTTATAATACATAACATCGTAATCGGTGTTGTGATTTGCTTTAAAATTAGTATCTTTGCATTAGCAAAACCATCCACGTGCATCTCTTGCTGCGGTGTATTTCTGTTGTGATTTGCTTTAAAATTAGTATCTTTGCATTAGCAAAACCATCTTTTTTACTTTGGAGATGGAAAACACGCGTGTTGTGATTTGCTTTAAAATTAGTATCTTTGCATTAGCAAAACCATCTAACACGCATAACTACAATGTATATCTACTGTTGTGATTTGCTTTAAAATTAGTATCTTTGCATTAGCAAAACCATCGGGGTTGGTGTGGCTTTTAAGTGGTTCTAGTTGTGATTTGCTTTAAAATTAGTATCTTTGCATTAGGAAGTTACGAAAAGAGTGTAATTTATTGGAAATGAGCGTAGGTTAATCGCTCTTGATAGTAATAGGTTACGATTTAGTTAGTTATCTACTGCATTATCCTTCTGCGCGTTGCGTAACCTTCAAAGAACTCTTCGTATGCAAAAGTAGCTATTTAATTCGAGATTTTGATATAAACTCCCGTTTTTTTATCCCCTCATTCATAAGAATTTTCCGTAAAAGCGGTTTTATCCGTCGGAACACCATTGCCCAAAACGAGTTTTGAACAAACGTGTGCAGACTGCCGCATAGCCGGAGAAAAGGGCATTGCCTCACGCCTAAACGATGTTTAGACAGATGAAGCAATGCCCCTTTCTTTTGCGCCTATGCCAAGAGGTGCTTTTACGGGTTTTCAAATGATTTTTCTTTTTTCGCTGTCCCTTTTGCCGGAAGCGGAAAGTGAATGCAGAGTGTGTCAGCCTGCCCCATGAATGAAGCAGACGGACACACACAGCCGGGCAAACCGGGAAGAATGATTGTTGTCGCCCGGCTGGACAAGTCCTGTCGGATCGGAAACATTCATACTTCCTTTGTTGTGGTTTGCCCTTTTCACGCTCCGGTGATGTCTTTTACCTTTTGGTTATTCCTTTTTTACGGATTTTCTCCTGAAGTTTTTTCTACCCAATCTGCCTCTGTTTTCGTTTACCTCCATTTTGCGCCTTTCAGTGAGCCGCATCAGTCAGTCATTTTCGTTCTGGGCGCAAAGGTAATTCCGGGATTGGACGGGAAAGCAAGGTCAAGCCTCCTGTTTTCGGTAAAAATCTCCAGCCCTGCGGGTAGTATTTTGACCGAAAAACCTTGCATTCCCTAATCCCTACCTTTTCAAGCACCCGAAACGAAAACGACCGATGCGACAGAAAGACGCATAAAAAAAATGTCGGATAAACGAGAGGCAGATAAGATAGTTTGAAACTCAACTCCCTCAGCTCTTGAATCCGCATAAAAAAACAAAAAATCAAAAAACAACGGATATGAGAACAGCGATAGCAACAAAATTCGTGGCATGGGAAGTACCAAGTTTGGAGAACCTGCAAGACTGCAAGGTGTACGGACTTCGTAGCAAACTCAACAACGGAGAAAAATTGAGCCGAGAGGAAAAGGACTGGCTTACACGCAACGTGAATAGCAATTCCTATTTCAATAGCGCAGTACCCCTGCAAGGTTGGAAGTTTGACTTCTCCGACATTCTCCGAACCTACATCGTGAAGCAGTACGGACATTGGGCGGAATACAAGGCTACCGACAAGACCGCACTCCGCAGTTTCCTTTACGGCAGGATTGACAGCATCGTGGAACTTAACAAGTAAATACGGCTATGACAGCAACGGCAAATTTCAGACAAGTGGCGCAATACATCGGGTTGGCGATATGCGGCTTGATGATGCGCACCGCCTTCGGGGTGTTCGGCATCCTTTGGGGCATCATCAGAGAGATTGTAAACGGAGTGTTTCGAGTGGCGATAGGTGTAATCGTGGCTATCCTTTCCACCATTGCCTTCTTCGGCTTCATTCTTTGGTTATTCACCCTTTAACCCTTACCGATATGGCAAAAAGAAACAGCAAGACGGCAGCGCAGCAGTGCAGATATTACGAGGTGGACAACATCTTCGTGTATATGGTGGAAACGTACATCAACGGCAACATATCCGTGTTCCGTGAACTCTACCACGAACTGAACAAGGACGCACGGAGGGACTTCATGGACTTCCTTCTCAGCGAGGTAGAGCCGACCTATTGGAGAGAGATACTGAAACAGACAATCTAAAAACGACAGCGATATGAAAGGAACAGACCATTTCAAGAGAACGATACAGATGTATCTGGAACAGCGGGCGGAAGAGGATGCGCTCTTTGCGAAGAACTACCGCAACCCTGCCAAGAACATAGACGATTGCGTGACCTATATTCTGAACTACGTGAAGAAAAGCGGTTGCAACGGCTTCACGGACGGAGAGATATTCGGGCAAGCCGTCCACTACTATGACGAGAACGAGATAGAGGTAGGCAAGCCGATGAACTGCCAAGTGGTGGTGAACCACGTTGTGGAACTCACGGCGGAGGAAAAGGCGGAAGCACGTCAGAACGCTGTCCGCAAATACCAAGAGGAAGAACTCCGCAAGTTGCAGAACCGCCACAAGCCGAGAACCGCCAATAAAGCGAGCGCACAAGAAGTACAACAACCCAACCTATTCAATTTCTGATTATGAAACCGAGAACACGCATACAGCAGGAAGTCGCACGTTTGAGCAAGCGACTACCGATATTGACCGAAGAACAAAGGGCATACGCTTTCCGTCATTGCTTCAAGCATTACGCGGTCAAGAGGGCAAACGGCACGAACATCTGCACCGAGTGCGGACATTCGTGGAAAAGCGACCACGACCTTGCCGACACCGTTTGCGGATGCACCTGCCCCCGTTGCGGTATGGAGTTGGAAGCGTTGCGCACCCGAAAGAGCGTTTTCAGCGATATGGAGTATTTCTCCATCGTCACCACCTGCAAGCAGTACCAAGTGATACGCTTCTTTTCCGTCAATTCCCGATACAAGGCAGGACAGCCTGCCGAGTATTCCATCTTTGAGGTAGTGCAGAGGTGGATTGCCCCCGACGGCAGGACAACGACCGTTGCCCGACTGCGTGGAATGTCGATGTTATATTATGACCAGTGGTCGGAATACAGCGATATGGAGGTACGCAAGAACCAAGAAATTCGGGCATACGACATCACTCCGAGATGCACCTACCCCCGACAGCGTTTCATACCCGAAGTGAAGCGAAACGGCTTCAAGGGCGAATACCACAATATCCTGCCTTACGACCTTTTCAAAGGCATTCTTTCCGACAGCCGTGCGGAAACGCTGTTGAAGGCTGGGCAATATCAGATGTTGCGCTACTACCTGCACCACTCTTTCAATATCGGGGAGTATTGGGCGTCAATCAAGATATGTATCCGCAACGGCTACACCATCACAGACGGCTCTGTGTGGCGTGACACGATAGACCTCCTGCGACACTTCGGCAAGGATACGAACAGCCCGAAGTACGTCTGCCCCCAAGACCTCAAAGCCGAACACGACAGGTTGGTGGCAAGACGCAACCGCCAAAGGGAACGTGAACGGACTGAACGGCAACGGCAGAAAGCGGTTGAGGACGAGAAACAATATCTGAAAGCCAAAGGCATATTCTTCGGACTTGTCTTTTCCGACAGCCTTATCTGCGTTAAAGTCATAGAGAGCGTGGAGGAAATGATAGAGGAAGGACGGATGATGCACCATTGCGTGGGCGGCTACCACAATCGGGAAAATTCCCTTATCCTTTCAGCGACCATTGACGGCAGACGCATAGAAACGGTGGAAGTGTCCTTGAAAACCTTTGAGGTGGTGCAGTGTCGTGGCTTATGCAACGAGAACACAGAATACCACGAGCGCATCATAGACCTTGTGAACAAGAACGCCAATCTTATCCGTGAGCGGCTGAAAGCGGCATAGCATCAACCCTAAAACAACATTGATATGGAAGTAAGAATTGAAAGCATGATTTGTGTGTGGGACGATAAAATCCCTGCATTGTTCCTTGAATTTGTAAACCTCCTCACTCTCACAACGAGTGAGGGGGAATTGAGAAAGAGCGTAAAGGCGTTTGCCGAGAAGCACGAACTTGACAAGTTCTTCCTTTACGGCTTCGGCTCACACCATTTCTATCTGCATCAACGCTACACGAGCAATCCCGAAATGGTGATGAAGAACAGAGTTCTGTCAGTACATTTTTAACCATCTAAAAAGCAACATTATGGCAACACGAATGACCATCAACGGAGTAAGCACCTGCACGGAAGCAGGTACGGAGAAATACGAGCGTTTCCAATCGGGTATAGGCAGACGCAAGCGGACACTTGTGCAGTATGACTACCGCCACACGGACGGAGAATTGTTCGCTTGTGTCAAACCCACATTGGACGAGTGCCGAACCGCAAGGAACAAGTGCTGAACGCAAAGCAGGGAAAGGAGGACAACCGATGAACACGACCTATCAGACGCTGATAGTCAAGTTCAGCGAATCTATCACGGCATTGGACGGCATCTTTGACGATGCCGGAGCGTGGGGAACGAACACCCTCAAAGGGTGGATAGATGATTACGAAAGCACACGCTTCACCGCCACCGACAGCCATACGGCAGTTATCACGAGCGAGTACAACATGGAATGTGTGAAAGAGTGGCTGCAACGGCAGACACCCATTGCCGAGATGCGAGAATTTTGAACAAGTTGGCGGTGTCCGCACCGCCAACACTTAAAAACTCTAAAAACAAAGGATATGATAGCAAAGACGATATTACAGCAGATAGGCGGAAAACGCTTTACCGCCATGACGGGAAGCCGTGACTTCATAGATATGGGCAACGGCTTACGGATGAGCCTTGCAAGGAACAAGACAAGCGCAAACCGCCTTGACATCATCTATGATGCAGGGGCAGACCTCTACAATATGCGCTTCTACCGCAAGACATTCAGCAAAAAGACATTCGAGTGCAGGACGAAAGACATTGCCGTACACGAGGGAGTTTATTTTGATATGCTGGAAGAAATATTCACGATGGTGACAGGACTTTACACACGCTTTTGAGTGGCGGGGCGGCGAAAGCGCCCTACTTTCTTTCAGTGAGCATGATGGCGGACAAAGAAAGTAGCAAAGAAACCTTTGTCCAATCTGCGATACCATTCACAAAAAACAAGTTTTAATCATGGAAACAATCAGACAGAACGGAAAAATCATCTTGCACGGCAACGACGGCATAAGCATAAAGATGATTTTCAGAAACCTTACGGGAAAGAATTTTCAAGGTAAGGAGTATGCGGACTATATTCGCCACATCGCAATCAACAGCATGGGATTTACGTCCGGCAGCATCGAGCATTGCAGGGACGGTGGCGTGATAGACACGGGAACAATCCCGAATGTATGAAATGTAAAAGCAGAAAATCCGATGAAGCCCCAACTTCATCGGATTTTCGTTTATGTATGGCAGGCTCTAATCTAAACCTTTTGCCTCCCGTTCTTCATCTCTTTCTTGCGCATACTTCATTCCATAAAACGACTCCGCATCCATTTCTTCCATTAGATTGCTTTCAATCCATTCAGGTAAAAATTTTGCCGCATCTGGGGTTAGCCTTAAAGCATTATTCGTTGGTTCATACACAATCATGGTATCTTCACTACCATTTGCTGGTTCAACTCTGAATAAAGAACTTGATTCTGTATTACCAACAGATGCTTGGTAAAATTCGTATATCTCATGATAATTCATATCAATCGAATCAACGAAGCCTTGAAAATCTTTTGTTACGTTTGAATATGACATAAGTTGAGTTATAAATGTTTTTTCTTAACATAAGCAAAGGACGTGCCAAGTTGAATATGGCACGTCTTTTGTCAGTTTTGTCAGTCCTTTTATGGAATATACAGTAGCGCAAACTCCGCCTTTCTCCGTTTGAGCAGCATGGCGTGGCGTTTCCCTTTGTAGTTGCAGAAGGCTATATACTCACGGTAGATGTTCCTGTCGCCAGTTTCCAGCTTCTTGATTAAGGTGCTTTTGGGGATTGTCTTGCTGCCTAAGAGCTTCGCCGGTCCCACATTGTAAGCTAACGTGCCAAGCAAAGTCGAATCAACTCCGAATTTACGGAACATGGCGACAAATTTGCGCAGGTCTTTCCTCAAAAGTTCATCCGCCTGCCGTTTCGTCATGGTTCGTGCCGAATACCTTTCGCCCGGCAAAATTTTGTGCCCCCAACCCACGTATGGGTGGTGTTTCTCCGAGTGCCAGCCTTCAAAATATTTCGTGCAGCGCACCGCCCTCTCGAAAAGTGGCAGACGGTAGATTGCCGCCTGCCCGTCCGTTCCCTCTTGGCGGCTGATCCGTGCGGACACGGAACAGACCGCCAGAAGCGAACAGAGCATTGCCATGAATACACGCATCATCTTCATACACGTTTGAAACCTCCGATGGGAATGGCGGTAAAGCGTCATCTTTCACGTTCCGGTTGTTGAAGTCAAATTCCAATTCGTAGGAATTTTTGAAATTGTCCTCCACCACCACGATGAAATTATGTGCCTCGTCACCCTCCGCCGTGTAGTACAGGCGGAACTTCCCGTTCTCCAGCAGGTAGCGGTCGTTGGGCAGGAAGGTGATGCCGTTGTCCATTTTCAGTGTGCCTTCCCCCTCAAACTGAAAATAGCGGATAGTGTAAAGCGTGTTAGCGAAGTCGCCCTCCTTTTTCAGTTCACAGCGGATTTCCACCGTCTGCCCCTTTGTCACCTTGTTCGGCACGGGCATGACCTCCACCGTGAAGGGATAGGACTGTTGAATGTCCATGTCGTCGTCGCACGACACGAGTGTGAATGACACAGCGGCTATCAGGCATAACGCCACCGCCTTGAAGATGGATGTTCTCTTGTTTCTGTTATTCAGTATGTTCATTGTTCTTCGATTTTTAGATGGTTGTTTTTCTGTTTTTTCGTTGTCTGTTGCAGGTACTCGTTCAAGTCCTTGCAACTGTCATAGAGTGAGGAACGGTCGGTGACACGCGCCCCATACCGTTTAGTAAGTGCGGCAAGCGTCCGCCGTCCGGCTTCGTCACGGTCGAGGAAGCAGCCGATGCGCCCGTATCCGTCCAGTAATCCCGTCGCCTTCTCTGCGTTGGCGACGGAGTTCAACACAAGGCAGTCAGCATTACCGGTTACACCAAGCGTCACCGCAGAAAGGAAGTCCATGAAGCCCTCGAACACGAGGCACTCGCCAGCCGGGATGTCCGTTGCCTTCACCAAAGACACATCTTTGGGCGGTATGCACCCCTTGAAATAGCGGCTTCTGACTTCATAGCCACCCGCCATGTTCGGGAAACCGACGGCAAAATACCGTTTTCCACGAACGCCGTAGTTCAGACGATAACAGTGGCGGGATGCGATAGCGTAAGGAATGCCCCGTTCTGACAGATACTCCGTCAGCGGTGAGCGGAGCAGCGGAGCGACCTCCACATCCTCAAAGACGGGTTCGGTCGGTTTCGGGAGATAGACGGGCTTTTCCCATCCGGTCACCGTCATGTTGGCGGCTTCCGCTATGAACTTCGCCTGCGCCATGAAGTCACCGCTTTGCAGAAACTCCCCGGCAAGCGTGAAGATGTCGCCGCCTTTGCCCAAACCGAAGTCGTACCAGAGCTGTTTCGCCACGTTCACACGGAAAGAGGGTGTGCGCTCGCCTCTGTACGGGGCGATATACCACAGCTCGTTACCGCTCCTTCTTACAGGCTCATGCCCCAACCGTGCGAGAAAATCCGCAAGCGGTATCCGTCTGACAGCTTCTATTTCCGCCCGTTCCATGCCCGTGTCAGTTGATGATGAACTTGATGCCGATCCCGAACTGCGTGTGAAACTTCCGTGTGTCGCCACCCCACAGGCAACGCTCACGCAGATTGGCAAGCAAGGCGATACAGTCTGCCACGTAGCACTCCACATCGAGCGTCAGCGCACCGCCGTAGATGAAAGCGTCCCGGTCGTGCAGCGTGGAGCCGTCATGCAGCATCTTCCTCCCCCAGTTCACCGACTCATATCCGGCGAGAGCCGAAGCCCCGGCATAGACGAACACGATTTTTCGAGCGTCCGACAGTATCTTGAAGTAATAGCCGCCCTCCGCCGTGAACTGCGCCACGGGTATCTTGGCGTCCTTGTAGGGGTTGTTCTTCAGGAGGTATTCGCCACCGAACACCCACTTGTTTCCCCTCTTCGTGTAGGTGGAGAGTGCCGCCCCGAAGCTGTACCCGCCGTCCTTGCCTTCGGGATTGAAGCCGTCCGCCATGTCCGCCCTCACCTCGATGCCCTGCATCTTCGGCAGACACCGCTGGGCGTGCGCCTGCCCCGTGAAAAGGGCAAGCGACGCGATGATTATTGCGATGTACTTTCTCATGGTCAGCGCACTTGAAGTTCATTGATGGTACTGGCGCGTACCAAATCCTCGTTCTCAATCACGAAGGACTGGTGACGGCCGCCGTTCTTCTCGTTCAGTTCCACCACGAGGCACTTGTCGTCGGGGATGGTGAACTTCGCCATCGTGAAGACCGTGCGCTCGCTCCTTTTGCCCGGCACGAGGGTGGCGTAGTTCTGCGCACGGAGCGGCAGGATAATCTGCTCCTGCACGGCGGTACGCTTCGCCACCTTCTTGTCCACGATTTTCCAAGTGATGTAGTCCACATCGAAAGGCACGTTGCTCTGGTTCTTTATCTCCGTGTGGAAGTAGAGCAAGCCGTTATGCGTGTAGATGCCTTTCAGAAGATATTGGATGCCGAAACGCTTGCAGCCGATATGCTTCACCTCCCGTTTGTTCTGCTTGTGGATGGACTTCATGATAAGGCGTACCAGCATCGGGCTTTCGCTGCCCAGCTCTTTCAAGTAGATTTCCTGCGCGTTGTTCGGGCGGTTCACCGTGCTGCGTCATGGATGAAGTCGCACATCTCCACGTTGAGCAACAGCGGTTCGGCGGCGTACTTCACGTTGAAGGTGTAGAAACTGCCGTCCTCCGTGATGACGGACATGTTGGTTTCGTTGGGAAAATTTCTCACGGTAGCCTTCACACGGATGACGTTCTCCGCTCCGTCGGCTTTCCCGGCAATCAGGTCGGGCGAGCCTAAATCGACGTAGCGCACCTCCGCCGGAAAGATGACGTGGACGGTCTTGTCGTAGGTCACTTCCAGTCCGTGCGGCGGTATCATGCGGTCGAAGGTCAGCTTGCGCGACAGCCCGTGATACAGGTCACCGTCCGCCTCCTTCTGCGGATAGACCTCCTTTGTCAAGGTCGGCTGTTCATTACTTCCGTTGGTCGTTTCAACGGTTACATTCTCCTGCGCGTTGGCAGTTGCGATGCCCATAGCGAGGGCAAACATGATGATTACTTTTCTCATTACTTTTGGATTTTTAGTGGTAATTTTTTTATTGTTCTCAATCTTTTTCTTGGTAAAGCATGACCCTGTACCCGGCTTTCAGATGCACCTTGACGGTGCGCATCTTCTTGGCGATGTACTGGCTCGTGCCTTGTATCAGCCCCTTGCCCAAGTCGGAGGCGAGCTGCGCCCCGGCATTGGTGGAGATGTTGATGCTGCTCCCCAACGAGCCGCCCATGTTGGCGGCGACCTCCCTGACGGCGTTCATCTCCATCGAGTTCGGGATGAAGATGCCGGACTGTCCGTCCGTGTCATAGACCGCAAGTTCCACGGGGATAATCGTGCCGTCGTATTCCAGCGAGGTGATCCCGATGTCGAGCCGCTCACCCTGTATCTTGCCCGTGCCGACCACCACCGCATTGCGGGGGATTGTCCTGCCCGCCACCGCCATAGGCTCCAGCAGGCGCAGCCTTACCGTCTGCCCGTCCGTCACGCTCTGCGCCCCATGCACACATGCCGGTATGGTGTTCCTGTCCGATACCTCCGCCGTGCCGACAGCCGTATTAAAACTTCTGTTGCGCTCCTGCGAGAAAGTGGCGACAAACTCCGCGTTGCTCATGGGCTGTGCAAGCGAGGAAACAACTTGGCGGGTCACCTGCCTTACGGGTGTCGCCGTGTTCTTCTTTCCTTTCTGCACGGTGGCAGGCTCTGCCGCCTGTTCCGGCTTCCCACCGTTCTGACCGCCCATGTACTTTGCCGCCAGCTCGTAGGATTTCTCCATAAGAGCCACTTGGTCGTCCACGGCGGAAGCCTTGCCCTTCTCGCTTTCCAGTTCCGACTCCAGCGATGCGATGCGCTCCAACAATTCCTCCATCTCGGCATTGTCATTCTTCGGCTGTTCGTAGAAGTTGCCGAGCGTAGCGTTCAGGTCACGGTAGGCGGCAGCGGAGGATTGGATGGTCTGCGGCGTGGCGGGCTGTGCCTTTTCCTCCTTGCCGCCCGGATTGGCGAGGTCGAAGGCCGTTCCGTCCTCCGTTCCCACAATCTCTCGGTCGAACATGTCGCCCAACTGCCCGATGGCACGGTTGCGGCTCTCCTGACGCTCCTCCATCTCCCCATGCTCGTAGCTTTCAGCTTGTCGCCGATAATCTGCCGGTTCGCCTTGTCCGCGTCGGGCATCTCGGTGTTGTAGCCGTCCGTTCCCGGCTGTTGCTCCTTGCCGGAGGACGGGGCGAATATCAGCCACATCGCCCCTATGAACACCAGCACCATAGCGGGCAGGACTATCATCTTCTGCCGTTTCAGCCGCTGCGCCTCGGTCAGCGGTTCGCGCTCCTTCTTCGGCTTTCCCGTGTCGGGAGCGGCTTTGTTCTCTTTCGTCGGTTCATTCTTTGGTTCATTCTTCTTCTGTTCCATATAAATAAGGTGTTAAGTGATTGTCTGTTTCCGCCGGGGTCGGCAGCTCCACCCGTCCGGCGTGTCCCGTTTCCATGCGTGAGCCATCATTCCTGCCGATGTCATAGACGGCTCTGCCGAAGGTGTATAGGGCAAGCACCGCGAAGGCGGCGAGCATCCCCAGCACGATGCGGCGGCATGTTTCCGGCGGCAAGCCGTCCAGATACCCTTTGAGCCTTTCCACCAGCCGTTTCCGTTTGTCGTGGAGCTTCCAGTACACGCCCCACATTGTTTTTCTGATACTTTTTACTTTCCGTTTCATAATCCGTTACCGTTTGATTGTCTGTAAATCCTTGTTCTCGATGATGGTGAAACCCTCGATGGTGAAACCGTTTGGGTTATCGTCCGACCGTGATGCGTTCAGCAGGCGGCAGGTGGTCACGAGGCTGCGCTCGGTGACGTTGCTCTGCCGGATGATTTTCTGCGTGGCGTAGGTCACGGCGCGGTAGGGATAGGCGTTGAAGTCGCACACCACGCTGTCCACCTTCAGCACTTGGTTGATGTTCCCGGCGATGATGCGGTTGTAGTACCCCTTCTCGGCGAAGTCCGAATAATAGTGGTACACGCTCTTGTCCGCCAGCAGCAAGGCACGTTTCACGTTGTGTTCAATCGCGCTTTTTTCAGGTGAGAGCGTGAAGAACAGCTCGTGGAAGCGGCGCACATGCTCCCGTGCCTCCGCCGGGCGGTTCTGCGACAGGTCCTGTGACAAGGCGAGCATCAGGCTCTTGCCGTTGTCCAGCACATAGATCTTCTCCCGTTGCTTCTCGGCGAAGCGGTAGGAGTTCCACACGCTCCACACCGTCACCACGGCGCACAGCGAGAGGAAGACGATACCGAACAGGCGTATCTGCCTGAACGACGATTCGATGTTTCTGAGTGACTTGAATTCCATTTTTACTTTTTCCGTTTATAATTGCACATTATTAGTGGTGCGATAAAAATCACGCCACCATAGTTAAACAATTAATATTTAGTCAAATATAAGCGTTCTTTGATTTTTTGATTTGAAAATGGTTTATTAGTCCTGACGTTACATTATATCAGGATTATGAATCAAGGTAAGTTTGTGTTCTCTCAAGTAGTCGAGTTTATACCGCGTTACCAGTTTGACAAACTTGTCAAGCAATATAAAGGAGACTGGCATTCCAAAAATCTCAGCAGTTACAATCACCTCCTCCATCTTGTTTTCGGACAGTTGACGGGATGTGATTCTCTGAGGGATATTTGTCTATGCCTTGAAGCCCATAACAGGATACTTTATCATCTCGGCTTTCGCAAGACAGTGAACCATACCTCTTTGTCTCGTGCAAACGAAAGTAGGGATTATCGCATCTTTGAAGGATTGGGACTTTATTTGATTGACACGGTCAGACCGATGTACTCAAATATCCAATTGACTCAAGTTACCATTGATAACGTGATATATGCTCTTGATTCCACAACCATATCGACCAGTATAAAACTTGCAACGTGGGCTTTTGGAAAATACAGCAAAGGAGCTGTCAAGATGCATACACTGTTAGATTTGAGAGGTAGCATACCTGCCAATATCCATATCACGGATGGCAAATGGCATGACAGCAACGAACTTGATGTGCTGACACCTGAACCTTATGCCTTCTACGTGATGGATAAGGCCTATGTTGACTTTAAAGCACTCTTTAGATTTCATCAGGCTCAGGCATTTTGGGTATCACGCCCCAAAGAAAACATGAAATTCGATACTGTCGAGCAGATGACCATTCCCAGCGTCAACTCCGGTATACTGGAAGACTCCCGTATCAGAGTAACAGGATATAACTCAAGTAAGCTATATCCCGAAGACATGAGATTCGTCCGTGTTTATGACCCTGAAAATGATACTATTGTGGATTTTATATCCAATAACTTTGAAGTCAGCGCATTGGAAATATCCAACTTGTACCGTCATCGTTGGGATATAGAGGTGTTCTTTAAATGGATTAAACAGAACATTTCCGTAAAGACCCTATGGGGGTATTCGGAAAATGCTGTCAAAGTCCATCTTTGGACTGCCATTATATCGTATTTAACAGTGGCAAGAATAAAGGCCGACTACAATAGTCCCTATTCAATTACCGAAGTGGCTACCCTGATTAGAATATCTGCAATGGAAAGAACAGACCTACGGTCGTTGATAACCAAGCAGGACTCGTCAATCATTTCAAACCAAAATGTCAAAGAACTCTCGTTATTTGATGATATTTAAAACCTATGCGATTTTATCGCACCAGTAGTAATTGCACATTGATTATTTCAGCAGCTTGCCGATGCGTCCGACGGCGTTCCCTGCGGTAGCTCCCGCAACTCCGCCCGCCATGCCTCCGGCACGTCCAGCCATCTGGTTCATGTTACGGTTGTAGCCGCCCATGCCCCCGGCTTGGATGATCCAGCCCGCCACGGTGGGGATGGTGAAGTAACCGATGATGCCGATGCAGAGGAACACGATGTACACCCCGTCGCTCGAATCCAGCGAGAAGTTCGGGTCTGCCTGCATCCGCTCGATGTCGCTTTGCAGCATCAGCACCTGTATCTTAGCCAGTATGGTGCTGAACATGTCCGACACCGGCAGCCACAGATAGACCTGTATGTAGCGGCATATCCACTGCGTGAGCGTGCTTTGGAAACCGTCCCACACCGATATGGCGAAGGCTATCGGACCGAGTATCGCCAGCACCACGAGGAAGAAGGTGCGGACGGTGTCTATCACGAGGGCGGCGGCTTGGAACAGCAGTTCCAGTATCTCGCGGAAGAAGTCGCGGATGCTCTTTTTCATGTTGTACATTCCCCGGTCGATATACATCCCCGCCATCGTCACCATGTCGGAGGGCGACCAGCCGAGTTCCTCCAGCTGTTTGTCAAACTCCTCGTTGGACACGAGGTAGGCGGTTTCGGGGTTGCGCATCATCGCCTCGTATTCCAACTTGTCCTTCTGCTGGCGGTAGGTGTTCATGTCGAGCGTTTCCGCCTCCAGCATCTTCGCCGTGCCTTGCACGACGGGCGAAAGGATGCTGTTTATCGTACCCAGCACAACCGTGGGGAAGAACATGATGCAAAGACCGATGGCGAAGGGGCGGAGCATCGGGAACACGTCTATCGGTTCGGCTCTCGCCAGCGACTGCCATACCCGGTAGGCGACGTAGAACAGCGCGCCCAGCCCGGCGATGCCTTTCGCCACGCCCGCCATGTCCTCGCACAGCGGCATCATCTGCTCGTAGAGCGAGCGCAGAATCTGGTGAAGGTTGTCGAACTCCATAGTCTTACCAGTATCTTTCGTTCATGTTCCCGTACAGCCCCATGATGCGGTCGAGGTCGTTCTTCTTTTTAGCGCGGAGATAGGACACCGATATGTTCTTGTTGGTGTAGTAGCTCACGAGGTTGCGGTAACGCTTCATTTTGGAATGGCAGCGTTCCACCACGTCCATGCGCTCCTTGTCGGTCATGGAGAGCGTGGTGATGTTCACCACGTTTTTCAGTTCGGTCAGTACATCATTGCTCTCTTCCAGCAGCTTCGTGTAGCCGAAGGCGATGGCTCCCAGTTCCTCCACGGTGAAGTTGTCGTCACGCATCATCCGCTGGAAGTTGGTCACATAGATGTCGGTGATGTCGCCCACCATCAGGATGGTCTGTTGCACCTTGCGGGCATCCCGGACAAGGTTGTTCACTGATTTCAGCGCGTCGTAATACTTCTTTCCCTGCTCGTAGATTTTCACGGTTTCCTGAAAATTCTTCACCATGTTCTGGGCGGTGGTCGAGGTATGCACCACGTTCTTGGAGGTGTTCACGATGCTCTGGGCGATGTTGGACGGGTCTATCACCGCCCACTGTGCGCTTGCCCGGCCCGCGAGAAGCAGGCACAGGCAGACAATCATTGTTATTCTTGTTCTCATGTTTACTTTGGATTTTAGCGGTTGTTATTCTTCTGTCTGGTTCTCCGGCTGCGGCTTCACCCGCACATAGTCACCGTTTGGCGAGAAGGTCAGCACGTCCGTTGCCTCGTTGTAGGACACGTCGATGCGGAAGCCGGTGTTCATGAACAGGTTGCCGTTCTCCTCCTGCAAGAGATAGGTTTCCGGCTTGAGTTTGCGGCGCAGACCGCTCCGGCGGAACACCGTCACCTTGTAGGCTTCGCCCTCCTTGTAGATAAGCACGTCGGGCTTCCCCTCCACGCTCTCCCAGTTCCCGCACAGCATGTCACGGCGGTTGTCGGCCACGTCGCAGGATTGCAGCATCATGACCGCCAATCCGATCAGGCACTTGCTGACTTGCAGCATTTTCACTTTTGGTAAATTCATACGCATTTTTCTTTTTTCGTTGATAAATTCATTTTTAATTGTTGGTTGTTTCCTTGTTTCTCCGCTTTTCGGCAAGTTGCCGGATGGCGGCTTCGATGTCGCCGCCCAGCTTCTCCGCCAGACGGTAAACCTCCACTTTCTCCGTTTCCTCGGTGGTGTACGCCAGATACTCTTCGGCACTGACCTCCGTAGCATAGACCGCCGACTGCGTGCCGCCCAAGCCTATCCACACCTCCTTGTAGAGCCGTGAAGGGTTGTTCGCCATGTTGATGGAGAGTATCTGCCCCTTCTCCTTTTCCGTCAGTCCGAGCAACGCCTGTATCTGGTCAAACTTGTTCATATACTTGCGCTGGTCGAGAAGTATCTTGCAGTCGGAGTTGTTGATGATGCTCTCCTTGACCACGGGAGAGGAAATGATGTCGTCCACCTCCTGCGTTACCACGATTGCCTCGCCGTAATATTTTCTGACCGTCTTGTACATATAGCGCAGGTATTCAGCCATGTTCGCCGAAGAAAGAGCCTTCCAAGCCTCTTCCACGATAAGCTGTTTCCGCACCCCTTTCAGCCGTCGCATCTTGTTGATGAAGGCTTCCATGATGATGATCGTCACGACCGGAAAAAGCTCGCGGTTTTCCTTTATGCTGTCAATTTCGAAGACAATGAACCGCTTGTTGAGCAGGTCGATGTTCTCCGTGGAGTTGAGCAGGAAGTCGTAACGCCCGCCCCGGTAATACTGCCGCATGGTGGTGAGCATGTTGTCGATGTTGAAGTCGGACTTCTCCACCTTGATGTCACGTTCAGCCAGCTCCTTGCGGTAGTCGTCGCGCATATACTCGTAGAAGGTGTTGAAAGACGGCACGATGCTCCGGTCTGCCTTGATGCGCTCGATGTAGGCACTCACGGCACTGCCCAGTTCGCCGCTCTCCGTCTTCGTCACCTTGTCGTCCTCCGACTTCCAGAGCGTCAGCAGCAGGGTCTTGATGCTGTCCTTCTTCTCCACGTCGAAGACATAATCATCGGTGTAGAACGGGTTGAACGATATGGCTTTTCCTCCGTGTAGGTGAAGTACACGCCGTCCGCTCCGCCTGTCTTGCGCCGGATCATGCCGCACAAGCCCTGATAAGAGTTTCCCGTGTCCACCAGCACGACGTGCGTACCTTGTTCGTAGTATTGCCTCACGAGGTGGTTCATGAAGAACGACTTGCCGCTGCCCGAAGGACCCAGCACGAACTTGTTGCGGTTCGTGGTGATGCCCCGCTTCATGGGCAGGTCGCTGATGTCGAGGTGCAGCGGTTTTCCCGTGAGCCTGTCCACCATCTTGATGCCGAAGGGCGAGAGCGAAGAGCGGTAATTGGTTTCCTCCGTGAACAGGCACACCGCCTGCTCGATGAAGGTATGGAAACTCTCTTCCGCCGGAAAGTCCGCCGCGTTGCCGGGTATCGCCGCCCAGTAGAGCGTCGGGCAGTCGATGGTGTTGTGGCGCGGCACGCACTCCATGCTTGCCAGCTGGCTGCCCACATCGTTCCTTATATGCTTCAGCTCCTCCGCGTCGTCGCTCCACACCATGACGTTGAAATGCGCCCGTACCGAGGTCAGCCCGTAGGAATGGGCTTCGTTCAGGTATTGGTCTATCCACTCGCGGTTGATACTGTTGCTCCGGCTATACCGTGAGAGCGACTGCATATTGCGGGCGGATTTCTCGAACTTCTGCAAGGCTTCCTCGCTGTTGTCTATCAGCACATACTGGTTGTAGATATGGTTGCAGGAGAGCAGCAACCCCACGGGGGAGGCGAAGGAGAGGCGGCAGTCGCTCCGGTCGGTGGAGAGCTTCTCGTAACGGGTGTCGGTTGCCACCTTGCCCGGCAGGTCTTCCGCGTCGGAGAGGGTGTGCAGGCACAGTCGGTTGTCGCCGATGCGCATCTCCCTTGCCGAAAGCTCAATATCTTGTAAGGTGGTATTCCCCTCCGGCATGAGCGAGAAGTAGCGTTCAATCAATCCCGTTTTTCCCTCAGTACCCACAATCTCATCGGTGGATAGGCGGCGCAGCCTGACAAGCCCGCTGTCGTTCATGATGCGCTCGAACTGTTCGCAGGCTTCCAAGAACTTGGTCGTGGTTTCCTTGTCCAGCTCCTTCGGGATGATATGTCCCCGGCACAGCGTGCTGAAGTTGCTCTGCATCCGGTTACGCTCCTTTGTCGTCTTGGTCAGGTAGAGATAGCAGGTGTGTTTCAGGTACGGACGCTCGTTGAAGTGTCGCTCGAAGCTGCGTGAGAGGAAACTCATGTCGTCCTTCTGAAGTTCCGGCTTGTAGCGTTCCTTGATGAACCAGTCCTGTTTGTGGACGACGGAGTAGTCCGGCAGCACCTTGATTGCCTTGCACCAGCAGCCGTGTATCGCCTCGTACTCCGCGCCCGTCACGGTGTAAAGTTCCGGCAGCTCCACCTCGAAAGCCACCGTGATGTCGGCGTCCTTTGAGATGATGCAGCCATGCTCCACCGCTAAAAGCGGGAACTTGTTTTCCAGTGTTGTCATTTTCGATGTATTCCTCATTGTCTTTCTTCCTTTCGTTGTCGTTTGAACAGACGGGGTATCCGCCGCCGGTTAATCAGGTATCGGGGGTGGCTCCGTGCCGCTCCCATTTTCATCAGCCCGTGTTCGCCGTACCGGGCGTTCAGCGCGAAGGTCTGCCATACAAGGAGGGAGGACGATGCCGCGCCGAAGCCGATACATATCCACTGGTCGATGCCGACCATGTAGAGGATGACGAACAGGACGAAGAGAGCCAGCAGACCTCCGCAGAAGATGAAGAGGTACTGAGCCTTCAAGCCCTTGAACTCTACCGGACGACCGATACCCTTGTTTACCGGGTATTCAGCCATACATTATTATATTAGAGGAAGAATGAGCGCAGGATGGTGGCGGCTACAATCAGGAAGATGCACGCGCCGAACCAGCTTGCGGCTGTTTTTGAGGTGTCGGGGTCGCCCGATGAAAATTTCCCGTACACTTTCACGCCCCCGATAAGCCCGACGACCGCGCCGATGGCGTATATCAGTTTCGTGCCGGGGTCGAAATAGGAACTCACCATAGAGGTGGCTTCGTTGATGCCCGCGATGCCGTTTCCCTGCGCGAAGGCGGAGGCGGTTGCGGCGATGATGAGTGCCGCAGAGAGGATTGTTTTTCTGTTTCTTACGATGTTCTTGTTCATAAACTGTCCTTGTTTTTTGCCGTCGAAAGGGTGGATGGTCCTTTGTCGGGCGGTTGATACTTTTTTACTTTACTTTGGTTTAGTGGTCGCCCTTTTGTTTCCACGGACTTGGGTGTGTCCGTTGCGTACCGGATGCGCCTTGCGCTTCCTCGCCGCGTGGGTTGATTGTCATTCCTTCATGTTCTTTCCTTTTTCAGTTGTCATACATAGTTGCGGATGTCGAACTCCTCGATGTTGTCAGGCACGACGAACACTTTGCTTTTTGCTTGTGCCACGGTAGTGTTTACCGTGTCCACAAAGACTGCCATTGCTTTGGCAAGCCTCTCGCTCATTGCTTCGTCGGTCAAGCGTTCCGTTATTCTGGAATAAAGCTCCGTCCCGTCAAGCTCCGTCATGACTTTTCCAGCGTGTCGCATCTCCGCTTCGGACGGTGAGTCCTTCTTTATTGTTCGTACTGCCATGTCGATGTCCTCGAATGCACTTCCCGAAGCCTGTCCCTTGCCCGGTTCATCATCCTCCGGCTCATCCTCTCCGTATTCCAGTTCCTCCGGCGATATGCTCGTGAAGGTTTCATCGAGTTTATCCTCCGGGACTTGTGTCGGGCGCGATGCGGTTTCCGTGTTTCCGTCGTCAAAAGTAGCCTCTTCTTCCGACAGCTCAATGCCTTTTTCCGAAATGGCTGCTTCTTGCGTCGATATGGCAGCGGTTGTCCGAGTTGGAGCCATCCTGAAACGGCTCTTACCGATGATGTCCGCATCTTCATCCGAGGCTTCACTATGCAAGGTATCTTGCTTTTCACTCTTCGTTCCCAACGACCGCCATAATCCGACAGCCCCTTTGAGGAACCGGACGAATTTTGTTTCCGTTATTCTGTCAGACAATAACATGAGCAGGAACCAGACGTTGCAGGCAACCGATACAATCAAGAATACTTTTGTCATAATCTCACTTTTTTGGCGTTTTCAATCTGTTCCATGTACTTCTCACCGTATTGTCTGAAATGGTCACGGAGAACATTGTCCACGAACTTGCCGATGCTCAATCCGTTTCCCAATCGGTTGGCGACAATAGCGACTTTCTCATGGACTTCACGGGAGATGTATATGCACTGTCGTGTTTTGATTTCCGACGATTGCAGGAAAGCCGCAATAGGCTTGCTGCCCTTTCCCTTTCCGGGAACATCACAGGTCTTTCCCAGACCTTTGTCGGTTGCACACTTCGCTGCACGGGCAACGTTTCTCTCACTCTTTCTTGTTTGCAGGCTGTCCGCCTGACTGTCATTCATCTTTCTTCTCATGTTGTTATTGATTAAAATGTTTATAAATTGTATGACTCCATGTGTCGCTTGAAGGATTCCGCTATCTCGTCTTGAAACTGTGTGAAATGGTAGGTCAGCACGTTGTCAAGAAAACCGGCGATAGTCACCTCGTTACCTCCGATGATATGTAGCATTTTCAGTATGCGGTCGTGGTACTCCTTTCGGATGTACACCTGTTTTCCGAGCCTTGCCGTGACATTGGACTCCCGCACGAACATGGAATCGTAATCCGTCTTCTCCGGCTTGCCGTTCCTGCGCCTGCGTTCCGTTTCTTCTTTGGGACGTGATGCAGGTTGGGGTCCGGCCGACTGCGGTTCTTCCTTCGGTGGTAGATCCGATACATTGCCGTCCGTGCTTCTTGCTTCCGGCGGTATGCTTGCATCGTCCATACGGAACGAGTTGATTATGGCATCACTGTCGATGTCCTCGATTCTTGCTTTCTTTGCCATGACACTCAATTTTTGATGATACCGAGAATTTCATCCACAAGGCGGTCAAGGTTGCTGCCGCGTACCAGTGTCTTGTCCGCAGGGAACGCCGTGGAACGGAACACCGCCTTGCGCTCCGCCGCTGTTTCCTTGCGGAAACGCTTGCTGTCCGGCAGGAATGTTTCGAGGATAGGCAGGGCGAACTCGGCGCATACCTTGTCGTATGCCTTGTATAGTTCCGTCTTCTCGCGTCCGTCCACCATGTTCCACACAAGGTAGATTCCTTTGATGCCGGATTTTCCCGTGCTTATCATCTGTTCGTTAATGACTGTGGCGAACTTGATGGAACTTTCCATCACCACCCTGTCTGCGATGATGGGTGTGAAGATGTAGTCCATCTTGGCGATAGTCTGTACCACATCGGCATTGTTGATAGTACCCGGCAGGTCGAAGAACACGAAATCAAGGTCGGGCTGTGCCTCCGTCAGATTTTCGGCGGTTCTTATCGCATCCTCCGCGCGGCTGCATCTGATTGTGTACGGGTTTTTCTTCAGCCGCTTGAGCTGCTCATACGCCATCACTTTGTAATGCCCGTCCTCCATGACGGCTTTCAGGTCACGCTTGCGCATGTCATGAATACTGTACTGCGGAAAGTCGCAGTCCACCACGGCCACGTTGTAGCCTTTCACATAGTGCAGGTAGCTTGCCACAAGCACTGTCAGGGTTGTCTTTCCGGCCCCTCCTTTCTGCGTGGAGATTGCCACATAAGTTGTCTCTTTCATTTGTTTGATAATTTATTAAGTTACACATCTGTCCGGTCACGGCAGCGTATTGCCATTCATACGCACGCACGCTTTACCGTCCGTTCATTTACCTGTTCACCAATCCGTCCAAGCCTGCGGACATCCGATTGCATATCCACCGTCCAAGCCTTGGTTCATACGCATGAATACGGGAATGGAAATCCGGTTGTCCGTTCACACCCGCTTCCGACCGTTTGGACAGATGCCCGGATTGCTGTCCGAACATCCGATTGAAGGGGTGTGCTTTCAGTCCTTCATCCGAATCATGCTGCAAATAAACAATGATATTTTGAAACTTGTATCACTTCCCAAGCAAGTGGCAGCACGTTGCGCCGGTTGGCAGTCATTGACCGGGTCAAGCATCTGTCCGATACCGCTTTAAGGGCGTAACTTTGCCCCCGGACAGCAGGGTTCGCCGATGGTGGCGCAGCCGGAGTCCTGAAAGGTATCTTCCCAATCCGTCCCCTGACGGATTTTTATGTTCACCTGAACATAGCAAGATGTCTTTTCAGCCGCTCAAAATATTTTGAGCAGCCACGAAAAGCACTTGCCCTTGCAGGGGGCGGGCTTTCCCTCCGAAGTCGGGAAGCCTTTCAGAACTGCGGTGCTGTAATCCGAAGCGGCGGCTTATGCCGTCAATCCGCTAAATCCAAAGTAATATGAAAGAGAAAAGGAAAAGCAAATCAGGGAGAAATCCCAAACTTGATCCGGCGGTGTACCGGTACACCGTCCGTTTCAACGAGGAGGAACACAACCGTTTCCTCGCCATGTTCGGAAAATCGGGTGTCTATGCACGGTCTGTTTTCCTCAAAGCGCACTTCTTCGGGCAACCGTTCAAGGTGCTGAAGGTGGACAAGACGTTGGTGGACTATTACACCAAACTGTCGGATTTTCATGCACAATTCCGTGCCGTGGGTACGAATTACAACCAAGTCGTGAAGGAACTGAGGCTGCATTTTTCAGAGAAAAAGGCGATGGCGTTGCTCTACAAATTAGAGCAACACACCGTCGAACTCGTGAAACTGAGCCGCCGGATTGTGGAACTTTCAAGGGAAATGGAGGCAAAATGGTCGCAAAAATCAGTGTAGGAAGTTCGTTGTACGGCGCGATTGCCTACAACGGGGAGAAGATTAACGAGGCGCAGGGGCGGCTTCTCACCACCAACCGCATCTACAATGACGGTTCGGGAACGGTGGACATAGGCAAGGCGATGGAGGGTTTTCTCACCTTCCTGCCACCGCAGATGAAGATCGAGAAGCCGGTGGTGCATATCTCTCTCAACCCGCACCCGGAGGATGTGCTGACCGATATTGAGTTGCAGAATATCGCCCGCGAGTATCTGGAAAAACTCGGTTTCGGAAACCAGCCTTATCTTGTATTCAAGCACGAGGACATCGACCGCCACCACCTGCACATCGTGACGGTCAACGTGGACGAGAACGGGAAAAGGCTCAACCGGGATTTTCTCTACCGCCGCAGCGACCGTATCCGCAGGGAACTGGAACAGAAGTACGGATTGCATCCGGCAGAACGTAAAAATCAGAGATTGGATAATCCGTTGCGCAAGGTGGCCGCATCGGCAGGTGATGTGAAGAAGCAGGTAGGCAACACCGTGAAGGCTCTGAATGGGCAGTACCGTTTCCAGACGATGGGCGAATACCGTGCGCTCCTTTCCTTATATAATATGACGGTGGAGGAAGCGAGGGGCAACGTGCGCGGACGGGAGTATCACGGGCTGGTCTATTCCGTCACGGACGACAAGGGTAACAAGGTGGGCAACCCGTTCAAATCCTCGCTTTTCGGGAAGTCCGCAGGCTATGAAGCCGTACAGAAGAAGTTTGTCCGTTCCAAATCGGAAATCAAGGATAGGAAACTGGCAGACATGACGAAACGCACCGTCCTTTCCGTGCTGCAAGGCACTTATGACAAGGACAAATTTGTATCCCAACTCAAAGAGAAGGGCATCGACACCGTACTGCGCTACACAGAGGAAGGGCGCATCTATGGGGCTACCTTCATCGACCACCGCACGGGATGCGTGCTGAACGGTTCGCGCATGGGTAAGGAGCTTTCGGCGAATGCCTTGCAGGAACACTTCACCCTGCCATACGCCGGACAACCGCCGATACCGCTATCCATCCCTGTGGATGCTGCGGACAAGGCACACGGGCAGACCGCCTACGACAGTGAAGATATATCGGGCGGTATGGGCTTGCTCACTCCCGAAGGTCCGGCGGTAGATGCCGAGGAAGAGGCTTTCATCCGGGCGATGAAGCGCAAAAAGAAGAAAAAACGCAAGGGCTTGGGTATGTAATCAGAGTATCAACAATTAAAAAATCAATATATGTCACAACAAGAAGACGATTTGAGGGCATTGGCGAAAATCATGGATTTTCTGCGTGCCGTGAGTATCATTTTAGTGGTCATGAACGTGTACTGGTTCTGCTACGAAGCCATCCGGCTGTGGGGCGTGAACATCGGCGTGGTGGACAAAATCCTTCTGAACTTCGACCGCACGGCGGGGCTGTTCCATTCCATTCTCTACACGAAGCTGTTTTCCGTCCTTTTGCTTGCCTTGTCCTGTCTGGGTACGAAGGGTGTCAAGGGTGAGAAAATCACTTGGGGGAGAATCTGGACAGCATTTGCCGTCGGGTTCGTGCTGTTTTTCCTGAACTGGTGGTTGCTGCCCCTGCCGCTGCCGCTTGAAGCGGTGACGGGACTGTATGTCCTTACCATTGGAACGGGCTATGTCTGCCTGTTGATGGGTGGTCTGTGGATGAGCCGCCTGTTGAAACACAATTTGATGGAGGATGTTTTCAACAACGAGAACGAGAGTTTCATGCAGGAAACGAGGCTTATCGAAAGCGAGTATTCGGTCAATCTGCCGACACGTTTCTATTACAGGAAACGCTGGAACAACGGTTGGATCAATGTAGTTAATCCCTTCCGTGCGTCCATCGTGTTGGGTACGCCGGGCAGCGGCAAGTCCTATGCCGTGGTAAACAATTTTATCAAGCAACAGATTGAAAAGGGCTTTAGTCAATACATCTACGATTTCAAGTATCCCGACCTATCTACTATTGCCTACAACCATTTGCTGAACCACCCGGACGGCTACAAGGTAAAGCCGAAGTTCTATGTGATCAACTTCGACGACCCGCGACGCTCTCATCGGTGCAATCCCATTCACCCGGATTTTATGGAAGATATTACGGATGCCTATGAGAGTGCCTACACAATAATGCTCAACCTCAATAAAACGTGGGTGCAAAAGCAGGGCGACTTCTTCGTGGAGTCACCTATCATTCTGTTTGCCAGTATTATCTGGTATCTCAAAATCTATCAGAACGGGAAGTTTTGCACGTTTCCCCATGCTATCGAGTTTCTGAACCGCCGTTACGAGGATATATTTCCGATACTGACCTCTTATCCGGAGCTGGAGAACTACCTTTCGCCGTTCATGGATGCGTGGCTTGGAGGGGCTGCGGAGCAGCTCATGGGTCAGATAGCGTCGGCAAAAATCCCGCTTTCGAGGATGATTTCACCGCAGCTCTACTGGGTGATGTCAGACAGCGAGTTTACGCTGGACATCAACAATCCCGAAGAGCCGAAAATCCTCTGCGTGGGTAACAATCCCGACCGTCAGAATATCTACGGTGCGGCACTCGGTCTGTATAATTCCCGTATCGTGAAGCTCATCAACAAGAAGGGGATGCTGAAGTCATCGGTCATCATCGACGAGTTGCCCACAATATACTTCAAAGGGTTGGACAATCTTATAGCTACCGCCCGAAGCAACAAGGTTGCCGTGTGTCTGGGCTTTCAGGATTTCAGCCAGTTAGTGCGTGACTACGGGGACAAAGAGGCGAAAGTGGTGATGAACACTGTCGGCAATATTTTCTCCGGTCAGGTGGTGGGGGAAACAGCCAAGACGCTCTCCGAGCGGTTCGGTAAGGTGTTGCAGAAACGGCAGTCCATCTCCATCAACCGGCAGGATGTTTCCACCTCCATCAACACGCAGATGGACGCGCTCATTCCACCGAGTAAGATTTCCGGGCTTACGCAGGGAATGTTTGTCGGTTCTGTATCCGACAACTTCAACGAGCGTATCGAGCAGAAGATTTTTCATTGCGAGATTGTGGTGGATGCCGAAAAGGTGAAACGGGAAGAAAGTGCCTACAAGAAAATTCCCGTCATTACAAACTTCACGGACGAGGACGGCAACGACCGCATGAAGGAAACGGTGCAGGCGAACTACCGGCGCATCAAGGAAGAGGTGAAGCAGATTGTGCAGGAGGAACTGGAGCGTATCAAAAACGATCCGGTGCTGTGTAAACTGCTACCAGATAATGAGACTGTCTAACAAGTCCCCAAAATTGAAAATTATCCTATCGAAGTTTGAAGTGACCCCCAAAAGTTGGATACAATTTTTTTGGGGGGCACTTCAGTTCTGACGGGTAAAATCGTAAAATTCGGACTTGTTAGACAAATACTTACGCGGTTTCAACCTCAGGTACTGAATCTATCGAATTGACAAATTTAACCAATTGCGGATCTGAATCTTTTTGTATGAGGTTTCGGAGACTCTTTTTCAATTCATAAGCATCATCCCCTGCTGTATTTATTAAATCCATATAAAAATCTTTGTTTTGCAGAATCAATGAACGGCATGCCCCATCGGAAATTACAGGTTTCACTATTTTATCAATAACGTCTCCAGCTTGACTTTTCAAATTACCATGCGATCTAAGCCATGTTTCGAAAAATTGAAACTTTATTGCATTGATAGTCTTTTTACCGATGCAGAAATCATTTCTTATATCGGTAACTGTCGATTTAATTTTTCGTTTATCCAATCTTTCAACTATATTCTTGAAACAATTAGGGAAAGGATTCAAACTTTGAGTTCCAGAAGCAATATCCATCAGAATCTTTTTGCCAAATTCAGTCAAGTTATCTGGCAAGGATTTGATTTTAGCCAGTAAATGTTTTATTGCGACAAACCAATAATATGATGTATGTGCTGTTCTTTGGGCGTATAATGTATCAACACTTATTTCAGACAACGCTTCGAACGCTATTTTATTGATATGATCGGTCAGGACATTGCTTATTTTAGTGGTCAAATCGTAAAAAGATGCGTCAGGAATTACATCTTTAATATTGTTCTTAGTGATATACTTATCCAAATCGGTATTCCACTCTGCTAAATGCTCGATAAATACCTCATCCGTTACACCTATTCTGTTCTTAATATCTTCAAATTGGGGCAATATGTCTGAGAGCAATAATTTATAGCCAAGTTTATGATTTACCATGTATTGTAGTGTTTCATTTAATAGCGGTATATTCCATCCCACACTATTTACTAATAAGTCTCCATGATCCACATAATAGTCCATGAGTTCTGCAACATATTTTATATCTCCACCCTCTATTAAGGAAACGGAATGACCATGTGCCAATTGCATGGCGACTAAATCGTAATATCCAGACTCTTTAATGTTTCGGCCATCAGTTTCTAATTCAGAATGCAACTGATTTATGTAGGTTGAATCTAACGTTACAGGTAAAGGTCTTTCTTCGTCAGATGCCAATAAACGATAGGTTGTAAATATAGCCCCTATATTATCTTTATTTACATTCTGTTCATCAATGCAATTCGTGATCGCTTGCAAAAGCGTTGGAAACGTATAGGTAGAATTATCTTTTAACGTTTTTACAATATCTGCATGGTCGAAATTATCGGGTAGTAAGTTTGCCAAATAATTATCGAGCGCCTCCGAATTTGTTGCTACTTGATAATATTTATATGCTTTAGTTGTCGCGTTATCCCGATAGGCAGCATCTGTTGCATTTGCAGCTTGAATATAATCGATAAATGTATTTGGCTTGACTGTTTTTGCTTCAATCAATGACGTAAAATCGCACGCCAACTTATTTTGCGCAATAAACCTGTCTATTGCATCTAACGTTTTGAAATAGTCGCCGCCATTGAAGTCATTGAACCGAACTATCTTCTTATATAATTGAGCAATCACATGGTTTTGGCTTTCCGTGTCTAAATGCAACAGCAGTTCTTGGTATTCGACAGGGAACACCTGCTTCTCTATGGATTCTTTTAATTTCAATTGTGCTATTCTTTGCCATACACGCAGAATAACATCGCTCTTTCGAGTTAATTTATGCAAACAATGTATAATCTTATCGATAAGCGCATTGTCCATACATTGTATAACTTCTTCTAATACAGTGTCAAATTGTTTATTAGTCTCTGCATATTGATTTATGTCGTGGTCTTCTTCTCCGTTGATGCAGCCTTCAATATATTTTTTCAATGGAATTTGTCGAGCATCTTCAACATCGACACCATATACCAAAGCTGCAATTTCGCGTTGTGTTTGCAGATCATTGTTAATTATTGTTTGAATGCCATTCAGATAGTCGCCGGACAATATTTGTTCTACTGGATTTGCCAGAATATCCGTCTTCTTCAAACAGAACAATGCTATGTTTATCATCAAAATTTCGTTACACCACTCTTGTTTAAGAGCGACCATCTCATTGATATATGATATAATTTCCCTAACATTGGCATTAGGATTTACCAATCTGAATATCCGATTTATAGTTTCTTTCGCTTCATTTTCTGTTTCTCCAAATGCTTCAACAAACAGTTTGTTGAATATACTTCGATAGTCGGTAATAACAGGAGGAGCGACACGATAAACAATAGGGAAAGTTTTATTGATAAAATACTTGGTCAGTTGTTTCGTTTGTTCGTCGGTCTCATCTCCGAATGCACAAGCTAAATGTGTTTCATCGAAAGGAATAACAGCCCAAACATTTTCAAAACCGCTATCGGCGAAGAACGTATGGATAGAAGACCATAATTCTTTTACTTTTTCAGCGGGGAGACGATCCATGTTGTCAAAAACAAGGACTAATTTACGTTGTCCTTTTTCCTTGATAAAATCAGAAATGTCTTGCATCCATGTTTTGAACTCGTAAACCGTTGGTTCGTCTTCGCTCAAAGTCTCATAGCAAACGTCCTTTTCGACTTTATCTTGATAAATAGCTAACATATAACTCCATCCATATTTATGATCTTTGCTATATGCCCATTTCCAAACGCACAATGCAATAAGAACTGGCAGTGCAGCTATGATAATAGACAATAAAGAAAACCACCATGTTGTGGGTGTAGGTTTTACTGCATACGCAATAAATGTAAATATCGGAGTTAAAACTGCAACCAAAAATGCCGCAACCATACCATTACTGATAAGGGGATATTTTTCGGTTACGGTCTCCGTTTTACGGGCTAATAAATATTTCAGCTTTTCAGACCATGATACGGTTTTCGTACCTCCACCTTTGACTTTTATTGTTGCATTTCCAGATAGGATACCATCATCAATAAGTTTGCTTGTAAGCAATTCCAATATAGAGCGGCGTTGCAAGTCCTCTTGATGTCCCCATGCGTCATACTCAAAAAAGTAATAGTCGTCTGATAATTCACGTTCCAACATTTTAACCACGTTGGATTTTCCAGATCCCCAAATACCTTCGATGCCGATAATTCGAGGTAAAGTACATTCCTCATCCAATGAATCATTCTGACAAAAATGGCGAGCAATAGTTTTTGCCAACCTTTCTTGCGAACCTCCATCGAATTTGTCAATACCACACGGTTTATTTTGGATAAACCGCGGATATTGCTGTTTGGATTGTAGTTTTGTTTCCATATACGTAATTTATTGATTATACGAACTCCAAATAATTCTCCCGATTTACCACATGAAACTCGGCATAGGGATAGGCTTCTTGGAAGGCTTTCGGTGCGGCCGGCATTTTATTTCCCCACTTGAACTCCAAGGCGGTAAGACTGTCGGCACTCTCCTCAATCAGGTCGATTTCCTGTTTGTCGTAGGTGCGCCAGAAATAGAACTCCCTGTGCAGTCCCTCATTGAAGTTCGCTTTGCGCCGCTCTCCGATGATGTAGTTCTCCCACAGCGCACCGACATCCTGCCGAATGGCCAGCGGTGAGAAAGCCCCGATAATGGCATTGCGAATGCCGTTGTCGTAGAAGTACCACTTGCCAGCTTTTGTAACCTCCTTGCGTAGGTTACGCGAATAAGCCCCCAGACGATAGATAACGAAGACCTTTTCCAATAGGTCGAGGTATTTTTCAACGGTCGTCTTGCTCATGCCGAGTTGTTTACCTAACTCTTCGTAAGAAACTTCGCTGCCCAACTGAAAAGCTATCAATCGCAGTAGATCGCGCATCTTGCTCGAATTTTTTAAGCCGTCAATTGCTAAGATATCTTTAAGCAGGTATGCACCGACAATATCACGTAGGTAGTCTGTTTTACGTTCATAGTTCTCCATCATTACTACTTCGGGATAGGAACCGTAAATCAAGCGCGCTTCGAGGTTCTGGCGGGTTTCAAGTGCCGTTTCCGTCTGTGCGATTTCCCGTTGCGAGAATGGTGTAAGGAGAAATTGCGTACTGCGGCCGACCAACGGTTCACCAGTCTTATTCAGCAAATCGAATGACGAAGAACCACTTGCCAAGACACTTATTCCCGGTATTTCATCAACTATCAACTTCAGAATACTACCGATTTGTGGTATGTTCTGTGCCTCATCAATAGCCAGCAAATCAATACCATCCAATAAATGCCGATAATTGGCTATTGAGCGATTCTCCAATAGTGCTAATGTGTCGTAGTCTTCGCCGTTGAGCATCATCGTCCTACCTGAATAGTTGTCCACAATTTTACGCATCATTACCGTTTTACCAACACGGCGAGCACCAAAAATCAGTACTGCTTTATTGGGCGCGATTCGTGCTGTAATCTTCTCTTGAAGTATTCTATTTACTGTTTCCATACCTTATAAAATATAATGCAAAGATAATCATATTTTTTTAATTGGCGAATTTTACAAAAAAAACGGGCTATTAAATGGCGATTTTTACAACCACAATCTTATGGAAGTTGTTTCATTGTTTTTAGTAATGATATATGTTCATACTATGATGACTCAATAATTTACCAGACATACGTTTCTGAAATTTGTCCTTATAGGAATGAAAAACTCACATATATTGTGCTAATTAATATATAATTAAATGAAAATAAAAAGACAGGATACGAGTATTCCTGTCTTCTCATATGTAATGGATATTTTTTATTTTCTCATCCGCTCCAACTCCTCATCACGCAACATTCTCTCGTTCAGTTTTTCCTGCATCCTGTCAATGAAATAGGTGCGGCTTTCGTTCTTCCGGCGTTTGATATCAGTGTAGAAGCGGTAGCAGTCTTTAGAATCAACCCCGAATATCTTATAGAGAAGTGGGGCGAGCTGTTTGAGCGGCATATTGCCGTTGTTGATGCAGCCCATCACGTCTATGCCGTAGATAAGTTCCACGAGGTCGATGGCATTGCCCGTCCATTGAAGAAGGCTGGCGGTGGTTTCTGTTGCGTTGTTGGCGGATATTAGTGGTGGCACTTGGGGCGTGGCAAGGAATTTCTGCATCTTTCTTACGAAAGACAGAGCCTTGCTGACGTAGGCGGCAATCTCTCTTTTTTCTTCTGACAGATTACGTACGGGATGGTGCTGCAACTCGATTTCGATGTAGGCAAGCGCGATGACGGTAAGGTTCATGTCCATGCCGCCGTTGCACAGTTCGATCACTTGGGTGGCGAAAGCCGTGTATGCCGTTTCCATATTGCAGTCGCCGGCTTCGTTTATCAGGCGGAAAAAGTCGGTTTCCGCCAGCAAGAAATAATTCATGGTTCTGTCAATTTTGAAAATTACACTTTGTTTTCTGCGTGCGCACATGAATATAATTGGCAAAAAACGCGGCAGAAAATAAAAAATCCAACACTCAATTTTACAAAGTGCTGGATTTCAGAGGTATAAAATTCAGTATTTTTTCACAAGGACAAATTATCTCCGACTTAAATTGTTTGTAATCGGAACATTTATTCTATTCCTGAAAATAGAAATGTATGCTTGCCGCACATTTTGGCTATCTTGCTTTTTTATCAAGGATATAGATAATGCGACATACACCGTTGGGATAGCTTTTCAAAGAGGAAAGCGTCCAGTGTTGCTCTGGCAGAGCCGACTTAAAAAAATGTCGTCCGCTTCCGGATATGAAAGGAACGGTGTATAGTATGATTTCATCCACAGCGTGCATCCGCAGCAGTCCGTTTATATAGTCTGCCGTGTCCGGTGTGGCTTCCGCGAGGTAACGGATGTTTGTGCAGTCTTTTCTCCATTCGTGCAGCATTGAAATGGAATAGTCCGGTGTCACACGGTAAAAGGCTTTCTTCCTGATTTCATCAAGACCGCAACGGTCAAGGCACAAATCCTGATGTGCTTTATCATATAACTCTGAAGAAAGACATCCGTCCATCGTCAGTACGGCGAGAATCTGAACTTTACCCATAATCGTTTCCTTTCGTTAGGCAAGGGTAAAAAAGTAGCGTGCAATTCACACTACCTTCAAGCGATGGCTCTGGTAAAGCCTTTACGGAGAGTACGTGAATGCACGCTATGCGTAAGCATAGCATAAGCATCACGCAATCGTCTCCGTAGTTCCAATTTACCAGATTTTCGCTTGAAACGCCTTGCGGTCTTATCCTATATGTTGGCGGCGAAAAGCTCCTGCCAATCGCCGTTTTTCTCAAATGTTATGCAAAGATAGCCAAATTCAGTGAATTACGGGCTATGATTGCTTGAATTTATATTTAAGTCCATACTCTTCAAGTTTGCTGTATAGTGTTGTCCTGCCTATGCCGAGCAGTTCTGCGGCGACACTCCGGTTGCCGTTTGCCTGTTTCAACGCACGCAATATCCGCTCCTTATCCTCCGCGTCATTGCGCAAGGCGAAGCTGACAGTAGAGGTCGGTTTCGTCACGGCAAGTTCCAGATGCTCTTTCATGACAACACCTTCCTGCGCCTGCAATACAGCACCCATAACTTTCTGCCGAAGTTCCCGCACGTTGCCCGGCCATGCGTGTGTCAGCAACGCTTTACGTGCTTCGGAACTGAACCCGCTCACGCTACACTCCAGCTCTCTGTTTGCCATATCACGGAAGAACTCTGCCAGCGGCATAATGTCTTCTTGACAGTCACGCAACGGAGGAACGGTTATCCCGAAGTCGTGCAGGCGGTACAGAAGATCCTGCCGAAAACGCTTTTCATTCACCGATACCTCCAAATCTTCATTGGTAGCAGCGATGATGCGGACATTGAAATTCCGGTCTGCCTTGTCTCCGACCGGGCGATACCGCCTCTCCTGTATGGCACGGAGCAACATCTGTTGGGTTTCCAACGCGAGGTTTCCTACCTCGTCCAGAAACAACGTGCCGCCTTCCGCCTCATGGAAATATCCTTTCTTGGCATTGTCCGCACCTGTAAATGCACCTTTGACGTGTCCGAAGAAAGCCGACGGTGCAAGCTCTTTGGAGAGTGAACCGCAGTCCACCGCCACAAATGGCTTGCCTGCACGTTTGCTCTTGTCATGCAACAGGTGGGCAATATGCTCCTTGCCCGTGCCGTTCTCACCAAATATCATCACGCTCATATCGGTGGCGGCTACCAGCCTTATGCGGTGCATGATTTTCTGAAAGGCGGAACCTTCACGGGCGAATATAGGCATACGGCGTTGTCCTGCCTGACGTTCTTTCAGTATGGAACGGATCAGGGGGACAAGTTTATCCTCCACAAGCTGTTTGGGAATATAGTCTATCGAGCCGAGTTTCATGCTTTCCACGGCGGTATTAACTTCGGCGTAGTCGGTCATAATGATGAAGGGCTGCATCTTTCCCTCCTTTCGCATCCAGCACAAAAGGTCTATGCCACTGCCGTCAGGCAGACGCAGGTCGGCAACCACGATATCATTATCTGTTGCCTGTTGCAGATGTTTCTTCGCGGTTGAGAGGTGGTAAGCCTTCATATTGCGGTAGCCCTCCCGTGACAGCATATTGCAGACATATTCGCAATACACGATGTTGTCTTCCACCACAATTATTTTTGTCTTATTCATCTTCGTATTTTCTCCTTTCCTCTTCTGCCAACCGTATTATTTCCACTCCCTTATCCAGCACGGCAGTCACGGCATGGCTTAACGCTTCACCATCCGGGAGAGCATCGCCACGAAGCAATCCGTAAAGTACATTCAGCGGTTGGTCGGCACGGAGCACCTCCCACGAACTGCGCAGGTGGTGGATCAGGGAATCCAGCTTTTGCAGGTCTTTTTCTTTTGCTGCATCCCGTACCGCCTGCATTTCCTTTTCTGTTTCAGTTATCAACTTTTCCAGCATGACGGCTTCATTGCCATAGGACAATAAGGCGGAAAAGTCCGGTTTCCCGTCCGGTGTCGCTTTTATGGCACACCTGTCGGAAACCTCCATCAGTTCCGATATGGAGAACGGTTTGAACAGGCATCCGGCAAAGCCTTTTGCCAATAGTTCCCCTTTGTTACAACTGCCCGAAGCGGTTGCCACAACCACCGGGATTGTTGGTGAATTGCCCACGTTGGACGAACGCAACAGTTCCAGCAATTCGAAACCGTTTATATCGGGCATATTCAAGTCTGTCAGCAACAGGCTGTATTCTTTCTGGCGTATCATTTCCATCAGTGCCGCAGCATCGGTGCAAGTGTCGCAGTGTATTCCTTCTTGGGAATACATCTCTTTCAGCATCAGAAGTAATACCTCATCATTGTCAATGGCGACAACATCATGGAATTTATTGTTATGATAAACAGGTGTATTGCTTGTATATCCAAGCTGTTCTTCAGCTTCCTGCATAGAAATTTCAACTGTGAAACGACTGCCTTTCCCTTTCTTGCTGTCTAAACGGATTGTTCCGCCAAGCATCGACACAATATTACGCATTATGGCAAGCCCAAGCCCGAAACCCTCCTTTGCGGCGGCATTTGATAGACGTTCAAACGCACCGAACGCTTGTTTCTGTTCCTCTTCTGTCATGCCTGTACCTGTATCTTCAACGACCAGTGTCAGAACTCCATTATCATATTCAGTAATCAAAGAAACACCGCCTTCTTCTGTGAACTTGACAGCGTTTGACAGCAGGTTATTCCCGATTTGTATTATTCGCTCTTTGTCGGTCAATACAATGGCATCGTGTCCAGTCTTCACGGACAAGGACAGCCCTTTGTTCACGGCAACAGGCATGAACTCCGTTTCAAGTGTGTGCGTGATTGCTGAAATCCGGCAGGGTGACAGACGGGGCTGTTCCTTGCCGTTGTCCAGGCGGAAGAAGTCAAGCAAAGTGTTAAGCATATCCCGCATACGGTCGGAGGATTGCAGTATGTTTTGGATATACTGCCCGGACTTATCCTCACACTGTTCTTTCCGTATCAGTCCGGCATAGCCTGTTATTGCTGTCAGCGGTGTGCGCAGTTCATGGGTGATAGTATGTACCGCCTTCTTCCTTGACGTTATCAGTGCCTCGTTCCGTTGTACGGATTGTTCCAGTTGCCTTATCAAATCAGTTGTCTTGTGCTTGTATTGTTTAATGCTTTTTGCATCACGATGTATGATGATGTAGGAAATTAACAACAATAGAAGAACGAATCCCATTAAACCGCCTACTTGCATAAATGACTTTTCACGCATGGCAACTATTTCGTTTTCCCGGCTTTGCAGTTCGGTTTGTACCTTTTCTTCTATTTGGCAAATCAATTCTTGCAGTTGTCTGTTAAGTTCTGCATTACGAGCTGCAAGGCTGTCGGCTTGTTCCGACAATTGGCGATCCTGCACTTTCTGTTCGCTGATTACGTTTCTATTGACCGAATGAAGGATAGTGGTTGATACTGCTGGAGTTACTTCCTTTTTTTTGCCGAATATGCCTAAGAAACCTTTTCGTTTTGGCTTTTTGGACTGTTCCTGCACACTTTTCTGTACAATAACCGGAATTTGATTGGCTATCTTCTTGTTAATAGATTGTTGTTCATCCATTAACCGGACTATCTGGAACATCTGTCGTTCCTTATCCTCTAAAAGACTGCGCACACTATCGATGCGCTCTGCTGGATAGGTGGCCTTGAAACGGCAGAGCATACTGTCCATTGCCATACGCCGTGCATGGTAATGCTCGATATCTTTATCGTTCCATTCCAGTATTGTTTCACCCAATAGAGAAAATTTTATCATTTGAATATTGATATTGTTTATTTCTTTTCGGAGCTCGTCTATTTTTTTATTGCCAAGTTCTAATGCTTCTATCTCCTGCCATTCATAGAGGCTATTATATGCCATACATCCGATAAGAATGGAGATAAGTATATATCCCAACCGTATTGCCTTATAGAAATTTCCTGACCGCTCCATTATTTTAATGACATTGATTTTTGGAACATGAATAAAAGTTTATCTTTTTCGTTCATGCGGATATTATCAGAATAACCGTCTTTTGTTATTTGATACCCACATGGCTTAACCATAAAAATGCCTAAGCCCTTAGTGTACGAACTTACTTCTGAGGCATAGTCTTTACTTGTATTTAATGGAACTTTCCCTTTAATATGACACCACTCATTATTACAACTGATGTCTTCAATCTCAGACATCAGTTTTTGCAAATCTGTAATAGCTTTGGAACTCGCTACTTGGGGTATCTGCAACTCAAAACAGAGCATCGGTTCGAGAATGTCCACACCTGACTGTTGCAAAGCCAGCCTGAAGACATAAGGGGTCAGCTGTCTGAAATCAGCAGGTGTACTTACCGGGCTATAATACTCGGCTTGAGTAAAAGTTACTTTCAGATCTGTCACTTCCCATCCATGTAAACCAGATTGGCAAGACATACGAATCCCTTCAAAAACGGCATTTTGAAAAGAATGGTTCAGATAACCATAGGAGATGTCACTTTCGATTTGCAACCCTGCCCCTAACGGTAAGGGTTCAAGAGTCAGCCCTATTGTGGCCCAGTAAGGGTTGGGTGGTACTTCGATCTGAATAATCTTATTGACCTTTTTTATAGGTCGTTCTTTGTAGATAGTCTTGATCTCATCAAAATGGACCTTTACGGAAAATCGTTCTTCCAGCAATGTCTGTATGATTTCCTTTTGGGTCAAACCATATAACGAGATTTCCAATTCATCACTATATGAGTTTATGGAAAAGGACAAAGACGGGTCTTCAATCCACAATGTATTCAGAGCGGATATCACCTTGCTTCTCTCTTCGGGCTTATTTGGCCGGACGGAGGATTTGAGAGCGGGATGCTGATGAGATAATCCTTGAATCAAACAAGGTTTAGCACCTAAATAATCTCCGATTCGAAAATCTTCTATATCTTCTACAATCGCGATATCATTGGCACCCACTTCATCAACATTTATCTCTCTGCCCTGATAAATAGTCTTTAGATTTTTAATCTTGATGAATTTTTCCGAATCGTTGATTCTTACAACGTCTCGAAGTCTCAGACTTCCGTCAATTATTTTAAGAAAACTTCTTTTATGCCCTTTGGGGTCATGCTCTATCTTATAGAGATAAGCTGAAAGTCTGTTTGAGACTGATGCCGGAGGAAGTATAAAAGAAGAAATGGCGTCCAACAACTCATTGATACCGATATTGAACATTGCTGATCCATGTAGCACCGGATAGACTTTGGCTTTTGCCACAAGAGCGATTATCGTATTCCAATAATCAGCCGGTGAAATTTCGCTATCCGCCAAATATCGTTCTAATATATCGTCGTCATGGTTGCATACAAATTCTTTGTATTCTTCCTTTATATATGTTTGGGAGCAAACCGGATAAACCGATCCATCGACAACAGTTTGCATAAACAGGACATCTTGCGACAGATTTGTTTTTATATCCATATACAAACGCTCCAAATTCACACCGGCACGGTCAATCTTATTGATAAATATAATTGTCGGGATTTGCAGCTTTTGTAAAGTACTGAACAGCAACTTTGTCTGCGCTTGTATGCCTTCCTTTGCGGATAAGATGAGGACTGCTCCATCAAGCATTTTGAATGTCCGCTCCACTTCCGCAATAAAATCCATGTGTCCCGGAGTGTCAATGATATTGCATTTCACTCCATTCCAGATAATAGATGTCGTAGAAGCCCGGACAGTAATTCCTCTACGTTTCTCTATATCCATAGAGTCCGTTATGGTGTCACCATTATCCACACGGCCGCACTTTTCCGTTGCTCCACTGGCAAACAGCAGATTCTCGGTTACGGAAGTTTTTCCTGCATCAATGTGAGCAAGAATTCCTAAATTTATAATATTCATTTGGATTAAGCAATAATATACTACAGTAGATGCATTGTCGAAACGCACCTTTTAATACCTCCTCGTAGCATATGAGAACTACAGGATTACTAACTCGTATTAATATGTATATTATTACTGCCGCATAACGATTACAAAATTACACAAAAAAATATATCTAACAAAAGTGGGAGGATTTTTTAACTTTTTACCATAGACATTTTATTAGGGAAGCGTAGGTTCAACTGGCAAGTACAAATAAGTAGAAATGTTTGAACAACACCGTTTTAGGAAGTTGAAAAATCAAGTTTCTCTCTCGGTATAGCGTTTATTTTGGCCAATATCTTCTTTAGTTTAGCATTTGTGTATTTCCCATTCGTGTTCTATTTAGCTCCTTATTATGAGTATGTAGCAAGTTACTTATCAAATTCAGCCTCTTTGAGGGTCAAATATGGTTTTGCAAATGGTGACTGACAAGACATAAACAAGGTCAGCAGGAATTTTTTACATAAATGGACATGAATGTATATAACCTAAAATAAGAATAAATTTTAATAAGGGCTGCCCAAAAAGAAAAAAATGCAGTTGCCATCCTATAGATACTTGCAGAAAGGATAAAATTTACTTTTAGACCTTTTGGGATAGCCCTTATTAATACTTCAGATAAAATTCCTTAGGTTATATTTTCAATCCTTTGGACCGGGTTTCCTCCTTGGCATACAGTCCCGGACGCCCGATTATGACATGGTTGGCAACGATACTATCCGCCGGACTGCGTATCTGCGGCGGTGCATTTTCGGGATATTGCGCCTGCCTGTTCCTCACATCTTCCGCTTCCGGCTTGAGCTGTTGCCCTTCATTCTCCTTTTCTGCGACTTCGGGCGTGGGTGGCGCAAGCTCCAGCTGAATTTTTCGGTCAAGGGCGGCAAGTTCGGACTTCAACTGCTTCAGCTCGTCCTCCTTCTTCCACACCTTACCCGCTATCTCCTGTAACTGCGGTATCTCCATCTCCAGCACCTCGTTCTTCGCCTTGTACTGGTCGATGATGGAGGGTATCCTCTCCATCGCGTTGAGGAAGTTGCGGGCGGCGGCCAACGGGTCAGCCATCGCCAGATGCCCGTTGTTGTAGGTGTACTTGTAGTTCCCCTCGACCACGAAGCGGTTGTCGGTGAACTCCAATCCCTCTTTGAGTATCCTTTCGCTCACCACCTTTATCGGAAAACCGTAAAGTTCACCGACCTGCGTGTACAACCCTCCGGTCGTGGCATTCTTGGCTATCTCCTGCAAACGCTTTCCGATGACCTTCTCATCGGCGGAATCCACTCCGTCCACCTTTATTATATTAAGGCGGTTGCCCTCCTTGTCGGTCTGCACCACCGACAGGAAGCGGTTCCAGTCCTCCGTCATGGCATCTATGAAAGCCGTGTTGTTGCGCAACTCGCCGGTCTTTGACTCCAGCTTGAACTCCGAATCACGCTTGCCCTTGTTGAACGACTTGCGTTCCCCTTCGAGCGATGCGATCCGCTTTTCCAGTTTCGCCTTGTCCAACAGGTCGGTATTGCCGGAGAGCAACGCCATGTATTCCGAGAAATTCATGCCCGATTTTTCGTCCATTGCCCCCTCGTCGATGGTACGCGCACCCATCGCACCGCTTTTGAGCTGGCTTATGAAAGTCTGCTTGCAGTGCAGGAGGTTGAACTTGTAGCTGTCCAGTGACTTCTCCACCGCGTAGATGATTACATCCACGTTGTTCCCGGCGAAATGTTTGGCAATCTCATTACCTGCCCTAACTCCGCGTCCGTCACGCTGTTGCAAGTCGGACGGTCGCCACGGCGTATCGAGATGATGGATAGCCACACACCGTTTCTGGGCGTTCACACCCGTTCCGAGCATAGAGGTAGAGCCGAACAGCACACGCACCGTCCCGGCGTTCATGGCGTCTATCACCGCCTTCCGCGCCTTGTCGGTCTTGCACTCCTGAATGAAGCGCACCTCGCTTGGCGGTATACCGTAGTCCTCCGTCAGTTTGCGCTTGATTTCCGAATAGACGTTCCACCCGTCGCCCGGCTGGTATGTCCCCAAATCAGAGAAAACGAACTGCGTGCCTTTCTGGGCGTCGTATTTTTGATAATACTCCGCGATCATCTTGGCACAGTGACTCGCTTTGTTGTCGGGATGATCTTCGTAATTCGGGTCTATCATGCGCATGTCGAGTGCCATTTTCCGGGCATAGTCCGTGGCGATGAGCATCTTCGCCTTTTCTTCCGTTTCCGAAAGCGGCAGCCTGCCCAACAAGGTGGCATCGCCCGTCTTGGCGAACTGCATCAGTTTCTGTATGAAGTCCTCCTGTTCCGGCGTGGGCGGTATATGGTGCAGTATCTCGTTCTTGGCAGGACGGTCAACGCCCACATCCTCCGCCGTGCGGTAGTCCGTGATTTCATTATAGAAGGCGGCAAGCTCCGGCACTTTGATGAAGTAGCGGAAACGCTCCTTCTGGACCACATTGTTCGTCACGTTAAATTCAAAATCCGTCGTCTTCTTGGCAAATATCGCCGCCCAAGCGTCGAAACACCTTATGTCCTGCCGTTCCAGCTCCTTCGGGCGCAGGTACTTGAACAGCAGGTACAATTCAGTCAGTGAGTTGCTGATAGTCGTGCCGGAGAGGAAGGTCGCACCCAAGTCTTTTCCTGTGCGCTCCTGTATGGTGCGTATGGCAAAGAGCATGTTAAGTGCCTTCTGGCTTCCCTCGCTGTTTCCCAATCCCGCCACACGGTCGTGGCGCGTGTTGAAAGTCAGATTCTTGAACTGGTGGCTCTCATCTATGAAGATGTGGTCGATGCCCATCTGCTTGAAATCCACCACGTCGTCCGTGCGTGACTTTATGGCGTGTTCCACCTTCTCCAGCTTCGCTTCAAGGTTGTGCTTGCGCTTCTCCAATCCTTTCAGCATCGCCCGCGACACGTTCTTTCCCTGCTGCCGTAGCACTTCGAGGTTTTCCTCCACCGTGTCAAGCTCTGCTTGCAGGATGCGCTGCTGCAATTCCGGCGACTGCGGTATCTTGCCGAACTGGTCGTGCGACATGATGACGCAATCGTAGTCGTTGTTCTTTATATTATTGAAGAAGCGCACACGGTTGGCGGTCGAAAAGTCCTTCTCCGAAGCGTACAGAATACGTGCGTTGGGATATGCCGCCTGATAGGTGGCTGCAATCTCCGCAACGTTGGCTTTCAGCCCGATAATCATCGGCTTGTGTGCCAAATTCAGACGCTTCATCTCATGCGCGGCGATGCACATTATCAGCGTCTTACCGGTTCCCACCTCGTGGTCGCAAATTCCGCCGCCGTTCTGTTTCAACATCCAGACGCAATCCATCTGTGAGGGATAGACGCTCTTGATACCCCGGCTTGCCAGCCCTTTCAGGTTGAGGTCGGGAAAGGTCTGATGGGAGCCGTCGTAGCGCGGGCGCACGAAACAGTTGAACTTGCGGTTATACATCGTCACAAGCCGCTCCTTGAACTGCGGCGACTGCTCTTCGAGCCATTCGGAGAAGCCGTTTCGTATCTCGTCAATCTTGGCGTTGGCGAGTTGTATTCCCTCGCTGTCGCGCATCTTGATGTCGTTGCCATGCTCGTCCTTGCCGATGGACTTCATCATGTCAGGGCAGGTGTTGTGCAGGGCGTGTTTTAGGAGGTGCATACCGTCATAGTTCCGGTAATACCCCTTCACCAGAAACTCGTCCGTGATTTTCATGGTGCGGTAGCCGCACGCCACCGAAAACTCGTCCATGCTTGCGGAATAGGCGATTTTCACCTCCGTGTCGAACAGCCGGCTCATGTAGGCGGCATAGACACCCGTCGGAATCCAGCGTTCCCCGAAATTGAAGTCCAGATCCTCGAAGGCGATGCGCTGCGGCTCGGCATCTTTCAGAGCCTCCAACGCCTGCTTCACCTCCGGCATACGCTCATTTTCGGGATTGTCACCCATCCATGCCTCTATGCGTTCCGCTTTCTCTATGACATTTCCGGCGATGAAACGGTCTTTGATTTCGTAACCGGTCACGAGCGGATTGTAGTAGATGCGCCCTTGCAGGGCAGTGAGCAAATCCTCCGCCGTGCTGTCGGTTATCTCCCGCATATAGTCGAGATTGACCGTACCATATTTGTTGAGCGACGCAGACAGGGCTTCTTCGGGAGAGCCTACGTTGGCATGGCTCTCCACCGCGAAGGAAACAGGATGCTCGAAGATGTCCGCCTTGACGAACTTTCCGTTTTCCATCCGTTCCAGCGAAAGGATGTCGCGCCCGCCCGCATCCATCATCACTAACTTCACGTTCTGCTTGGCGTTGAGGTTGCCGTAGCGCATGACAAACTCATCGTAACAGGTATTCAGATGCTCTCGCCACGGAACATTTGCCTCGCGCCGGAGCGATTCATAACGGTACAGACGCTCGTAGGCGTCACGCAGCGACACATACAACAACGCCTTTTCCTTCTGGTATCCTTTCAGGTCGAGCGGCTGGAATGTCGCCCCGTATGGCGTGATGTCTTTCAGGTAGCCGATGTTATGACGCCCCCGGTCAGCCACCAGCGACCCTTCGCGCAGGTGCATCTCCGGCGTGCGGTGGTAGGCACGCGGAGAAAGGTCCACGACTTCCTCCTTCGGCTTTTCCGCTTCGATGTCGGGGAAAAGGAAAGTCCCCACCGCTTCCGATGGGGTATCTGTAACGGCAGGTGCGGCGACTGCCTCCGGCTGTGTTTCCTCCTGTCGTGGCTGCTCACGGGAAGTTTCCGGCACGGCTTTCACTTCCGTCTTTTCCGCCACTTGTTTCTCGTTATGCTGCCTTGCCAGTTCCCGAAGTTCTTTCCTACGCTCCGGCGTCAAACCCATCATCATTTCATAGAAACCGTTGATGGGAGGATTGGTATCCCAGTCCAGTGTGGCATAGATGTCGTCCGGGTCGGCAGGCTTGGCGGTGTTCTCCGCTTTCACCTCCTTATTCTCCATAGCGGGTTTTGCAGTTGGAGCTGTCGGTGTAACCGTGACTTTCGGTTTGGGCGGAGTGGACTTTGCCGTAACTGCCTTTTTCACCGTCTTTTTCTTTTTGGAGGTTTTCGGTTGGCTGACCTCTTCCGTCATCCCCCAGAGGTCAAGCAGGGTGAGCTGCACGCCTGCGGAATATTGCGGGCGCGGTTCTATCTCCGGCTTTTCATCTGCGGGTTGCGGCTTTTCTGTCGGAGTTTCCACCGTCTGCGCCGAGGATACTGTTTCCAATTTTATGGCAGGACGCTCTACTTTATTTTGAACGGCAACTTTTTCTTCCGTTCCTGCCTGCCGGATTGAACCCGAATACAAGCGCATGGCAAGCCTGTAATGGAAATCCTCGTCGAGCATACGGCGCAAATCCCCGGCGATGCCTGCTGCCTTGCCCTCGTGCAGATAAACCATAGCGGGCTTCCCGTAGGGTCTGTGTCAAGTTTCGCCATCGTATGCACGATGCGTTCCGGGTGGTGGATGAAATAGGCGTTGTCGGTCAGGGCGGTTTTCGTGTCCGTCTGTATCACGGTCATCAGCCGCTCGTCCTGCGACATTTCCTTCTTGCTGAGGTTCTTTTGCAGGACAATCAGGTCACTGCCCACCTCCGTGCCCGCGTTGTCCGTGAACAGGTTGTTGGGCAGGCGTATCGCGGATACCAGATTGGCCTGACTGAACAGCTCGTTACGCACGGAGGTCTTGGTGCTATTCAATACCCCTTGCGAGGTGATGAACGCCACGATACCGCCGTCACGCACGGCATCCAGTCCTTTGAGAAAGAAATAGTTGTGGATGGTTTTCTGGGCGGAGCGTCTGCCGAAAGAGTCGCTCCGCTGAAACTCCGCGTCGAACACGGCAATGTCACCGAACGGAATGTTGGACACCGCCAAGTCGAAATAATTGTTGAACGGTCTTTCGATTTTCTCAAAACCGCAGGTGCGCATTTTCTGGTCGGGATAGAGATGCCTCAAGATTGTACCGTGAGCAGATCCTTCTCGAAAGCCATCACATCCGCATTGGGGCTGTGCCGCAGCATGGAATCCACGAACACGCCGACACCTGCCGACGGTTCGAGCATACGGGCGGGGCGGACGCTGTAATCTGCCAGCACGTCCGCGATGGTGTCGGTTATCTCTTTGGGGGTGTAGAAAGCGGTCAGCACGGACGCTTTCAGCGAATCCACAAACCGCTTGTACTCTGTTTCGTCCTTGCTGTTCTCACGGATAAGCCTGTGCAGCTCCACCGTCGGGGCGAACAGTTCGAGGTCGGATTTCGCCCACCGGACGGCATCCGTCAGTTCCTTTGCAGGGTTGAGGATACATTTCAGACCGCCGAAACCGCAGTACCTTTGAAGTATGGCACGCTCTTCGGTTGTCGCTGTCCTATTTTCCCTGTCAAGGATGAATGCCGTCCGTATCGCCTCGATGTTGTCCCGCAGTTTCTGTTTGCGGTTAAACGCCATATTCGTCTAAGTAAAGGACGGTTGCTCCCGTCAGCTCCGTGTAGAGCAGGTCGTAATCGGAAGACAGGGCGAAATTGTCATCCGAGAGGTCATAGACGGAGAACACGTTGCCGACAAGCGGCAGCAGTTTCAGGACAAAGGCTTCACGCTTCTCTTCCGGCACTTCATCGGCAAACTCGTTTTCCACGACTTCGCGGAGGATGGCGTAACGGGAATAATGCAGCCCGCGCAGCAGCGTGTCCATCGCCAGTTCCTGCGCACCATCGGCGGGATAGCCTTCAAGCCGTGCCCTCTCATACGTTTCGGCGGCACGGTCGGCCCGTTCCCGTATGAAAGCGGTGTCGTCAGCCTGTTCAAACTTGTTCGTGCGGAGATAGTCCAGCAGGTACAGACCGTAATAGGAAAAGTCGGTCTGACCCTCGTTTTTCTTCTTGTTGTTCATTACTTTGGATTTAGCGGATTGATAATTAACGGGATAATCGGTTGGAAAAAGGAAGAAAAAGGCACTCGGTATCCCTCCGAGTGCCACCACTAAATCCAAAGTATGAGTGTAATCCGGTATCGAAGAACAATTCATTACTCTGAACAAGTGGCAAAGTTAATACTATTTCTTCCGTCCTGAAAATTTCTTGTCCTTTTTAGCCTCCGGGAACACAAAAGTCGTGTTATATTCCCCGTCAAAGGCGACAACAGCATCGAAACTCTTGCCCTGTTTGCTCTTGAACCCTTTGAGCAGCTTGGTATGCCCTTCGGTGAGCAGGTCTTTGATTTCATCGTCGGACAGGGTGCGTCCCGCTTTCAGCCGGAACACGGGCAGTCCGCACTCCGTGTTGTCGCAGCGTACCACCTTGCCGTAGAACCGCATCCTGCCCGTGCCACACTTGGGACACGCGCAGCCGGAGTCACGGCTGCCGAAGAGCTTGTCGCACGAGATCAGTTCGGAGGTTATCTCACGTGTGTACGCCTCTATCTCCTTGCGGAAGGTGTCGTCGGACAGTTCCCCGCGCTCGATACGCGCCAGCTCCTTTTCCCATTCGCCCGTCATGGCAACATCGGCGATGCGCATCGTCTTGACGACGGAATTGAGGGCAAGTCCTTTTTCGGTGGGAACAAGCGACTTCTTGCAGCGTTCCATGTAACCGCGCTTGAAAAGCGTTTCGATGATGGAGGCGCGTGTGGCGGGAGTACCGATGCCACAGTCCTTCATCGCCTGCCGCAGTGCGTCGTCCTCAATTTCCTTGCCCGCCGTTTCCATTGCCGAGAGCAGGGTGGCTTCGGTATGCAGCGGCTTGGGTTTGGTCTTTCCTTCGGTAATGGACGAGCCTTTCGGTGTCAGCGTGTCGCCTTCCTGCCAGCCGGGATGGTAATTTCCTCTTTTTCCTCGCCATAGACGGCACGCCATCCGGTTTGCTTCACGACGCTGCCTTTTACGGTAAACTCCACTCCGGCACATTCCGCCGTGACAGTGGTCACATCCTTGACGCATTTCTCAGAGAATGCCTCGACCATGCGCCCGGCAATCATCTGATAGATGGTATTGTCCTCTTTGGAGAGGAAGAGCGGTTTCTCACCCGTGACGAGCAGGGCATGGTGGTCTGTCACCTTGCCGTCGTCCACGCTGCGGCGTGTCGGGGCGGCTTTTGCCCGCACCTTGTCTTTCCATTCGGGCTGTGTGCCGATGAAAGCGAGCAGTTTGGGAATTTCGGCAAACACGTCTTCGGGGATGTAGCGGCTTCCCGTTCTCGGATAGGTTATCAACTTCTTTTCGTAGAGTTTCTGCGCGATTTCAAGCGTCTGTTCCGCCGTGAAGCCGTGCTTGGCGTTGGCTTCTTTCTGGAGCGTGGTCAGGTCGTAGAGCAAGGGAGTTTCCTCCGTCTTCTCCTTGCGCTCGGCTTTCGTGACAGTGGCGCAACCTGCCGCCTTTACCTTATTATATAGTTCCATCGCCGGTTCTTTCTCTTTCCATTTCTCGGAGGATGAGAATTTCACGACTTCGCCGTCGCAACCGTCCGTTGCGATATGGAGCTGCCAGAATGCTTCGGACGTAAAGCGGCGGTTCTCCCAGTAGCGTTCACATACCATAGCCAACGTTGGTGTCTGCACCCGCCCCACGGAATACGTGCCGTGTCCGGCGGCGATGGATAACGCCTGTGTGCCGTTGATGCCCACGAGCCAGTCGGATTCGCTCCGCGCTTTGGCGGCGAGGTAGAGGTTGTCGTATTTGCTGCCGTCTTCGAGTTTCCGCAGTCCCTCGCGGATAGCTTTGTCGGTGAGAGAGCTGATCCACAGGCGCACGAAAGGAGTGGTGCAACCCGTATAGTGGTAGAGGTAGCGGAAGATAAGCTCTCCCTCGCGTCCGGCATCGGTCGCCACGATGATATGTTCGCTTGTGTCGAACAGTCTTTTGATGACTTTTATCTGCGACACCACGCCGCTGTCGGGCTTGTAACCTTTCTCCGTCCTGACCTGACGGGGGACAAGCGTGAATGTGTCGGGAATAATCGGGAGGTTGTCACGGACAAATCCGCGCACGCCGTAGCCGTCGGGCATGGCAAGCTGAACGAGGTGTCCGAATGCCCATGTCACGGCATAACCGCCTCCCTCGAAATATCCTTCCTCTCTCTTTGTCGCGCCCACGATGCGGGCGATTTCACGTGCCACGGAGGGCTTTTCTGCAATGATTGTCTTCATGTCTTCTTCTTTTTTGTTGATACTTTGGATTTTATTTTGGATTCAGTGGCGGACACGGGATTACATTTTCATGCCCTTGCCCGTTTTCTTCTGCGGCTTCTCCTGCTGCTGTTGCTGGCGGGCGTCCTTCGGGTTGGTCTGACCTTTCTGCAACGGCTCTCTCAGATTCTTTGTAGCCTCGTTGGTCTTGCCATCGTTGTTCACCGCCACCTGCGTGCGGCTCTCGTTGGACGGAGCAACCTGCTGTGCATTGTCAGGGTTCGTGTCGTAGCGGTACGGGCGTCCCTTCTCCGGGTTGAACTTGATATACATCGTGGCATGGAAGCCCTGCTTGTCGGTCACGTTCTCCAGCTTCACGGCTTTACCCGCCACATAGTCGGCTTTCTGCTGGTCGGTGAAGCTCACGCCGCTCCATTTGCTGATGGGGCGGATGCTGCCGTCCTCGTTCGTCCACGTGTTGCGGCGTTGCTCCTTCTTGGTCTGTGCGGCATTTTCCCCGCCCTGCGCCTGACTTTTCGATGTGTCGCCTTTGGTTTCCTGTGTCTGTGCGGTACGGGGCGACTTGCCGGTTCCCGGCACGAACTCCACGCCGCGCTGCTCCACGTTCACTTGCAGGGTGGTGACGAACTTTCTGCCGTCGTTGCGCTCGATGAGCTTGTCGCGCACGGGCAGTCCGGCGCGGAGCATGTCCCGCTCCTGCGTGGTGATTTCCGTCTTGCCGATGCGCTCCGGGATGCGCACCCTGCTTGCCGGAATGTCCGTGATTTCATTCGTCTTGCGGTCGATGCTGATGTAGGAGGGGATGATCTCGCCCGTTTCCCTGTCCACAATGTCCACGACCCTACCGAGATTGCCCGTTTCGCGGAGGTTCTTCCGGTCATTGTCGGAGAATTTGTGTTCCTTGTACTCATCCAGCTTCTGCTCCTTGCGGATGAAGTGCGGCACGAGGCTGATGTTTCCCTCACCGTCCTTCTTGAAGGAGAGGCGGGCGTCCAGCTCGAATGATTCGCCGCCGAAGGTCGGTTTGACCTTTACCAAGTCGGACTTGCCATAGTTGAGCATCTTCGTAAGGTCGCCGGACTTTTCAAGGTTGTCCCGCTTTACGCCCCATCTGTCCTCCAGCTCCTGCCAGTTGATTTTACTCTCGTCGATGGCTGGTAGCCACGTTTGCCCTGCATCTGTTCGGATTTGTCCTGTTGCTGTTCTTTCCGTTGTTCCATGTTCTCCTGTTTTTGAGGTTCTTGTTTCTCTGTCTGTTGTGCTGCCATCTCTTCCTGCACCTTCTTCTCATAGTCGGAGGTGTCCACCTTGTGAGGGGCGAGCAGCTCCTTGTTCGCTTCGGGGTCTTTCAGCAGTTGCTTCATCACCTCTAAGAGATTTTCAGCTTGGTCTGCCGCAATGCGGTAGAAACCGAAGCGGCTGGGTTCCTTGCACTGCCGGAAGAAGTTCTTGAAGAAGTTGTCCAGCACGTCGCCATGTCGGTCGAATTGCAGGAAACTCTGCGCGTTCTCCGCTTTTGCGGGGGTGCGCTTGGGTGTGCCGTCCGCGTTCAGCCCGGCTACCACGCTGATCTCGCCTGTCTTCTCGTCACGGACTACCAGCACGTCCTTTTCGTCTTTTTTCTTTGCCATCTGAAAAATGTTTTAATGGGTTATTTATGAAAGAAATTATGGATACGAGCCTTGTAGAAGGCTATATCTTCCTTTTTGAAGTCCTTGATATGGTTGGAAAGGAATGTCAGCACGTCCTCCTCGCTGTAATAGGTCTTCTTGCCCAGCGTCTTGTAGGGCAATGCGCCTACGCTGCGGTAGCGTTGGAGGGTGCGTTTGCTTATCTGGAGCAACATGCACAAATCCTGATTGTCGAAAAGGCGGATGCTTTCCGTGATAGTGGGCTGTTTCCCCTCAGCCTTCATCGCCAGCAGCAGTTCGTCCTGACGGTCGAGCCGTTCCATCAGCTTCTGCATCCAGCCCTCGAAGTTGTTTCGTGTGAGCAGTTCCATGACCTATGTCCTCCTTCCTTTTGGTTTGCCGCCCGTGCGCAGCGTGTGGTTGTGGAACAGGGTGTCTATTGTCCCTTCCTCGTTCCTTACTGTGTTGTCCTCCAATAGCCGCAGTATCTCGGAAAGGCGGTAGCGGCAGCTTCCGCGTACCACCACATACTCGATACGGTGGTCGGTGCGCATACGCTGCATGGTGCGCTTGCTCACGTTGAGCATCTTCGCCGCCTGTGCCGTGTCAAGCAGCTTGTCTTCGGTTTCCCGCTTCCGTTTCTTCTCGTCCCTTGCCTCGCGGATGTACCCTGCGATGTTCGCAATCTGCGCCATCATCTCCTTGTAGGCGGAACTTTCCATTGTTATCACTTTCATGTTCAGTCCTTTCTTTTTGTTTCTGCGACAAAATTCGGCAATAAACAAAAGGGGCTTTAACAACTCACTACGTGACTCACGTAAGATTTTTGCGGAAGATGGCTCCGTAACCCGGTCAAACGGCGCAACAGGCAGCCTTTCAGCGGAAAACGATACGTCTTGTATGCCGTTTCGTTACCTTTGCGGCAAACTCTAAATGACATGAATATGGAAATAGTATCTATCGAGAAAAAGACTTTCGAGATGATGGTGGCGGCATTCGGCGCACTCTCGGAGAAGGTCGCCGCCCTGAGGCGCAAAAGCGACACGGGGCGCATGGAAAGATGGCTCACGGGCGAGGAGGTCTGCGGGCAGTTGAGAATAAGCCCGCGCACGTTGCAGACGCTGCGTGACAGGCGGCTTATCGGCTACTCGCAGATAAACCGCAGGTTCTATTACAAGCCAGAGGAGGTGAAGCGGCTGATACCGCTTGTCGGCACGCTCTATCCGCACGGCAGATGATTTGATTTATTCACCCACTGAATCCGAAGTTATGATGAACGAGAACAACGATGTTTTTACGATGGAAGACGAGCCGATAGCCTCTGTGGTGCAGGATATGCGCAAAGGCTCGAAATGGCTGTCCGCATTTCTGGAAAGCTACCGTCCTCCGCTGGACGGGGAACGTTACCTGACGGACGGCGAGGTGTCGGAACTGCTCCGTGTGAGCCGGCGCACCTTGCAGGAATACCGCAACAACCGCGTGTTGCCCTTCATACTTTTGGGAGGGAAGGTGCTTTACCCGGAAACGGGGCTGCGCGGGGTACTGGAAGCGAACTACCGCAAGCCGCTGGAGTGAGGCGGTTTCATGAAAAAGTAAACGGGTGACACCTTTTGTGGTGCTACCCGTTTACTTGTCTTATGGGGTATGTGCAATCAGCAATACCCGGCTTTTCCGTTCTGTATGAACATCACGTATGTCTGCCGTTTCTCTTGTGAGAGTGCCTTTCCCACCAGCCATGTGCGGAACAGGTGGGTGTTGTAGGTATTCACCCTGAAAGCGACCGGGATGATGATTTCAAGGGCGTACACGTCCGCGTGCAGCCCGTTTTCAAGCTGCATGTAGCGGCACACCTCGTAGTCGTTCAGCACGTCCGACTTGCGGACGGCTCTGATGGCGGCGTTCACTGCCGGGACGGTCGTATGGAACAATCCGGCTATTTCGGTGGCGGTCATCCACACGTCGTTACCGGTTACGCTGACTGCCTTGTCCTCGATGATGATTGTGTCACGTTTCATGGCTTTTCTTTTTAGATGGTGCAACCTGCAAATTCCTCGACGCCGTTCAATCTTGCGGCAAGGTTCTCCATGTCCTGATTGAGCTTCTCTTTGGTTATCTGTAGGCTCGGCTGTCGGCGCCATGCCACCTTACGGTGGTAGGTTTCCGACAGCCTGCCTCCGAACCGTACGTACACGTCTCCATGTATACGGCTCTCCGCCCATAACGGCATTTTAGCTATTCTCCGCATGAATCATGTTATGACATTCTGCACAGACGATTAAAGATTTTCTATGCATTTTGAGCATTTTACGTTCCCATTCGGTTTTGCCTCTTAATTCTGAGAGTTTCCTGACGTGGTGTGACACAACATTTCCTTCTTTTCCGCACAACTCACACTTATTTGCAGTCAGTCTTTCGACCAGACTCATAGATGGAGTGTTGAACAGGTAGGGCAAGTTATCACATTTTTGAGTTCCCAAGTCGGTAATACGCTTAAAGCCCTCATTGTAAAACACCCTTGGTTTGCGTTCGCCTTTCTTGTCCGTATACCACACCACAAATTTATCATCTTCACGATACTTGTTTGTTATGGTTCTGACGGAACTGTTAAGTTTTTGCGCAAATGTCTTTAGCATACTGAACCTCATGATACATCCAAATGAACGTCCAAGTGCCGATGCATTGTTTGCAATGGAGTAGTAGTTGTAGAATCCTCTGATTTCTGTGTTGAAACGTGCTACTATATCTTGTGGCTCATTGTCTATCAGGTATGTTCTACCTTTAGAACTCCACACTTCTTTGCCATTTCGTGTTTTCACATTCATGGCTTCAAGACTCAGTAGCTTCTTCTTTATTACTTCTCGTGATACGTGTAGTATCACATTACCATTACGATGTCTACGAGTTTCTCCTCTTGCATTTTTCTGCGTTGTGTAATCTTTACGGACTGATATTTCATAGCCGAGAAATTTTGCACTGTCTTGTGCGTTGGTTATCAAGGTCTTTTCTTGCGACATCTCCAACTTTAGCTTTTCTTGCATAAATTGTGTAACATCCGCCTTGATTTTCTCGCACTCTGCTTTATTTCCAATGACCCCTATAAGGAAATCATCAGCGTAGCGTACATAATTCAATCTACGGAAATTCTCATCCATATCGTTACCGCTCGGCATAGTCAGTATTTGCTGTTGCTTATTACGAACTTCCTCTCGCATTGCTTCCAATTTATCAACGTTCGTCACCTCCTTCATTCTCTTCTTTAGATAGTGAACTCGATTGTTCAGTCTGCCGATATCCTTGTTGCGGTGTCTAACTTTACCCTTATGGAAATCTTGTGCATACTTCTTCATATACTTATCGAACTTGTCCAAGTAGATATTAGCCAGTATTGGACTGATAATTCCACCTTGAGGCGTACCCGAATAAGTTCTATTGAAGTGCCATTCTTCCAAATATCCAGCGTTGAGAAATTTACGTATTAACCGAAGGAAACGCTCGTCAGATATGCGTTCCCTCAGAATTTCTATCATCACGCCATGGTTGATATTGTCAAAGAAACCTTTTATGTCTCCCTCAATGAACCACTTTGTTCCGTTGAAATTATTCTGTAGACTCTTAAGTACCGTGTGGCAGCTTTTGTGTGGTCTGAAACCATGTGAAGTCCGTTCAAAATATCCTTCGTATATGGCTTCGAGAACCATTCTCACTACCTCTTGCACTAATTTATCTGCAAACGTAGGGATACCGAGCGGACGTAACTTTCCGCTCTTCTTCGGTATGTAAACCCTCTTTGCCGGTTTAGGCTATAGACTTCGCTTTTGAGACTGTCTATTAATGCGTGTATCTTGTCAATGCTCATGCCGTCCTCCGTCTGTCCATCAGTACCGGGTGTCATATTGCCTGGTTTTGCATGAATGCGCTGATATGCGACTAAGAACATCTGCTCATTGAACAGAATACGATAGAGTCGTTCGTATTTGTAACCTGACTCGTTGCTGTGTTCAGCTAAAATGTTTAATACTTGCTCGGGATTTCTCATACGTCTCTCACGTTTTCCTTTGTTTGTACTAAAGTTATGGACTGTTCCCCTTCGCCATGTACAAGCCGTTAACTTGCTCGGACTACTATGGGAACTCCGTTGCCATATCAGATATTCAGAGACCAGCTCTCATAGCCTTTGAGGCGTTCTGACTTAGGCAATCCCCAGTTAGTTTCACTTGATAACTATTAGCGTGACATATTGTCGGATGCGACTTTCGTTCTTGTCCGCTTATTGCGGCTGTGTCATAGTCGGTTCTTAATGCTCTGCACTAACGCACAAAATAGCCAGAGTACTATGAAATAGCGTATATAAAAGCCTTCCGCTATTGCAAGATGTGGTACCACCGAACTATCGTTCAACCAATCAAGGCTTCATCCTTATATATGTCGTTTCGTCTTGCCCTTCAGTCGCTACTTGGCTATTAGTAGACTCAGGGCTTTAATCAGCATGCTACACTCCCCGTTAGGTTTCCCCGTCGGATAAGCTGATTGACGATAGGATTATATTGAACCCAATCCTAACTTCTTACTACAGAAGTATTTATCAAGCGACCAATCTGGGCGCACTTGCGTAAATCTGCGTCGTCTTTATGCTCTTGTGTCCGAGCATGGAGCTGACCGTTTCGATGGGAACACCGTTGGAGAGGAATATCGTCGTGGCTGCCGTGTGGCGGCTCTGATGCCACGTGATATGCTTGGTGATGCCGCAACGCTTGGCGACGGCACGGATACCGGCAAGGCACGTGTTATAATGCGGAACGGGAAATATCCTGCCGTCCCCGCACAGTCCCCGGTATTTGCCGATTATGCGGTTGGCGATGTCGAGCAGGCGGATGTTGGACACCACGCCCGTTTTCTGGCGGTTGATGTTTATCCACTCGTGTTCGTCGAAGTAGGTGCGGATATTCTCTTCCGTAAGGTTGCGCATATCCGCGAACGACAGCCCCGTGAAGGCGCAGAACAGGTAGAGGTCGCGGTACAATTCCTGTTTGGCGTTTTTCAGTTTCCCCTCCATCAGCAGGCGGATCTCATCTTTGGTCAGGAAACTGCGTGTTGTTTCCTCCTTCTTGATTTCATACTCGCGGAACGGGTCGCGCGTCAGCCACTCGTTGTTGATGGCGATGAATACCATCGTCCGTAACGGGCAGACGTACAGCCACACGGTATTGGTGCAGCAGTGCTTGTCCGTGCGCAGGAACATCTCGAAGTCGGAGATGAAAGCCGGGGTAAGCTCTTTTAGGGCGATGTCCTTCACATGGTAGCGGATGTCGAGGAACTCTTGCATGTGCTTGTAAACGGTGCGGTACTTCAGCAGCGTGCCTTTGGCTTTCATGCCTGCCTCCACCTGCTTCTCGTAGTCCTCGTTGTGCTGGCGGAACACCTGCATCAGCGTGTGGTAGCGGTGTTCCAGTCCGAGAAAGGCGTTCTTCACCTTCTCCGCCGTGACGAAGTTGTCACGCTCCATGATTTCCTGATAATGCCTGTTGATGCGTACCCGCATCTTGTCAAGCATACGGTTCGTTTCGAGTGCCGCCGTGCTTCTGCCCGTGACACGTCCACCTTTGGTGTCCCACAGTTTCGGATCGACAGTCAGTTTGCAGCTGAACTGCGTCTGGCTGCCGTCCACCGTGATGCGTCCCATGACGGGAACTGTCCCGTCCTTTTTCACTACCTGACGCTTGAGGTAGTAGATTACTGAAAATGTACTCTTCATTGTCCTTAATTTTTGGGTTTCAAAATTAGTTGGTGAAGAGTCCGGTGTTGGTACGCAAAACGGGGAGGAACGGCGCAATCTTTTTCCGTAACCTGATTTTTCGCATGAGTTATGGATAACTCACTATTCCTTAGAGCCTTGTTTCGCTATTCGTACCCGTTTGTCGCATTTTCGGGCATGGTTACGAACAAGTAACGTAGCGGCGTCAGGATTTGGCTTCGGCAGGGATTGTAATGCTTCACGGATTATCGCCACTTCAACCAAAACCCTTGTAACTCAATTCTATCACTATATCTTTCCGCATTTCACTTTTTTGTAGTAACTTTGCAGACACAAAACCATCCTTACACTCATTATATAACCTGCCTACCCAGTTGTGATTTGCTTTAAAATTAGTATCTTTGCATTAGCAAAACCATCTGCGTTTAGTTTTATTCCAATTTGCTTTGGTTGTGATTTGCTTTAAAATTAGTATCTTTGCATTAGCAAAACCATCGCTTGCCACGTTCGAGTTCTGCGTGTATGTGTTGTGATTTGCTTTAAAATTAGTATCTTTGCATTAGCAAAACCATCCTATATCCGCAACGGCAAAAGGAGGTCTAAGTTGTGATTTGCTTTAAAATTAGTATCTTTGCATTAGCAAAACCATCTTATTCCGGCTATTGGTTTGGCGCGTTTCAAGTTGTGATTTGCTTTAAAATTAGTATCTTTGCATTAGCAAAACCATCTGTCTTGTTGCTCTTTCAACGCTTTTAATTGTTGTGATTTGCTTTAAAATTAGTATCTTTGCATTAGCAAAACCATCTAAAAGTAAATCACAGTGGATATAGAGTGGGTTGTGATTTGCTTTAAAATTAGTATCTTTGCATTAGCAAAACCATCAGAAATTCGCAGCTAACCTTACCGACTGCAGTTGTGATTTGCTTTAAAATTAGTATCTTTGCATTAGCAAAACCATCTAAAGGCATTTATAGGTTTATCGTCAGGGTGTTGTGATTTGCTTTAAAATTAGTATCTTTGCATTAGCAAAACCATCTTAAGCGGGGGTAATAACCACACTCTTTCCGTTGTGATTTGCTTTAAAATTAGTATCTTTGCATTAGCAAAACCATCTGCGAGGATTGTCAGTGTTTTGTCGGAGGCGTTGTGATTTGCTTTAAAATTAGTATCTTTGCATTAGCAAAACCATCCTCATCGCATCGAGTGGAACTCCAGCTTGAGTTGTGATTTGCTTTAAAATTAGTATCTTTGCATTAGCAAAACCATCTAACTTCGGCTGGATACTTCCAGTCCATTTGTTGTGATTTGCTTTAAAATTAGTATCTTTGCATTAGCAAAACCATCATGAATTGTTTTTGTGTCAAGGCTTCCCAGTTGTGATTTGCTTTAAAATTAGTATCTTTGCATTAGCAAAACCATCAGAGGTGCTAGTCGCTGTGAAGGTTTCCCGGTTGTGATTTGCTTTAAAATTAGTATCTTTGCATTAGCAAAACCATCATTTTGGGCATATATACCCGACGACCAGCAGTTGTGATTTGCTTTAAAATTAGTATCTTTGCATTAGCAAAACCATCATAAGCAATATCCTTGAAACGCACAAGTAAGTTGTGATTTGCTTTAAAATTAGTATCTTTGCATTAGCAAAACCATCAGAAAGGTACAGCTTATGTATAAGGAGCTAGTTGTGATTTGCTTTAAAATTAGTATCTTTGCATTAGCAAAACCATCTATTTTTATAAATTATAATGCAAAAAACTCGTTGTGATTTGCTTTAAAATTAGTATCTTTGCATTAGCAAAACCATCGGGCGAGCGATGCAAGCGAATAACTTATATGTTGTGATTTGCTTTAAAATTAGTATCTTTGCATTAGCAAAACCATCTGCTGCGTTCTGAAAACCAATGCCAGCTAAGTTGTGATTTGCTTTAAAATTAGTATCTTTGCATTAGCAAAACCATCTTTACCATTTCAAGGACTTACAATGATTAAGTTGTGATTTGCTTTAAAATTAGTATCTTTGCATTAGCAAAACCATCTGACTTACATTTACGACACTTAACATAAAGTTGTGATTTGCTTTAAAATTAGTATCTTTGCATTAGCAAAACCATCCGCATCAAATTCTGTTGTTGCTTCATCATGTTGTGATTTGCTTTAAAATTAGTATCTTTGCATTAGCAAAACCATCTATCTAACCCTTTAATATTTAGTTAGTGTTTACTG
>NZ_BAIS01000005.1 GCF_000613345.1 Prevotella disiens JCM 6334 = ATCC 29426 | reverse complement strand
GTCAGTTATCTATTGTTTGAAATGCAAAAGAGCCTGTTTTGAAGTGCAAAAGAGCCTGTTTTGCACTTCAAAACAGGCTCTTTTAAAATTCTATAAAATCACGATAGTTCTATATTCCACAAATTTATTGAATATTATATGGAGGGATTTGCATCATAAAAACCTTACATTCCTACACCGCCAACGCCCATTTGCGAGTCGTTTTTCTTCTCTTGGAAGTCGTTGTTAATCTTGCTTTGATGTTGTTGATATTGCTTTTTGGTGTTACCAAAGTTCCATGTTATGTTCAGAGCTATCTGGCGTACAGGTATAACCACATTCATACGCTGTGTAAAGTTAGGACCTTCGCTGTATTGGTTTTGGTAAATTTTTCCATTGTATGGAGTAAAGAACGTCAAGCCAAGGTTGAGTTTGTCGTCAAAGAAACTCTTTGTCATGGTAAGGCTAAGCATATTGAAACCATTTCCGTGTCCTTGCAAGGTGTGTCGTTTGGTCATTCCGCCTGTGTAAAGACTAAACTTTAAGTCCCATGGGAAGGTTTGCTGCATACCAATATACGCCATTCCCTGCCAAGCGTATTTCTTTTGTCCCAATTGTGAAGAGCGCAAATCGCCGTAATCGAACCCACCATTGAAGAAGATGCGTGTTTTTGGCGACAAAGAATAATTGGCAAACATACTAAAATTAGTCCAGCGGTTGCGCACAATGTTACCATAAGTGGTGTTCAACATGCCGTTTCCGTCCATGAACGAATATTGTTCTATTTGGTTGTTAGCAAAGTTTTCAGCCAAAGTGAGGTTAATCATAAACTTAGGCGTGAAGGCATTGAAAACCAAAGCAACGTTGTGGCTCGTTTCTGCTTCAAGATTTGGATTACCATAGCTTAATATCGTTGGCACAGAGCGGTCGATATAAGGATTCAAGAAGGTTGCCCCAGGGCGTGAAATGCGCATATTGTAGTTTACACCAATGTTCATTGACGGAGCAAGATTGTAGCTAAAACTTGCCGAAGGCACTAAATTGCCATAGTTGCGCTTAAAGTTTTCGCCTTTGCCAAGTATAAATTCTACATTTTCCCATGTGTGTTCGTAGCGTGTTCCAGCCTTTGCGCTAAACTTACCGAGTACGATTTTGTATTCTAAATAAGAAGCTGCAATGCTCTGTTGGTTCTTGTAATTCACACTATTGAGAGGGTCGAACTGCTCAATGCCATTCATAATGTTGTAATATTTAGAATCGGACGTGTTGCGGCGGTTAATGTATTTTACACCAGCATTGAAGGTTTGATTCTTTGCAAGCGGTGTGGTGTAATCGACTTGCACGGTGTGTTCTGTGCCACGAGTGGCAGCATCAGAATACATATCGTTCAAAGAAAGTGGTATTCCTGCTGGCAATGGGTCGTAAACACGGCGGTTTTCGGTTGTGTTAGGCGATGTTGAGACAAATAACTCAAAGTTATGTTACTCGTGCGTGCCTTATTTAAGAAGCGTTGATAGTCAATGCTACCATTTAAAGACGTGTTTGCGTCGCGCATCATCATCTCGTCGCCATACTTAAAGCCTGCACCATACGCTCCGCCAGAGAAACTTGTGGTTGGGTGTCCCGTACTCTTCTTGTAATAATCGGTAAGTCCTAAGGAAGCACCTATATTGCTTATTGAGTCGATTTCGTAATTCAAACTCACATTAGCCATGGTAAACGGAATGTGGGTCTTTGGCTTTTGGAACGAGTGCATAACCGAACCGTCGGTTGATGTGCGCTCTATGGTAACTTCAGGCTCGGCCATGTGCATATTGGCGTGCATAACATTTGCGCTGTAAGTGAGCTTTCCTTGTTGTCCACCCACAAAAGCCGATGATTGAAAACCATAGTTGGTAGCCGTAAAAGAGAGGGTTCCATTGTAACCATTCACACTTTGTTTCTTGCCTTCCATTTTGTTCATCACAATATTGAGTATGCCACCAACGCCTTCGGCATCATATTTTGCACCAGGATTGGTAACTACTTCGATTGATTTTATAGACGAAGCAGGCATAGCTTTGAATATTTGCGACGGATTGGCAGAGAACATTACGTTAGGTTTTCCATCAACGTAAACTTTGAAAGAACCTTGTCCGTTCACGGTAATATTGTCTTGTCCGTCCACAGTTACCATAGGTACTTTGCGCAACATGTCGAGAACCGTGTTTGATTTAGCGTCTACATCGCTTTGAACATCATAAGTCATCTTGTCGGTTTCCATCTTTACCAATGGTTTTTGTGCCATAACGACAACCCCTTTCATCATCTTTGCATCATCTTGAACCAACAAAGTGCCGAGGTTAAGGGTAGGATTGGCAGCATCAAGTTTGATGTTTCGGGTAATAACTTTGCGCCCCATGGAACTAATGGTAATGGTATAATCGCCCGAACCTTTCACTTCTTGCGAAATTTTACCATTATCGTCGGTTACCGACATGGCAACAGGTGTTTGCATATTGGGCTTTTTGAAAACACGAATCGTTGCAAATGGTTCGGTTTCGTGGGTAATAGAATCTATCAATTCGCCCTTTATAAGGGTTGTTTGTGCAAAAATTCCAGTGGAAAAGCACATACAAGCCAATGTAAATAATATTTTTTTCATCGTTTTGTCGTAATGTTAGATGATACTTTGCTTTCTGTTTTATCTCTTTTCGTAGCTATTCGGTTGTCAATATCAAAACCTAATGAGTTTTAAACTCAACAACCGAACGTGCTATTTTAATTTGTTTCTTGCGCTTTTATCCACTCTTCTGCCACATCATTCATGCTGATATCCAACAAATTCATTTGGCGGAAAACTTCTGGTAGCATCTCGTTTACAAATTCTTTCTTGCGTTCCTTGAGGATAGACTGGCGAGCATTAGGCGACACAAAGTAGCCTAAGCCACGCTTGTTGTAGATAATTTCCTCACGAGCCAATAGTTCGTAAGCTTTAACGGCGGTGTTGGTGTTCACTTCCAACATGACTGCATATTCTCGAACCGAGGGTATTCGGTCGTCAGCCTTATATTTTTCAGCGATAATTTCGTCGCAAAGTCGCTCTGCCATTTGCTCGTAAATCGCTTTATTGTTATTGAAATTCATATCTAAGCCTTTCTTTTAAATTTGAGTTGAATAAAGATGGGGCATATAACAGCCCCAATGGTTTAAATATTCAACCAACGAGTATTTACAGCTTGTAACTTACAGTAGATGCGATAAGCCAAATAATAGCAAATAAATACTTGTATAATACCCCAACCCCATAGTATCCAAGGATTGTTTTTTACCCATTCTGGAATGTAAACCACATAGTCGGTATATCTATAAATCATGTATCCGTAGCCAATAAACAAACTTGTTGTGGCAATTCCGATAACGATAAGTGCCAAAGAAGTCTTCAACCATGCTGCTTTTCGGAACAACATACCGCCTAAAATGTAGGCTGCGTTGGTGGTAAAGAAGAAGAATAACACTCTATTAAGAGCGTTGTCTTCGCCATCTGTATCATAAAAATGATGGGTTTCGATGAGCAATTGTTTTGTAGTTACTGCCAATGAGGCGAACGTTCCCTTATGAATTATCATATTAATGAGCATTTGTAAAGCATCGGCAACGAAGAAAGCCGCTACTGTAAGCACTACTAAAAAGAGGGTAGACCCAAGGAAACGTGCCGTAAACTTCTCTAAATTGGTGGCAGGAAACATGAGTTCGTCTATTTTTTGCTGCTTCATTTTCAAGTCGCTGATTATCGTTGAGCCGCAAAGAACGAGAATAATGATGGTAACAACAGTCAGAAATCCACTTACACGGAAGAACGATCCTTTGTAAATATCGTCAGTAAGCGCTTCAAATTTGAATGGGTTGGCAGCCACTATGCACGCAAACGCATAGCCAAGCAGCAGACCCAAAAAGTAATTCATGTATTCTTTTTTACGAATAAGGACAAGTCTTGAACAAACATATCCAAATCTTTTTATATTGAAAGTTTCCATATTGTTATTTCGTTTTTATTGTTTTACAAGTTGATTACTTACTTTTTTGACAACGTACAGTTTTGTTGTTGATACTTCCGTTGCCGTTTACTGTGCAAATAGGCTCAGTTTTGGTTGTTCCACGCAATGATACAAAAGCATTTCCTTCTATTCCTATCTGTGCATCGCCCGCATTTACAAAGTTAATATCCATTGAAGAATTACCAAAAATTCCTACATTTGTGCGGTCGGCAGTTAATGCTTCGACATTTACAGACGAGTTTCCATCGATGTTAAGCTTAAACGTTTTGGAAGTTAATTCAGCTATATTTATACTTGAATTGCCTTGAATATCAAACATAACGCTGTCGCCTTTCATTGGTTTTACGATATGAATATCTGAGTTTCCTTCCTGTCTAATGTTGCGTAACGTTGGCATTGTAACGTAAACTTCAGCACGATAATCCGAAAAATTGAAGTTTCCAAAAGTTAATTCGCCTTTTCCGCCAACATTATGGTCCTTTTCATCAATGATGAGAACGCCATTTTCAACCTTCATTGTCACCTCTTTTACAAATTTTTCCTTCCCTCTTACAACTACTTTAAAGGTGTCGCCAGGAATAAGACTTACTGTTGCATTTCCCATCAGGAAGAGGTCTTGGAAAGGCGTAACCTTTATTTCTTTTGTAAGCATCTTACCATTGTCTTGTTTTTTACGAATGCACGATGTAAAAAACATGGTGCAAATTATCATTGAAACACAAACAAATATTTTATTTAAAGCTATTTTTTTCATTTTCTTTCCTCCTTATTGATTGTTTAATTTACCTAATGTTGCTGCATTGAAGAGCAATTCAAGATTGATAGTAGTTTCTGAACTGTTGTCTTTTCTGCGTGCTATGACCGCATTTCCTTGCAAAGAAGGTTCAGCATAAAGCACTGATTCGTCCATTTCACTGGCGTTGCGGTAAGTGAATTCATATTCTTTCGCAATGTCTTCTACCGACGAATTGAGTATCATTTCCGAGTTGCTAAGAATAAAAACATGGTCTAATAGCTGCTCAACATCATGAACTTGGTGTGTTGATATAATGAGTGTTGAGTCAGAAGGAAGATTTCCTGCAATCACTTTGCGGAACAAAGCCTTTGAAGGAATATCTAATCCGTTTGTAGGTTCGTCCATAAGGAGCAATTGACAGCACGATGCAACGGCAAAACTCATATAGATTTTTTTCTTCTGACCCATTGAAAGGTGCTTGAAGTTTACGTCTACTGTCATTTCAAAGTCCTCCAAACATTTCATTAAAATCTCTTCGCTGAAACGAGGATAAAAGTTTTGATGAATTTTTACATACTGTTTCAGCGAGAGATTTGGAAGATTATATTCTTCTGGCACTACATATATTTCACGAAGCATTTCTGGGTGGCGCTTCTTTGTTTCCATTCCGTCGAAAGTTACTAAACCTTTCTTTGGGTGAAGCAGACCAGCAACAAGGTAAAGCAAGGTGCTTTTACCCATTCCGTTCTTGCCTAACAAACCATAAATGCGATTTTCTGAAAGTGTTAAGTTCATACCATCGAAAACTTTTTTCTTGTTCCCGGGATAACTAAATACTAAGTTTTTTACTTCAATCATAGCTGTATTTTTTTATATTATTATTGCCTATTTAAGTGTACTACCTTTTTAGTACACTGCAAATGTATAGTTTTATGTTAGTTTCTCCAAATTTTTAGGCATTTTTTTTCAATAAAACTTGTTTTTTTTCTTATTTCAATGTTTTTTCATTGCTTACACCTTATTATATAATATAGGCGGAAATATTTTCTGTTCATTTGCAAATTAAATTTTAGTTCTAAGTGTCAGACTGCTAAATGTTACCAATGAATATTCAAAAGTGAAAATATAATACACGAGAGGTAAGATAATTGAGAATTTAAATAATTGTTTTGAACTTCTATTGATTTTATTTTATACACTAAATGGGGAAAAGTTATCTGCAATACAATGTTTTATGTTGTTCTTAGTACATTTCCACAGAATGAATATAAATAGTCCAAAAGTGGTAATCTGTAATAATTTGTTATTCAATATGTAAGTTTTTGATAAAAAAAAATTGCATATTAGAAAAATTTTAGATATATTTGCAGTATAATTTGTATACAGATTCGCATCATGAAAATAAAGAGCAAAAGATTAGAAACTATCAAAATGCTTATTTCAAGCATGGAGCTTAGCTCGCAAGAAGAAGTAATTAGAGCGTTAGAGAAAGAAGGTTTCAAGCTCACACAAGCGACCCTTAGTAGAGATTTGAAACAATTAAAGGTAGCGAAAGCTGCTACAATGAATGGTAAATACGTTTATGTTTTGCCAAACGACACCATGTACAAGCGTGTTTCAACACCTGGAAGAGTGTCTGATATGCTTCGTAACAGTGGCTACTTGTCAATCGATTTTTCTGGTCAAATGGCTATTATGAAGACACGTCCAGGCTATGCGAGTGCGATTGCTTACAATTTAGACAATAGCGATTTACCTGAAATTCTTGGTACGATTGCTGGTGATGACACCATCTTTATTGTTACGCGTGAAGGCTGTTCACATGAAGACGTGCTTTCATCTTTATCGTATGTTGTACCCGAAGTTATGGAATAAACAAAGAATAGACAAATTAGATAATATAAAGCCCAACGAAGTTCTAAACAAGCAACCTCGTTAGGCTTTTATAATATATGAAACAACAGAGCAGAATGAAATCAAACAGTCTTGAATAAAAATACGATGTTTTTTTAATCTATTATAATCGTTTTTATATCAAGTTGAAATACAAAATAGGCTCTTTTGAACTTCAAAACCTATTGTTTTGTGGCTCAAAACAATAGGTTTTAAAAATACTTACATAAGAGATTGATTTTCAAAGCAATACAGATTGGTTGAAATTCCCTATAAATTTAGATAAAAATACATCTTAAAAACGAATAATATTCATGGTTCTATACCCAATATTTCAACAAAAATGAAAAGATTATACATTGCCCTTTATATTATATCGCTGATTTTACCCTCTATGCTGCCTACGATGATATTTGCAATAATAGGTTTACAAGGTTAGTAGGAATTGGTTTTGTAGTGTGTTTTGCTACGTTATCACTTTGGAAAATCTTAAAAAAATAATTGAAAGGGTGTGTTCCATATTTCAAAAAAACACTTTGAAAACTTGCTACTTATAAAAAATATTTATAATATTGCAGTTGGAAACGAAAAATACCGTAAAGCCCTCACTACAATTGGGAGGTCTTTGTAGCGTGAAAGACGACTAAACAAAAGAAAAACAATCATAAAATAAAAAACAAAAATGAAGAAAAGAACAATGATTGCTGCATGTCTTTTGGCTGCTATGTCAGTAAATGCGCAAAATCAAACATCAGGTATCGACAAAAAGAACATGGACTTGAGCGTAAAACCTGGTACAGACTTCTATCAATACGCTGCTGGCGGTTGGTTGAAGAACAATCCTTTGGACGCTGAACACACCAGCAACGGTGCGTTTGTAGACCTTTTCGAGCAAAATCAAGTGCGTATTCAAGAGCTTATTATGGAGTATGCTGGCAAACCACAGCAACAAGGTACACTCGGACAAAAGCTCGGTAGCCTTTACAACATGATGATGGATAGTGTACGCCTTAACCGTGAGGGTTTCAATCCTATCAAACCAACCCTCGCTCGTGTAGCTGCTATCAAGAGTAACAAGGAGTATCAGCTCGTTACAGCACAACTTGACCGCCGTGGAGAAAACACTATGATGTTCGGAATTGGTGTGGGTGCCGATATGCGCAATGCCGATATGAACATTGTTTCTATTGGTCAGAGTGGTTTAGGTATGGGTACTCGTGATTATTATTTGAACGATGATGCTCAAACAGTAAAGATTCGTGAGGCTTACAAAACCTATATGAAGAATCTTTTCAAGATGATTGGCAACGATGAAGCTACTGCGCAGAAGAAAGTAGATGCTATTATGGCGATTGAAACTCGCATTGCAAAAGCAAGCTACTCACAGGTTCAACTCCGTGATATTGACAAGAATTACCACAAGATGTCTTACAACGACTTGGTAATGAACTTTCCTGGCATTGATTGGGGTAACATCTTCTTGCAGACAGGTTTTCCTCGCTTCGATGCAGTAGACCTTGGGCAGCCTGAACCAATCCATGAAGTAGAGAAAATTCTTGCTGAAACCTCTCTTGACGACCTCAAGGCTTACGCTGAAATCAAGGTTATTTCAGGTGCAGCAAGCCAGTTGAGCGATGCGTTCCGTGCGGAAGCATTCAAATTTAGTAGTGCTATGAGCGGTGCCAAGCAAGACCGCCCACGTTGGAAGCGTGCTGTAAGTACAGTTTCAAGCGTATTTGGCGAAGCTGTTGGTAAACTTTATGTTGAAAAATACTTCCCTGAAAGCAGCAAACAACGCATGATTGAACTCGTAAAGAACCTTCAAGAAGCATTGGCACAACGCATTCAAGAAGCAACATGGATGAGTGCTGCAACAAAAACACAAGCTAAGGATAAGTTAGACAACTTCATTGTGAAGATTGGCTACCCTGATAAGTGGCGTGATTATAGCGGTTTGCAAATCGACGAAAAGCTCTCTTTGTATGAAAACATGCAAAACGTGAGCGAGTTCTTCCTCAAAGACGAGTTGAACAAGAAGGTAAATAAGCCTGTTGATAAATCAGAATGGGGCATGACACCACAAACTATCAACGCTTATTACAACCCTACAACCAACGAAATCTGCTTCCCAGCAGCTATCCTACAACCTCCTTTCTTCGATGCTAACGCTGACGATGCTGTAAATTATGGTGGTATTGGCGCTGTGATTGGACACGAAATGAGCCACGGATTCGACGACCAAGGTTCACAATTCGACAAGACTGGTAACCAACGCGACTGGTGGACAGCACAAGACAAAAAGAATTTCCAAATGCGTTCAAAGGTATTGGTAGACCACTTTGGCAAGTTTGAAGTTGTAAACGGTAAGAAAGTGAATGGTCAGCTTACTTTGGGCGAAAATATTGGCGACAATGGCGGTTTGAACATTGCTTTCCGTGCGCTCCAAAATAGCATGAAGAAGCACCCATTGAAGACCATTGACGGTTTCACACCAGAGCAACGCTTCTTCCTTTCATGGGCTCGTGTATGGGCAGGCAATGCTCGTCCTGAGTATTTGGATATGGTTATCACAACCGACCCTCACTCTCCTAACAATGCTCGTGTAAATGCTGCGCTCCCACACATCAACGCTTGGTACGATGCCTTTAAGATTAAGAAGAGCGATAAGTTGTATATCCCTGCCAAGAAACGTGCGCAAATCTGGTAAAAATCTATTGAAATAAATATTTTTCCATGATAATGACCGAGAATAATTCCCGTAATAACGGCTTTGTTCTCGGTCTTTTGTTTGCTCAACCGATTTGTTATTAGGTGTAATAAAGGATAGATTCAGAATTATTTCAATTCTACTTAAAATAAAAATAGTTTATTCTGATACACAAAATAAACTATTTTCTATCCCAAAACAATTGGTTTTGAATTTTTTGTACGCTACATGCGTTGTTCCGATTATATAATAGGCAAACTTATACCATTTATTTTCTGATAAATATCCAATGCGTAAATGTCCGTCATGCCGCTAATGTAGTCGATAACCGCCATGATGCGGTCTTCAAGGTTAGGATTTTGAATGTCGTATTGACTTGAAAAGCGGCGTATAAGTTGCTTGCTATGAAACTTTTGGGGTTCAGCAGCAGCACCGATAAGGGTTTCCATAAGGGTTTCCATAATCTTGTAACCCGACAATTCTACGTCCAAAACCGCTTTACTGGTGTAGATTTTATCAACTGAAACTTGAACACAATGCTTGTAATTGGCACGAGGGAGTTCGGGAATATGGTCGATTAACGAGCCTTCAAACGTACCATTGAGAATAGCTTCTTCGTTGTCTACAAAGGCATTGACACACAAGGATTCGAGCAAACCAACGGCACAGGCACGAAAATAAACCACCTGTTCGTTCTTATCGGTAACTCCTTCGTCTTCAATACGTTTGCGAATACTTTGCTTTATCTTTTCATCGAAGAAGCCTAACAACAACTCTGACGTTTCTTCGAACGACAAAAGTTTGAGTTTATGAGAATCTTCAATGTCCATTATCTCGTAGCAAATGTCGTCAGCAGCCTCCATTAAATAAGCCAATGGGTGGCGAACGTAAACAATTCCATGTTCCGACGATGCTTTACAGATAATGCCCAATTCATCAGCGATGCGCTTATAAATGTTTTCTTCTGACAAGAAAAAGCCAAATTTGCCGTGCTTTCCCGCCATAGAAGCCGAAAAAGGATATTTCACAATACTCGCTAATGTGGCGTAAGTCATGACAAATCCACCTCACGGCGACCTAAAAACTTGTGGGTAAGCAAGCGAAAAGCGTTGGCATTGCCCTCAAAATGAGTTATATCGTCCCAAAAACGTGAACAGACTTTGGCTTGTAAATCGGCACCAGCCCCTTCTGTAAAGAAAGTTTGAATGGCCTTTTCACCACTATGCCCAAAAGGAGGATTGCCCATATCGTGGGCATAACAAGCTGTTTGCACAATAGTTCCTATTTCTTCAAAGTGAGTTCCACGCAGTTCAGGGTGTCGTTCCATCAATTTTCGAGCCACATCGTCGCCCAAAGACTTACCCAATGATGCCACTTCAAGCGAGTGAGTGAGTCGGTTATGCACAAAGACACTACCTGGGAGGGGGAACACTTGTGTCTTGTTCTGCAACCTACGGAAGGGCGCAGAGTAAATCAATCGGTCGCTATCACGCTTAAATTCCGACCTGTCATCGTGTCTTAATGCGTGTCGGTCTTCCTGCCCGAGTCGTTTATTGGAGATAAGTTTTTGCCAATCCATCATAATTTAAAAAATCTTCGCTTACGCAAAAGTACTTAAATTTGGCTAATTTCAGCCTTTTTTACCCTTTAAAATTCATATATGTGCATATAAATCATTATTTTTGCACATTATAATAAGAAATCATGATTCAAGTAAAAGTAATTAATAAGGGCAATCAACCTTTGCCCACATACGCCACAGCACAGAGCGCAGGCATGGATTTGCGTGCCAATATAGATAGTCCCATTACGCTGAAACCAATGGAACGTCGCCTTGTTCCAACAGGTTTGTACATCGCTTTGCCCGAAGGTTACGAAGCACAAGTGCGTCCTCGCAGCGGTTTAGCCCTAAAACATGGCATCACTGTGTTGAACACTCCAGGTACAGTAGACGCCGATTATCGTGGAGAAATCATGGTTTTACTCATTAATTTCTCTACCGAAGCATTCGTCATCAACGCTGGGGAACGCATTGCACAAATGGTAATTGCACGCCATGAGCAAGCAAATTTTGAAGAAGTAGAGGTGCTTGACGAAACCGAACGTGGCGCTGGTGGCTACGGACATACAGGCGTTAAGTAATTGAAAGTAAACTAATAATGGGAGGATAACGGATTGAATATTTCTTTTAAGCAATTCATTACAAAAATAATGCTGCCTCTATGCTTTGCGCTAACAGCTCTTCCGATGCAAGCGCAAGGCAATGATGTGCGTTATAACTATTTCTTTATTGAAGCAATACGCCAACAAGAAATGGGCAATCTGTCAGCTGCTTTCGATTTATTGAACCATGCTCGTGAGCTTAATCCGAACGCTCCAGAAGTTTATTTCGAATTAGCAGGCTACTATGTCGATATACAAAATACAAAAGAGGCACGCTACTGTTTTGAAAAAGCGGCTGAATTAGCTCCTGAGAATGCTACCTATTTGGAAAAGATGGGGCAGTTTTACATCTCGCAAACCGATTATCTAAAAGCGATAGAGGCCTACGAACGCTTGTATTCAAGCAATAAAACACGAGAAGACGTACTTCAAATTCTTTTCCAACTATATGGTTCGCAAAACAATTACAAGAAAACACTCGATGTTTTGCAGCGCATGGAACTGCTTTTGGGTAGCAATGAACAGTTGTCGCTTACCAAAATGCAAATCTATGAGCAGATGGGCAATAAGAAAAAAGCACAGGAAGAACTCATAAACCTTGTGCGAAAGCACCCATTAGACCTCAATTATCGCATCATGTTGGGCAACTGGTTGTTCCAAAATAATAAGAAAAAAGAGGCTTTTAAAGAGTATCAAACTGTGTTAAAGGAAGAGCCTGACAATGCGTATGCCCACCTTTCGCTCTTGGATTACTATCGTGATGCGAAGAACGAAAAGATGGTTGAGACGCTAACAGAGAAGCTTTTATCATCGAAAAAGACGGAAAAAGAAACAAAAATGGCTTTGCTCCGCCAAGTCATAGCAGACAATGAACAGAGCGAAACAAAGGATAGCACGGAAGTTTTGCAACTCTTTGACCATGTACTTTCTTATCCGCAGACCGATGCAGACATCATGATGATGAAGGCTGCCTACCTCTCTTTGAAGCAAGCACCAAAGGATAGCATCAACAAAGTCTACGAAAAAGCCATTGCTATCGAACCCGATAACTCGCGCGCTCGTATTGCTTTGATTCAAAATCTATGGGAAAAAGAAGAATACAACAAGGTAATTGAAATCGCCAAACCTGCTCAAGAGTACAATCCAACCGAAATGGCTTTCTATTATTTCGAGGGATTTGCTCACTATATGAAGAAGGATAATGATGCGGCTTTAAAGGCCTTCAAGAAGGGAGTAACGCAGATTAAACCTGACAGCGAGCCCAATATGGTGTCCGATTTCTATGCCATTATGGGCGATATTCTGCACGAAAAGGGATTAAACAAAGAGGCTTTCGAGGCTTATGATAGTTGTTTTCAATGGAGAGCTGACAATTATAATGCGCTCAACAATTACGCTTATTACTTGAGTTTAACGCTAAAAGATTTGGAAAAAGCTGAAAAAGCAAGTTATAAAACTATCAAGGCAGAACCTAAAAATCCTACATTCTTAGACACTTATGCATGGATTTTATTCTTGCAAAAACGCTATGAAGAGGCGCAAATTTATATCGATGAAGCCATAAAAAATGCCCCAGATAGCAACGCAACGTTCTTGGAACATGCAGGAGACATCTACTATCATACGGGGAAAGTGGACAAAGCACTTGAGTTTTGGCAAGAATCTTTGAAGTTAAACAAGGACAATCCAACGCTCAAAAAGAAAATTGAACAAAAGAAATACATTGCAAAATGAAGATAAAAAACATATATATTGCAGCTGTAATAGCAGCAGTTTTGGCAAGTTGCGGTACGCAAAAAGCGGTCGTAAAGCCTACTACTACGCCAAAGCCTACCCCTACGAACGCAACAGCGGGACAAGAAAAGAAGCAAGCAGAGCAAGAAAAGAAACAACAATTACAATATGTGCAGCGTGTTTCTGACTTGGCTCTTTACCAAAAGAATGTTGTTTCTAACCTTTCTTTCACAGTAAATACAGGCAAAAAGGAGATTACTGTACCAGGAATACTCCACATGCGCAAAGATGAAGTCATTCGTTTGCAATTACTTATTCCCCTACTCCGCAGTGAAGTAGGACGCATTGAGTTCACCAAAGAATATGTTTTGTTCATTGACCGCATGCACAAACAATATGTAAAGGCCAATTATACCGATGTCGCTTTCCTTAAAAACAATGGCATCAACTTCTATTCTTTGCAAGCATTATTCTGGAATCAGCTTTTCATTCCAGGCGAACAACGTGTTGGCGAGCATAGTCTCGAGGCTTTCAACGTAGACGCTGCTGCCTTAAAAGCCCCAAACAAAGGTATGATTCCTATCACGCTAAAAGAAGAAAAAATGATATATCGCTGGCTCACAGAGGCACTTTCAGGGTTTATTAATCAAGCAGAAGCAAAATATACCAGTCCAAATCATGGTGTTTCCACACTGACTTGGAACTATTCTGACTTCAAACCTTTCGGCTCAAAAAAGTTCCCTTGTCGCCATGAGGTGCTAATAAAAACCCCAATAGCAAAAGGACAGAAGACCATTTCAGCCACTTTCGAGTTGGAAGGACTAAGCGACAATGCCAATTGGGAAAGTTTTACCACGCCATCGTCTAAGTACGAGCAAGTGGGAGTAGAAGAAATATTGGGAAAACTAATGCAACTTTAAATGAAACGTATTTTATTTATATTGTTCATGCTGACCACATGCTTGCTCAGTCCGTATGCTCAAAAGCAGCGAACTGGCACCAAAAAGCCTGTTGTAAAGCAACAAACTACCAAGAAAACCGTAAAAAAGCAAGCGGTAACAACAAAGAAAACAACAGCAAAACAAACTGCTACAAAGAAACCTACGGCGCAAAATCGTAAGAAAAATGCAAAGGGAAATACGAAGCAGAAGTATGTTACAACGGAAGAAATAAAAGGCTTGCAAAAGAAAAACCAGCAGATACAAAAGGAAATTCAGCAGAACGAACAGGAATTAAAAGCCAAGCAACAAGATGTAAACGACCGTTTGCAAAAAATTATAACGTTGGATACTGAAATTGGACACCAACAACAAAGCATTGACACGATTGCGTCTGACATCAAACAAGTGAATGGCAACATCGGAATCCTTAAAGGACAGTTGCAATCGCTTGAAAATCAATTAGGAGAACGTCGTAGTCGTTTCATTCGTTCCATGCGCTACATGGCTCGGCATCGTGGCATTCAAGACAAATTGATGTTCATTTTCTCTGCCAAAACATTGACACAAATGTATCGTCGTTTGCGCTTTGTGCGTGAATATGCCGCCTATCAGCGTGCGCAAGGTGAACTGTTAAAGCAGAAACAAAACCAAGTAGACCAGAAGCACAATCAACTTGAAGCGGTGAAAGGACACAAAACCAACTTGTTACGCCAAGGAGAAAGAATTCAAGGACAAATGCAAGGCAAGAAGGTGGAGCAACAAAACGTAGTGGCATCGTTGCAAAAAGACCAACAAGTATTACAACAAGTCATTAGCGACCGCCAGAAAAAGCAACAAGCAATCAATGCACAAATCGACCGATTAATCGCAATAGAAATACAAAAAGCACGCCAACGTGCTATGGAAGAGGCACGAGCGCAAGCAGCAGCACGAGCAGCAGCAGCCAAACAGCGAGCAGCAGAAATGGCACGCAAACGTGCAGCAGCAGAAGCGGCCGCTCGTGAAAACGCAAGACGCATTGCTGAGGCGAAAGCACGTGAGGCACAAGCCAAAGCAGCGGCACAAGCCAAGGCAGCAGAGTTGGAACGACAACGCCGTGAAGCCCAAGCAAAAGCCGAACAGGCACGCCGTGAGGCAGAACAAGCCCGTAAAGCAGCCGAAGCTGAAGCATCAGCAAAACGAGCAAAAGAACTCAAACGTGCCGAAGAACGTGCGGCAGCAGCTCGTGCGGCAGAGCAAAGAGCGCGTCAAAAGGAGGTAGCCGAAACTGCACGCGCACAGCAACAGGCTCGTGAAGCAGAAGCAAATCGTGTGGCAGCAGAACGAAAAGCAATAATAGACAAGCAGCGTGCCGACCGTGAGCAGGCGGCTGCACGTGAAGCCGATGCAAATAGTTCTTTACTTTCATCAGCCGACCGTGCCATGACAGGTAGCTTTGCCAACAATAAGGGACGTTTACCAATGCCTGTTTCAGGTAAAATTGTTACTCGCTTTGGTACTTACAATGTTCAAGGAATGTCGAACGTGAAGCTCAATAGCAATGGTATTAGCATTAAAACTGCCGCTGGCAGTGCTGTACGCAGCATTTTCAAAGGCGAAGTAACAAGTGTTTCTCGCGTTGCAGGCTCTACGATTGTCATGGTACGCCATGGTGCTTACATATCAGTTTACTGCAATTTGGGTAGCGTGAGTGTAAGCCGTGGTCAGAAAGTAGGTACAGGTCAAACTCTTGGAACAGTCAATTCAGGCGGTATTCTCCAATTCCAATTGCACAAAGAGACCCAAAAACTCAATCCTGAGCAATGGCTCCGATAGGCAATGCCTATTACGCATAAAAAAGAGGTTGTATTCAACTTTAAAAGAGCCTGTTTTGGAACGCAAAACAGGCTCTTTTAAAAATGCTTCAAGTTGGAGTTGTACTAAATTCCATAAATTTGAGCGAATAGTATGGAATAAATATAGAAAGCTTTTAGAATACTACTTTTGTCGTTAGCGTTTCTTTTGTCATGTCATCAGTACAACGAACGATGTAAGTTCCACTCAATTGTATGCTGAATATTGCTTCTGCTCCTTCCAAATGATGCTGCATTACGAGTTTTCCGTCAAGCGAATAAATGCTAATCAATGAAGATGCAAATGGAGAACGTACTTTCAGATGATGCTCAAAAGTAGAAACTACAAACTCATTGTCTATTCCCATTTCTTCAATACCATTAGCGCAACCGCTACCATCGCCTTCTATTTTTGGTCTCCAATTTCTTTCTAAGGCAATTTTTGTATTACTTGTTAGTGCAGCTTCATCAGAAGTAGTCCCGTTAAGTAGATTTGGTTTATTTGGAAATTTGCTCAATTTTGGTAATTGACTATACATATCGTTGAGTTCGCAAGCAGTCATGCCGTTGTTAGCAAATCCTACAATTTTCAAGTTTGAACAATCTTTAATATCAACAGAATGTAGTTTATTTCCAGACATTGCCAATTGTTCCACGCTCTTCGTACCCTTTAAAACAACCGAAGTTAAGACGTTATTTCTAAGATTGACTAATCTAAGAGCAGAAAGATTATCGAATGTTATATTTTCCAATTCATTATCAGAAACTAAAACTTTCTCCATTACATCGTTATTGGCAGGGAGTGTCAATGTTTTCATCTTGCATTTGCTGGCTTCTATGAATTTTAAGTTGTTACAATTGGCAAGATTAACCCCTGTGAGAGGATTATTTGAACACCAAAGTTTATTCAATTTACTTAAAGGTAGGAAGTTTAATTTTTCAATCTTACAATTACTAAATCCTAATTCTTCCAATTCTGTATTTTTGTCTAAGTTCAAAGCAGTAAGATTAGCATTGTCTTTGAGTGCAAGATACTTCAAACTACCCAACTTTGTAAGGTCGAGTGTTGAAATTTTAGTACCCATTGCGTATAGAGTATGTAGTACAGGCGATTCAACTTTCAGTGTTTTAATAGGATTACTTGAGCAATCAAGATTCTCAAGTGCTTTGTACGCTGACAAATCAAGACTTGGAAGACGGTTGCTCTTGCATAAAAGTTCTACCAAAGGTGCATCGTCAGGAATGATAAGCGACTCCAATGCACATTCGTTAGCAATGATATTTTTTACTTCATGGCAATTAGATAAATCCAAATTCTTGAGTTGTTTCATTCGAGAACAATCTACATAAGAAAGATTAGGACACTTGCTAAGGTCTAATTCCTTTAAGAAGTTTTGTGAAGCCACTAAACGAACTAATTTAGTACAATTGGTAAGATTGATTTCTTGAAGCGAATTGCTACCAAAAATCTCTATGTTTTGAAGTTCTGTACTTTTCGAAAAATCAATTTCAGACAAGTAATTATAAGCAGCTTGAAGTACTTCCAGTTGTGGACAACCAGTAATATCAAGTGCTTTTAGCTTGTTTGTCATACAATTTAATTTCGTAATATTACCCTTAATTTTCAAGTCTGGACCTTTTATTTCTGATTTAAATTCGCTAAAATCAGTACCAATCGTATAGCTTACATCGTTTCCGTCGCCCCAGTCAATGGTAATTGGCGTATTAGGTTCTTTTGCAGCAAGTGCAAAACTCATCTCTCCAGAGGCTTGAACTGTAGTCATTGACACCTCGCTGGTGCGTTCATTGGTAACAACTGTGCCACAAGATTGCAGTACAGACGATAACTGAAGTTGTCCGTTACATGGGTCTACAATAGCGGCAACAATGCGATATTTGTTGGCTTCAAAATTATCTATCGTGAAAACATCAGACTTAAAATTGTATGTATTATCATCATTTACCTTCAATTCGTAACCCTCAACAGGACTAATCATCTTTATAAACTTGTTGTAAACCGCACCTTCAGGAATATTTACTTTTTCGTTTTCATCAGGTTCGGGGATAGGATTGTTTTCAACAAGATACACATTCATGCGCAATCCCTTCGTGTTTTGAATAGAAGAAATAGTACCATTTACTTTGCAAACAAACTTTCCATCACCCACTGACGATACCGATGGTGTCATTTGAGCAAAGCCCGGTCCATAGAAAGGACGAGAAAGCAAAAACTCATATATGTCGGTTTGCACATCGCTGATTTTCATTGCAGGCGTATAAATTGACAAATCTCTTAATTCTTCATGATTGTTTAATGACCCATAGGGCGACATCAAATTTCTATCTACCATTACTCGTGGCATAGCACTAATCTTATACTTTGCAGCAAGTTCGTTTTCACTCGGTGTTGCTGTAAACTTCTTTTCTCCAGCCTTGCTCACAAATGTTATAAATTCGTAGCGATTAGGTTGGCGAGTTCTGTATTTCATCATCGAAATACTGGTTACCAATCCACGATAACGATTGAAAGCCTCCTTGTCAGTAGGGTCAATGAAAGTTTCAACTACATGAGTTGGACGGCGATAAGTTGCATCAATATAGTATTTTCTAAATGGTCTGACGTATGTTTTAAGTCTACATCAATACCATTTAGCTTTGACGGCTTTATATAAATAAGGTGTGGTTCGGTGTCTTTCGGGGTATGGAAAGTAATAAACCCTACTCCATCACGCATTTTTTCTCCCGGTAAAAGTTGAATATCGTTACGAGTTTTGCGCTGCAAAGTAGAACGGTCGTTGTCGAACCAATATTCAAACTCCATGGTATTAATTGCAGTTTTTGAAAAATTATCGATATAAAAGGCATAAAAAATAGGCTCATCGGGCGTATTATTAGGTTGAGAGAAAAAGTTAGAACCATAGAAATCATCAAAAACAACGCCTTCAAATTCAGGTGGTAATTTACCTTCCGAGGCTTTCACTTCTTGCTTTTGAAGCGGTTTTACTACTTTTTTCATAACTTGCGCCATGCTTGATGTGCTGCATAAGCATGCTGTCAGAACGAAACTCATTAGACGTAAATGTTTTTTCTTCATTGTTTGTTAGATTGTTGTGAATATTTTAGGAGCTACTTTGTTTAGGTTTGGCAACTGGCTCCTATCGTTGCGGCTTTATATGCTTTTAAATTATTTTTTTCAATTCTGTTATGGCAAATATAATTAATATTTTTATTATTTAAAAAAAATACACAGAATTATTACTTTAAAGTGTATTTTTATTACAAGTATCGCTTATTTATTTACAATATATACATTTTAAAAAAATAAAAGTATATAAGAAACGATTACTATCTCTTCTTCATAATATTTCAAAGAAAGCGCACTATTATTAGAGTTTTTTATTCAAAATTATTGCTGTCCAATAAAAAAATGAAAGCTCTACCCTCCCCTTATCCATCGGTATTACAGACATTTTTTCTTCCAGGGGCTTGTTCATCGATTTCAAACTGTAATCATTATAAATGTGGCTATTTTGAATAACCTGCAAACTTTTATAATCCTTATTTTGATATGTGCCAGAATTGCCGTATATTTGCAATGAATTAAGAAAGAAATAATGCAAGAAACAAGACAAAACCGCATAGCGCGCTTGCTTCAAAAGGAGTTGGCAAGCATTTTTCAAAGTCAAACTCGTGCCATGCACGGAGTGTTGGTAAGTGTTACACGAGCCAAAGTTAGCCCCGATTTGGGCATCTGTACCGCTTATTTAAGTATATTTCCATCGGAAAAAAGTGAGGAATTATTAGAAAATATCAATAAAAACGAGAAGTCTATCCGCTTTGAATTGGGACAACGCGTACACAATCAATTGCGCATTATTCCAGAATTACGATTTTTTATTGACGATTCGCTCGACTATATTGAGCGCATCGACGAGTTGTTGAAGAAGTAATGAACTTTCCGTTTTACATCGCTCGCCGCTATTTGTTCTCTAAAAAGAGTACGCACGCAATCAATGTTATCAGTTTGATTTCAGTGATTGGCGTTGCCGTAGCCACTATGGCGCTTGTCGTTGTATTAAGCGGATTCAATGGATTCTCCGACTTAGTAGCTTCGTTTTTCACCAATTTTGACCCACAAATCAAGGTTGAGGCTGCGAAAGGAAAAGCCATTGCTGCTGACAATCCTACGTTGGCAAAAATAAAAAAACTACCTTTTGTGGCAGTATCTACCGAGTGTGTAACCGACCAAGCGTTGGCTACTTATCACGGAAAACAAGTTATGGTAACTATAAAAGGGGTAGAAAATAACTTCGACTCGCTTACCAATATTCGTGAAACCCTCTTTGGAGATGGCGATTTCCGCCTGCAAGTAGCCAATTTGGAATACGGAGTGTTGGGCATTGGTGTAGCCCAGCAACTCAATACGTCAGTCCATTGGGACGACTTCTTGCGCATCTATGCTCCACAACGCAAAGGACAATACGACGCATCGAACCCTACCAACGCTTTTGTAGCCGACTCTTTGGTGTCGCCAGGAGTCGTTTTCCAAGTAAAACAAAGTAAATATGATAATAATTTTATCGTTACTTCCATAGGTTTTGCACGCCGAATTTTTAACCGACAAGGTGAGATTACATCGTTAGAATTAAGGCTAAAAGCAGGCGAAGATATAGGGAAGGCAAAGGCTGGTATAGAGCAACTTGCGGGAAAAGACTTTGTTGTAAAAGATAGATACGAGCAACAAGCCGACACATTCAATATCATGCGCATTGAGAAACTCTTTGCTTATGGTTTCCTAACCTTTATTTTGATGGTGGCTTGCTTTAATATTATCGGTTCGCTTTCCATGCTGATAATTGATAAAAAGCAAGATGTTATCACGCTGAGAAACCTTGGAGCAACCGAAAAACAAATCAATCAAATTTTCCTTTTCGAGGGTAGAATGATATCAGTTGCGGGAGCTATAATCGGAATAGGATTGGGATTACTCTTGTGTTGGCTTCAACAAACTTACGGACTCGTAAAATTGGGCGACCAAGCAGGCAATTTTGTTGTCAATGCCTATCCTATTAGCGTTCATTTTTGGGATATAATCGGCATTTTTGCAACTGTAATCATCGTGGGTTGGCTATCGGTTTGGTATCCAGTACGCTACATGAGTAAACGCTTAACACAATAAGATAGGTTAAGCGTGAAAGTATTTTTATACGCAAAAAACGTTTCTTTTATCGCTACATTAGAACAGTTTTCAATTGATAATTGTTCTAAATTCGTGTGTTTATAAATTGTTTTTTCGCTTTCTTTTTACACTTTTATAAAACATTGAATACCAAAGTGTTACGAACAAGCTATTATTTTGGTTTTCAAAACCTATTGTTTCGCACCTCAAAACAATAGGTTTTTCGGCTTAAAAGAGCCTGTTTTGACATGCAAAAGATTGGGTGTGGCGTGTGGACGTATATGGATTGTTCTATTTTTCTGTAACATCGGCAATTCGTTTTATTTTGTTCTGAAAAAATAAAGCGTTGGCATGAGCAACGGAAAAGAATAAGAACATCGTATGAAGTCAAAAAGACTAAAAAACAAGCGAGTATTAATTTTATTTTGGAACTTACTTTACTAAACAAACTTAAAATTAGACGGATTTTCCATATTTTACATAATTAAGTATCAAAAACGGAGAATATCTAAAGAATTCTATTTAAATTTGCAGACAAATTGTATAATTACACTCAATGAGAAATAAGATATATTCCCTTGTAGCATTTATGGCTGCAACACTCGCGCTTACTGGTTGCATGAAGAACGAGGAACTTGACAACAAAGACGCTTATAACGGTACAGCTATTGTTAGCTTTACAATTGACAAGGTGAAAGTGGCACGCGATACTGTCAATAGCGCAGGCAAAGACACCACCATTTGGGTAAGCTACAAGGCTAAAAATCATAAATTTTATATAGACCAATTGAACGGAACAATTTACAATCCCGACTCATTGCCTTGCGGAACAAAGGTGAATGCAATGTTGGTCAAGCTTGTAACCAAACGCCATGAAATGATAACGATTAAGGCATTGGAAGATGCAACTGAAAAGGAAGTTGTTAAGGACGATTCTATTGATTTTTCAAAGCCACGTACAGTTTATGTATATTCGGAAAATCATCAATTTCATCGTGCCTATACCATAACGGTAAATGTACACAAACAAGTGGGAAATCATTTTGCATGGAAGGCTTTAAACACCAGTGCTGAGTTGGCAACATTGGAAGATACGAAGGCTTTCAGTTTCAATGGTAACATTTATGTATTCGGAAAGAAGGGTACACAAACGATTGGTTATTATACAAAAGAAAATGACGGCAACAATTGGACAAAGCTTTCTCAAGCGTTTTCTGTTGATGCTTACAAGAATATCGCACTCAGAAAGAACGAAATCTTTATTTTAGACAATGGACAAATAAAGCGTTCTACTGACGGACAAGCATGGCAAACAATGGGTACAGCTGCGCTAAAACAATTGGTGGCAGCAAGTAGAATAGAACTTTTCGCTCTCTCTACTAACAATACCCTTATGAATTCGAAAGACAACGGTCAAACATGGACAAGCGAAGAATTGGACGATGATGCAACAAAATTGCCTGTTTCGAACATCAATTCCATAACTTTGCCAATGACAACCAATCCTGGTATCGACAGAGTGTTGCTCGTTGGGACAGCAGCAAACGCTTCGTTTGCAACCACATGGGCAAAACTTTCTGATTCAGAGCGACCAAACGATGTTTACAAATGGTCGTTTAATAACTCGGGAGCAAGTTCAACGTTCTCACTTCCAAACTATAACCACCTTACAATTGTGAATTACAACAACCAAATTTTGGGACTCGGACTCGCTAATGGGAAGTTTGCACAGATGATGGAAAGTAACGATGGCGGTATTATTTGGAAGAGAAATTTGCCTTATACTTATCCAACAGGAACGCCAGCAGCTACATTTGCTGCCACAGTTGACGGACAACAATATGTTTGGATAATTAGTGGTGGACAAGTTTGGAAGGGAAAACTCAATAGTATGAGTTGGACACAAAACCAGACTTCGTACGGCAATTAAATAAAAGCACTGCAATAGAACTGAGAAACAAAAAATTTGTAGGAGCAATAAAACAGAAAAAATGAAACGTATCCTTTTTTACATGATGTTTTTCGTAATGTCTGCACCTATTATGGCGCAAGATGGCGAAGAATATAGAATGGAATTAGGTGCGGGTGCAGGCGTTATGGGTTATTTGGGCGACTTTAATGGGTCGCTAACCAAAGACTTACAGCCTATGGGGTCGGCAATTATGCGTTATGCGTTCAACCCTTATATGGGCTTAAAGTTCAATGCTTCGTATGGAAAAGTCAAAGGAAAATCAAGTGATGTAAAAACTTATTATCCTAAATTTGCAAAAACTCCCTACGAATTTAACAATACATTGGTGGACGTTGGCATAACCTACGAATATAATTTTTGGCCTTATGGTACAGGAAGAGAATACAGAGGCGCACAAAGATTAGTGCCTTTCATCTTTGGAGGAATAGGCGCAACTTATGTAAGCATAAAGAATGGCGACAAGAAATCGGCTTTCTCAGCTAATCTCCCAATCGGTTTGGGTGTGAAATACAAAATGGGTGAGCGAATGAATGTGGGCGTTGAATGGGCAATGCACTTTTGTTTGTCTGACGAATTAGATGGGCAAAAAGACCCATACGATATAAAAAGTAGTGGATTATTCAAGAATACAGATTGTTATTCCACTTTGCAATTCACGTTTACCTATAGTTTCATGGCAAAATGCCGCACTTGTCATAACGACGATGAGTAGGTTTTTCGCCAAAATAGTAATATAAAAATTGACAAATTATAATCTTCCCAAAACAATGGCAGAAGAATTAGATATAACTCGCATACCCGAACACATTGCAATCATTATGGACGGCAATGGTCGTTGGGCTATGGAACGCAATAAACCACGCTCGTTTGGACACCAAGCAGGCGTTGAAACAGTGCGTAAAATAACAGCAGAGTGTACAAGATTAGGGGTAAAAAACCTCACGTTATACACATTCTCCACCGAAAATTGGAATCGGCCTACCGATGAAGTAACGGCATTAATGGGACTCGTTTTCACCTCGCTTGAAGACGAAATCTTTATGAAAAATAATGTTCGTTTCCAAGTAATCGGAGATATAAAACGCCTTCCTGTTGAAGTGCAACAGCGACTTCAAGAAACGATGGAGCATACGGCGAAGAACGATGCCATGACCATGACAATAGCATTGAGCTATTCTGCACGTTGGGAAATTACAGAAGCAACAAAGCAAATAGCACAAAAGGTGGGGAAAGGAGAAATAAAATTGGAAGAAATCACAGAAGATACAATTAGTAAATATCTGTGTACCAACTTTATGGCTGACCCTGATTTATTGATAAGAACGGGCGGTGAATATCGCATTTCCAATTATCTTTTGTGGCAATTAGCTTACTCCGAACTTTATTTCTGTGATACCTATTGGCCTGATTTCGACGAAAAAGACCTATATAAAGCTATTGTCGATTATCAAGGAAGGCAACGCCGATTTGGAAAAACAGAAAAACAAATAGAAACAGAACAAGAACAAAAATAAGAAAAGCAATATAAATGAGTAATACAAAGAAAGTCTTAATACTCTTAGCGGTTATATTTTGCTTCAGCTTAAACATTAAAGCACAGCAAAAAATAGTAAAGCCTACCATTTCGTATGCAGGCAATCCTACCACTTATAAGTTAGCAGGTTTAGCTGTCTCAGGGGTGGAAGGCTATGAAGACTATGTGCTTACAAGCATTTCCGGATTATCAATTGGACAAGATATAGATATTCCTGGACAAGCAATCTCTAATGCAGTGAAGCGTTATTGGAAGCATGGATTGTTCTCAGATGTATCCATTTCGGTCGATTCTCTTGTTGCTGATAAAGCTTATTTGCACATTTATTTGCAAGCACGTCCACGCATTTCTACCATCAACTACGTTGGATTGAAGAAAGCCGAGCGCGAGGATATGGACAATAAGTTAGGAATTATGAAGGGAGGACAGATTACTCCGAACATGATAGACCGTGCTAAATTGCTTGCAAAGAAATATTTTGAAGAAAAAGGTTACAAAGACGCAGAGGTGTTTATACGCCAACGCGACGATGTAACAGCCAAAAATCAAGTTATTCTTGATATAGAAGTTGATAAGAAAGAAAAGAAAAAAGTCCGCAATATTATTATAGAAGCTAATAAAGGATTGAGCGACAAACAAATAAAAGGTTCACTTTTTTCCAAAGGAGCATTCAAGAAAACCAGTGAAGCAGGTAAACTTGGAAATATTTTTAAGTCAAAGAAATTTACTCCAGAACGTTGGGAAGAGGACAAAAAGAACCTTATTGAAAAGTATTACGAGCATGGTTATCGTGATGCAACCATTGTCAAAGATAGCGTTTGGAATGTAGACCCAAAGCATGTAAACGTATATGTGAAGGTCGATGAAGGCAAAAAATATTATATCCGCAATATCAATTGGGTTGGTAATACAGTTTATCCTACCGAATATTTGAATAGCTTGTTGGACATGAAAAAAGGTGATGTTTATAACCAAAAGTTCATGAACAAACGCTTAATTGAAGACGAATCGTCAGTAGGTAACCAATATTGGGATCACGGATATTTGTTCTACAATCTGCAACCTACCGAAGTAAACATCGTTGGCGACTCTATCGACCTTGAAATGCGTATTTATGAAGGTCAGCAAGCCCGTGTGAAACGTGTTCGAATCAATGGTAACGACCGCATTTACGAAAATGTTGTACGCCGTGAATTACGTACAAAGCCAGGCGATTTATTCTCAAAAGCAGCTTTAACACGTACCGCTCGCGACTTAGCATCTATGGGACACTTCGATCCAGAGTCGGTTTCTCCAGTGCCAAAACCAAACTACGAGGACGGTACAGTGGATATTGATTGGAATTTAAAGCAAAAGTCTAACGACCAAGTCGAGCTTTCTTTGGGTTGGGGACAAGCAGGTGTTATTGGAAAAGTCGGGTTGAAACTCAACAATTTTTCTATGGCAAACCTATTCAGAAAGAACAAAGAACATCGTGGATTTATGCCTATTGGTGATGGCGAAACGATGGCATTAAGCGCACAAACCAATGGTAAATATTACCAATCTTATAACCTTCAATACGGAACAAACTGGTTTGGTGGAAAGCGTCCAGTGCAGTTTACAATGGGTTTGAACTACTCTAAGCATACCGATGTTAATAGCAGCTATTACAACCAAAACTACATGAACAATTATTACAATTACATGTACGGTGCTGGAAATTATAATTACAACAATTACGAGAATTATCTTGACCCTGACAAGTATATCCGATTGATTGGTGCATACGTGGGTTGGGGTAAGCGTTTAAGTTGGCCAGATGACTATTTCCAACTCTCTGTTCAGCTTTCTTACCAACGTTACATGTTGAAAAACTGGCGTTACTTCATCATGACCAATGGTACTGCCAACAACTTGAACCTTAGTGTGTCAATCAATCGTACCTCAACCGATAACCAACTCTTCCCTCGTTTTGGTTCAGAATTTAGTGCATCATTGACCATAACGCCACCTTGGTCAAAGTTTGACAAGAAGGATTACAAGAATTTGGCTACCGATAGATATTCTTCAACCTATCAAGACGAGCAGCAAGAGAAGTTCCGTTGGGTAGAATACCACAAGTGGAAGTTTAAGGCACGCACCTTTACTGCCCTCACACAAGGTCAAAAATGTTTGGTTTTGATGACTCGCGTAGAATTTGGATTGCTCGGTAGTTTCAATAAATACAAGAAGAGTCCGTTCGAAACTTTCTATATGGGTGGTGATGGTATGAGTGGTTACTCAACAGGATATGCTCAAGAAACCATTGGCTTGCGTGGTTACGAAAATGGTCAGCTCACTCCTCGTAGTGGTGAAGCGTATGCCTACGACCGTTTTTCTCTCGAACTCCGTTATCCATTCCTTTTAGGTAATACAACCATCTATGGTCTTGGATTCGTTGAAGCAGGTAATGCGTGGGCAGATACCAAGAAGTTTAATCCATTCGACATGAAGCGTTCAGCTGGTGTGGGTGTCCGTATCTTCCTCCCAATGGTAGGTATGATGGGTATCGACTGGGCTTACGGCTTTGACACAGTCTATGGTAAAAAGGGTGGAAGCCAATTCCACTTTGTACTCGGACAAGAGTTCTAATCGATTCAAAACAAAAGTTTTAGTTTGTACCTCAATAAATAAACATAGAGAGAATTGATATGAAAAAATTAATAACATTATGCTTGGTAGCAGTCTTTGCAATGGCTGCCCATGCGCAAAAGTTCGCTTTGCTCGATATGGAGTATATTTTAAGCAATGTACCTGCCTATGAGCGTGCCAACGAGCAGTTAAATCAAGTAAGTAAGAAGTGGCAAGCCGAGGTAGAAGCCCTCAATACAGAGGCTGCTACCATGTATAAAAATTATCAGAACGAAGTCGTTTTCCTTTCTCAAGACCAAAAAAAGAAGAAGCAAGAAGCCATTATGGCAAAAGAAAAGCAGGCTGCTGACTTGAAACGCAAATACTTTGGTCCGGAAGGCGAGTTGTTTAAGAAGCGCACAAGCCTTATTTCGCCTATCCAAGACGAAATATACAATGCGGTAAAAGACATTGCCGACCAACGTGGTTACAGCCTTGTTGTCGACCGTTCTAGTGCAACCGCAGGTATTATCTATGGTTCGCCAAAGATTGATATTAGCAATGAAGTGTTGCAAAAGTTAGGTTATGGCAATCAATAACCCATTCTTTTCATCGGCGAAAGCCATATTTAGAACTCCAAAATCGTAATTATAAACAATAAAAAATAAGAAGTAAAATGAAAAAGCTAATTTTAATGTTGATGCTCTGTGCTCCAATGACAATGTTCGCACAGAAATTTGGTCATCTTGACTCACAAGCACTCTTGCAATCATTGCCAGAAGCCATGACTGTTCAAAAGGAACTCGAAGGAAAAGGCAAGGAATATGAAAAGCAACTTACCGATATGCAAACAGAATTGCAACGCAAAGCTGAAGAATACGAAAAGACAAAGAGTACAATGAATGCTACAAAGCAAGCTGAAACAGAGAAAATGCTTCAGGACATGTACACCAAGGTTCAACAAACTGCACAAGATAACCAAAAGGCTTTTAATGAATTACAACAACAAAAGCTCGGTCCTGTTCTTGACAAGGTACGCAAAGCTATCGAAGCAGTAGCTAAATCAGGCAATTATGTTTACATTATGGAAAAGGCAGCAGGTCAGCCTCTCTATGTAAACGAAGCTATCAGCAAGGATATTACTGCTGAAGTGAAGGCTCAACTTGCTAAGATGAAATAAAAAAACAAGTTGTGGCGAGCCTTAAAGGCTTTCCATATCGTCAAATAAAGCGGGTGTCTTTGCCCCGTTATCTACTCCATGCCCTTCTAAAGGAAATGGAAAAGGGTGAGGTTACCGCAAGAATAATCTTGTTGCGGTAACCTTTTTTGTTGATAATAACAGCGAAAAAAAAGATAATTTATGATGAAAAAATATTTTCTATTTCTGCTTTTTGCCGCCCTACCGCTATGGGTTAGTGCGCAAACACCTATTAAATTTGCTTATTTCAACTACACCGAAGTGTTGAAAATGATGCCCGAATATGGTGTGGCAATGCGTAATATGGCTAACCTTCGTGCCAAATTCGATGCAGAAACCAAGCGTTCTGAAAACGATTTTCATGCCAAATATGAAGAATTTTTAGAAGGTCAACGCAACTTTGCGCCCTCTATTTTGAAGAAGCGTCAAGCCGAATTGCAAGAGATGATGGATAAGAATATCGCTTTTAAGAAGGAGTCTGACCGTCTATTACTGCAAGCCGAGAAAGATGCTTTTGCCCCTGCACACGCTCGTTTGAAGCGAGTTCTTGCCGAAATGGGACATGAAAGAGGTTACGCTTTCATTCTCAATGCCGATAATAATGCGCTACCTTACGTCAATAACATGGTGGGCGAAGACATTACGGAGGCGTTAAAAACGGTTATAAAGTAATTATTTATGGATTTTACGCTATCACAATCAGCAGGTCCGATAGGGGTTTTCGATTCTGGATATGGTGGTCTTACCATTCTGAAAGGCATACGCGAGCAGCTGCCACAATACGATTACATTTACCTTGGCGACAATGCTCGTGCGCCCTATGGTTCGCGTTCGTTCGATATTGTTTATCAATTCACACTGCAAGCCGTCAAAAAATTGTTCAGCATGGGTTGTCAATTGGTTATCTTAGGGTGCAATACCGCTTCCGCAAAGGCTCTGCGTACCATTCAGAAAAACGATTTACCCAACATAGACCCACGCCGCCGTGTTTTAGGAGTCATACGACCAACAGCTGAAATCGTGGGGAAACTCACTGAAAGCAAGCACATTGGTATTTTGGCAACTCCTGGAACGATAAAGAGCGAAAGCTATAACATGGAAATTAAGAAGCTATGGGGCAATGTTGAAGTTACGGGTGAGGCTTGTCCGCTATGGGTTCCCATTGTTGAAAACAACGAGGCCGAAGGTGAGGGGGCTGATTATTTTGTGAAAAAGCGTATTGACCATCTCTTGCAAACCGACCCAAAAATCGATACATTAATTCTCGGTTGCACGCATTATCCTATCCTTTTGCCCAAAATTAAGCAATATGTTCCCGAGGGAATCCGCATCATTTCGCAAGGCGAATATGTGGCAAGCAGTTTGAAAGACTATCTTTCTCGCCACAAGGATATGGACAATCTTTGTACAAAGCAAGGCTCTGTGCGCTATTTTACAACCGAAAATGCTGACAAATTCAAGGAAACAGCTCGCATTTTCCTACAAGAAAATATGGAAGTTCACCGCCTAAAATTAGAGTAAATACAAGAATATCGTAGCGTTGAAAAACTAAAAACGGCACGGAGTTGGCAGCAAAAAATGGTAAGCTACCGACTTCGTGTTATTTTTTGCACTTATTTTTCAGTTGCATAAAGTCGCTATAATGCGCTTGTCCAGCCTGTCTACCAATTTTTATCATATCAGCAATGGCTTCCGAACTGAAACTTGTTACCCCATAATCATTTAAATTGGGGTTGATATAGATGTCGGCTTGCTTTCTATTCTCGTTGTATTTAACAATATCGGGGCGTTCAACCAACCATTTTACAATGCCGCCTAAGCCTTTCAAAAAACTCAATGGCGCACTAAAATCATCGTGTTTCGTTTGTGTTAAGTCCACTGCAATGACAATATCTGCCCCCATTTCTCTTACCACATCAACAGGAAGGTTGTTTATCATGCCACCATCGAACAGCACAAGCGAGTCTGAAACCACAGGTTTGAATGCCCCAGGGATAGCCATACTGGCACGCATGTTTCGCGCAAGACTATCGCCTGAAAGCAAAACTTGTGCTTGTTGCTTCATATCGAACGCCACACAGCGAAACGGAATGGGTGTTATGGTTCTGTTTTTCTGCTTGTATAAAGGTGCATTTGCCACCAACGAATCCAAAAAATTATATACTTTATCGCCATGCAAAACACCCAATCCGTGTGTCTTTTTACCTTCATTTTTTCGTTTTCTGATAGGAAATCCGAATAAATAAGTTATGCCATCTTCTTCTTTTATAATGCGTTTCGATAGCGTCTTATCCCTATCGGTCAACAAAGCCAGCCAATCTTGTGAACGAAACAAGGTGTCTAAATCGTCTGCCCGATAACCAACACTATACAAACCGCCCACAATGCTGCCGATACTCGTGCCTGCAATGTAGTCAATTGGTATTCCTGCATGCTCAATTTCGTGCAAAACACCCACTTCAGTAGCCCCTTTTGCCCCGCCACCGCCTAAAACCAATCCTATTTTAGGGCGTTGCGCCATGGTCGAAAGCACCACAGCGAAGAATAGAATGTATGTGAAAAACAATCGCTTCATGCTGCAAATATACTGTTTTTCAATAACATACCCCTCATAAATTGCTTTTTAAAAACTTATTTATCCTACTTTCGCAACTCGTTTTCTGCTTGTTTGAATTAAAAACCAAGTTTAGAAAAATAGAACAATCTTTGCTAATGTTTCACGCTATCGTCTGTTTTTTCTCAAAAACCTACGCTTTTTCAGTTCAAAACAGCCACTATTGCACCTCAAAATAGGCTCTTTTGCATTGCAAAATAGGCTCTTTTGAAAAGCAGGAAACTGATATTTTTTATTCGTTTGATAATCAATGAATTACAAAAAATACAAATTTCTTTATCGTGAAACAATTCGTTTTATGGAATTTAGAACAATTTTTGCAATTTCAAAAGATGAATTGCGACCTTTATTCCGAGATGGAAACTATCTCGAAAGTTATGGTTTCGCAGCTGCCGTTGCTATCTTCTTGATGTAATCGTCAAAGTTTGCATCATTGATTCGGTTCCAAACATCGCCTAACAAGGCTACTCCGCCAAAGCCATAACGCTGAATTGGAACGATATTTTCGGCTGTTATTCCCCCTAAAGCAACGACTTTCTCGTCAATAATGCCTTGCTTTTGGGCGTTCAAAAGGATTTGCGGCGTGAACGATGAGGCGTATCCTTGTTTGGAAATGCTATCGAAAATAGGACTGAGAAAGACGTAATCGCACAAGGATTTGTAGGTTTTCACTTCCTCAAACGTGTGGCACGAGCGAGAAACAGAACCTTTAAAACCTTTGGGTAGCACGCTATTGCGCCGATTAAGATGCAAGCCGTAGAGCAAAAAGCGAGCCGAAAGTTCGAAATTATCGTGCAGCACCAAACGTGTATGATACTCCACAGGAATGGCTTTGATAAGGTTTTCCACAGCTTCGGCAGCGGCTTCAGGTTTCCGAATATGCACCAAATCAACACCCAAGCGGAGCAATTTCGCTATTATCGTTGCTTCGTTGGGAATGAAATTGGGTTCGGTTATAACAATAAAACGCATCTATCTTACTTTCATAATAAGTTTATTATCAACAAAAAGGGACTATCGTGAGCGTGAAAAAGAATAAAAAAAAGTGGAAACTACTGCTTTTTGCAGCAATTTCCACCTAAATTATATTTTATTTCAACCGGTTGATGATAGCCTCAGCTACCTTTTTACCCGAAAGAAGCATACCGCCAAAGATTGGTCCCATGCGTGGTGTGCCGCCAACAGCTGATGAAGCCATACCGCAAACATAAAGTCCTGGGTATATTTCCTTTGTTCCTTCTACCACTTGGCGTTCGCCTTCAGCTACATCGAGCGAGCGTTCACCAATCACATCACCCGTTGCCGTATTGAGTTTGATGCCGTTTTTGCGTGCAACAACCTGGCACATTTCGCTGTCATGACCTGTTCCGTCTATGACAAACTTTGCCATAATATTCAATGGGTCAACGTGTAAACCCTCGCGAAGTACAGGAGTCCAGTTCACAACCACACCACTTACTACGTTATTCTTAAACACTACGTCTTCCACAGAGTAGCAATTGAAAATGGTTGCACCTGCATGGGTCGCCTTATAGAGCAAAGCTGACGTACTTTCTACCGAGTCGGCAGTATACAAACCGTCTTCGTATAGCTCGTAATTGATGTCGAAATCCTTGATAATGCTCAATGCTTCTTCTTGTATAACCAATTGATTGAACATCATAGCACCACCCCACATGCCACCGCCTGGCGATAGTTTGCGGTCGAAAATTGCTACATTCAATCCTGCTTTTGCCATGTAATAGGCTGCTGCAATGCCCGAAGGACCGCCGCCAACAATGGCAACATCGAGTTCGAGACACTTTTCCATTTTAGCAAAATAGGTGCTAATAATTCCTTTTGATACTTGTTTTTCTATCATAATATTGTTGATTTTAGTTATTTTTCTTTTCTTCTTCGTTGCAATCGCAATCCTCTAAGGTTTGACTTATGCGCATCGCACAGAAGTTAGGACCACACATGGTGCAATATTTTCCACCCACTTTGTTCGATGTTTTCCAATATTCTAATGCTTTTTCTGGGTCGAGCGCAAGGTTAAACTGGTCTTTCCAACGAAACTCATAGCGTGCTTTGCTCAAAGCGTTGTCTCTTATGGCAGCACCAGGGTGTCCCTTTGCCAAGTCGGCAGCGTGGGCAGCAATCTTGTAAGTAATTACTCCTTCACGCACATCGTCCTTGTTTGGAAGTGCAAGATGTTCTTTCGGTGTTACATAACAAATCATGGCTGTGCCGTACCAACTAATCATTGCTGCTCCAATGGCACTTGTAATATGGTCGTAAGCAGGTGCAATATCGGTTACGAGAGGGCCTAAAGTATAGAAAGGAGCGCCGTGGCACTTCTCTATTTGTCTGTCCATATTCTCACGAATCTTGTGCATTGGTACGTGTCCAGGTCCTTCGATAAAGGCTTGAACATTCTTTTCCCATGCACGTTCTACGAGTTCTCCCATCGTATCGAGCTCGGCAAATTGTGCAGCATCGTTGGCATCGTAGGTTGAACCAGGGCGCAAACCGTCGCCAAGTGATATGGCTACATCGTATTTGGCACAAATATCGCAAATATCATCGAAGTGGCTGTAAAGGAAACTTTCCTCGTTGTGTACTTGACACCACTTAGAAATGATGCTACCACCACGGCTTACCATACCCGTAAGGCGACCATTGGCAAGATGAACGTTCTTCAAACGGATTCCGCAATGTATGGTAAAATAATCGACACCCTGCTCGCATTGTTCTAAAAGCGTGTCTCTAAATATTTCCCAAGTAAGGTCTTCTGCCTTGCCGTTTACCTTTTCGAAGGCTTGATACATTGGAACAGTGCCAACGGGTACTGGGCAGTTGCGTAAAATCCACTCTCTTGTTTCGTGAATGTTGCTACCTGTCGATAAATCCATCAAGGTATCGCCACCCCATTTGCAGCTCCATACCGCTTTTTCTACCTCCTCTTCAATGCTTGAATTTTCGTGTGAGTTACCAATATTGGTATTTATTTTCACGCAAAAGTTCGTTCCTATAATCATAGGTTCGCTCTCTGGGTGGTTGATATTAGCAGGTATTACGGCACGTCCTGCGGCAACTTCGCTGCGCACAAACTCTGGTGTAATGTGTGTTTTAATGCCCAATGCCTCGCAATTCATATTCTCACGAATGGCTACATATTCCATTTCTTCGGTTACGATGCCCTTTTTTGCGTAATACATCTGTGTGCCTTTGCGATTTTCAATCCATGGTTGGCGCAATTTTGGCAATCCTTTTTCCAAGTCGATTTCCACATTTGGGTCGCTATAAGGGCCACTTGTGTCGTAAACAATAACAGGTTCGTTGGGACATTCTGTGCGCTTTCTGTTTTCGGTTGTAATGGTTGGTGTTAAGTTGATACGGCGCATTCCTACACGAAGGTTCGGATATTTCACACCTTTCATGTAAATTTTCTCCGAATCTGGATAGGAAATTTTGATGTCGTTCTTCATAATCATTTATATTTTAATTAGTTTTTCCATTTCTTCTTTAGGGTTTTCAGCATTCAAAACAGCCCCACTTATTGCAATTCCGCTTACTCCTATACCCAACAAATCGGATATATCATCGTGCAAAATGCCCCCTATGGCGATGAGTGGGATTTGTATTTGGGCGTCTTTCATTTGGTTTAATAAAGTTTCATAGCCTTTTAAACCAAGCACGGGAGCAAGATTTTGCTTTGTAGTGGTGTATCTGAAAGGTCCACACCCAATGTAATTAGCCCCTTGAGTTGCCAATCGCTGAATATCAGCAAAGGTATTGGCAGTGCCACCAATGATTTTCTCATGTCCAAGTAGGGTTCTTGCTTCATCGACAGGCATGTCGTTTTTACCCAAATGTACCCCATCAGCACCGAGTTCGTGAACCAAATGCACACGGTCGTCCAACAAAAACGTTGCGTGATAGTTGCGACAGAGCGCAGCAACTTGGCGACCCACGCTTAAAAACTGCTCATCGGTAGCATTTTTCATGCGCAACTGCACCCATTTACACCCTCCACGGAGTGCCAATTCTGTGCCTTCTATGTAGCCAAATCTTTTGTTTTCGTGCGTAATGAATTGTATGTTTGTCATTGCTTGATTAGTTTTTCAGGATTATAAAAATGGTTTACTGCTCCGTGTCCACTGCCAATTTCTACATCAGCACCTTCTTTTAAAGCGTTTGAAACATAGTTTTTTGCCATTGCAACCGCATCTTCCAATTGTAAGCCACGGGCTAAGAGAGCCGTAATCGCCGACGAAAGTGTGCAGCCTGTGCCGTGTGTGTTGCGTGTTTCAATGCTTTCAGCTTTGAAAACCATAGGTTCACTGCCGTTAGAGAAATACAATCGGTCGGTTTTCATGCTTCCTTCCACATGCCCACCTTTTATTAATAGGGCGTTGCAACCGCGTTTTAAAATTCGCATTGCTGCTTCATCAATGTCTGAAACCGATGTGATTGGCATTCCAGCCAACACCTCTGCTTCTGGAATGTTGGGCGTTAGCAAGGTAGCAAGGGGTAAAAGTTGCTGGCAAAAAGTATGAACCGCACTATCGTCCATGAGCTTATTGCCCGAAGTAGAAACCATAACAGGGTCTATAATCAGCGGAATATCGCTTACTTCGGATAAGGTTTTGGCAATGCTTTCCATATTTTCAGCACTCCCCACCATACCTATTTTAATAGCATTGGGGCGCAAATCGGTCAATACAGCTCGTAGTTGAGCCTCAACAACCGAAGGATTAATGTTTTGAATATCGAAAACCTGCTTTGTGTTTTGTGCGGTAACTGCCGTTATCACCGATGAAGCGTAGCAGCCTAAAGCCGACATTGTTTTAATATCAGCCTGTATTCCAGCTCCACCGCCACTATCGGAACCTGCAATGGTCAAAGTTTTTACATAGTGCATCATGCGTCCTTAAAGTAACAAACATTACTTTCGAACGACCGAACAACAAGGGGGAATACACCAAAAACGGATAGATAAACGCAAATTCTATATTCGCACTTCCTACGGCAGCATTATCTGCATCAGGTTATACGGGTATAATCTCAGCTCACCCAAATAAGGTGGCACCCCTTTTTCGGTTAATCCGAAAGTTTATCTGCATGCAAAGGTACTATTTTAAAAAGATTTTAGATGATAGAATAAGTTAAAAGGCGTTAAGTTATACTTTTCTCTTGTCGTTTTAATAATTCAGGTCATCGTGCCAACAATACCATAAAAAACTTGTACCTTTGCAACAATATTCAACAAACCGCTTGTCGGGAATGATGAACGAAAGAAAATGAACGCAAAAGTTAAAGGTTTTATAGCTGGCATATTGGCAGCAGTGTTTTATGGAACGAACCCTTTGGGGGCTTTACCGCTTTATGCTCATGGCATAACTTCGGGTAATGTGCTGTTTTATCGTTACGGTTTGGCTACCTTCATGTTTGCTATATGGGTGGCTTTTTCGGGCGAAACCTTTAAAATAAAACGTGGACACGCCATAAAGCTCTCGGTTTTGGGTTCGTTTGTGGGTATCTCGTCCGTCCTATTATTCCTTAGTTTCTATTACATGAATGCAGGTGTGGCATCGACCATTCTTTTCTCCTACCCCATTATGACAGCTGTTTTAATGGTAGTTTTCTATCACGAACATATCAAATGGGCAACGGCTCTGTCCATTCTTCTTGCTGTCTCTGGAATTGGTCTACTCTATCGTGGCGATGGCGGTACAACTTTGAGTGCTATGGGCATATTGTTGGTCTTAGGTTCATCATTGCTTTATGCGCTCTATATTGTCTATGTGAACCAATTTAAGATAGAAATGTCGCCTATCAAATACACGCTTTGGATAACTTTATTTGCGTGGATTTCCATTGTGGGGTATATGATTTTTGTGGGCGACCCGATTGTCATGCTTGACGAAACCGAAGAATGGCTCTATGCCCTACAATTAGCGTTATTCCCAACACTACTTTCGCTTTATTGCATAAACATTTCCATTCGCTCCATTGGTAGTACAACCTCGTCAATACTTGGTGCTTTAGAGCCTGTTACAGCAGTCGTCATCAGTACTTTCGTCTTTGGCGAAGCCTTTACCCTCCGCCTTGCCATTGGTATTGTGATGATTTTGTCATCCGTTCTGCTCATCATCTTAAAGAAATAGAAACGCTTTGAAAAACGAAATAGGCTCTTTTGAACTTCAAAATAGGCTCTTTTGAACTTCAAAACAGGCTCTTTTGAAAAGTGGGAAACTGACGCTTTTAATTCGTTTGTTAATCAACAAATTTAAAAAACACAAGTTTCCTTATCGTGAAACAATCCGCTTTGCGGAATTTAGGACAATTTTTGTAAGTCGAAAATTGCTTGTTTTGAATTTCAAAATTGCCAATGTAGCAGTCGGTTGAACCATCGTTTTGTGGCTTATCGTGCAAAATTCTCATTATTTTATAGTATCTTTGCCCCATAAAAGATAAGTATGGATATTCAAGAATATGAAATAATGGCACCTGTTGGCTCGCGCGAAAGTCTTGCAGCAGCTATTCAGGCGGGTGCTGGCTCAATCTATTTTGGCATTGGGCAGCTTAATATGCGTTCCCATTCGGCGAACCATTTCACGATAGAGGATTTAAAAGAAATAGCAGAAACCTGCAACGAACGTGGTATTAAAACCTATCTAACTGTGAACACGGTGATTTACGGCGAGGATATTAACACGATGCACGAGATAATTGATGCGGCTAAGGCTGCCAATATTACTGCTGCCATTGTCAGCGACGTGGCTGTTATGGTTTATTGTCGTCAGGTTGGCTTGGAAGTTCACCTTTCTACGCAGCTCAATATATCCAACATCGAGGCATTAAAATTCTACGCTCAATTTGCCGATGTGGCTGTTTTGGCGCGCGAATTAAACATGGAGCAGGTGGCAGAAATCTATCGCCAGATTGAAGAACAAGACATTCGAGGTCCTCGTGGCGAATTGGTGCGCATCGAAATGTTCTGCCACGGTGCATTCTGCATGGCCATTTCGGGCAAATGTTACATGAGTTTACACGATTCAAATCGCTCGGCTAATCGTGGGCAATGCACTCAAATTTGTCGTCGTTCTTACACCGTTACCGACAACGAAACAGGCAATCAGCTCGAAATCGATAATAAATACATCATGAGTCCGAAGGATTTAAAGACCATTCGCTTCGTAGACAGAATGATGAAATCGGGTGTTCGGGTGTTTAAAATCGAAGGTAGAGCGCGTGGACCAGAGTATGTTTATGAAGTTATCACTTGTTATAAGGAAGCCATTCAGAGCGTTTTGGACGGCACTTTCACCGAAGAGAAGAAAGACAAGTGGGACGAACGCCTTTCAACCGTGTTCAATCGTGGCTTTTGGGACGGCTATTATCAAGGACAACGCTTAGGCGAATGGACAAAAAACTATGGCAACAAGGCTACTGAAAAGAAAGTTTTGGTGGGTAAAGTGATGAAATATTTTTCAAAACTTGGCGTTGCTGAAATTGCAGTTGAGGCTTCGGAAGTGGAAAAGAACCAATCTATGCTCATCACGGGGCCTACAACAGGTATCATGAAGTTTGATGCCAGCGAAATACGCTACGATTTAAACCCCGTAGACAAAGCCGAAAAGGGTTGGCGCGTATCTATCCCAGTTCCCGATAAGGTGCGCCCGAACGACAAAGTTTACAAGCTTGTGAAAACAAATATTGAACAATAAACGAATAAAACCGATATAATCATGATTGAATTACGACAAATAGCAAAGCTGTTTCTACGATTGACAGTTGCTGTATCTATGCTTTCAGCCGTTGCCGACCGCTTCGGGCTATGGGCAAAGGAACTTTGTATGTGGGGCAATATGGATAAATTCATCGCCTATACACAAACGTTAATCCCTTATATTCCAGCTAATTATGTTGTATATTTGGCATGGACAGCTACCGTTTTTGAAGTTTTACTTCCTATTTGTTTGCTCCTCGGACTTAAATTGCGTTGGACTGCTTCGCTTTCAGGACTGATGATACTCACTTTTGCCCTCGCTATGGCAACATCATTGGGTATCAAAGCAGCAATAGACTATTCTGCTTTCACTGCTTCGGCAGCTGCTTTTGGCATCTTAGCTTGTGGAAATGGCTTTTGGGAAATGGACAATTTGTTTGGGAATAAACGCAGCGGCAGTCGTCGTATTCAAATGATTGGTTAAAAATATTAGGTGGGTTATAAAAATTACCACCGCAAAGAAACATAATTAAATCATGGGTTACGTTTTGTTTTCCCTTTGTTTTCTTTTTGGCTCAAATCGCCAATTCGTTCGATTGCATAGCCCGCTATGCGCCCTTACTCATTGACAATTTGTTCACAAAAAAAGAAAACCAAATTAAAACAAAGCTAATTTTTAGAACCCACCTATCAAAAATGACAATAAACGAAATACAAGACGAAATCATTGAAGAGTTTTCAGAGTTTTCAGAGTGGATGGATAAATACCAAATGCTCATCGATTTGGGCAATGATTTGGACGCTTTGAGTGCTGAACATAAGAACGAACAAAACCTTATCGAAGGTTGTCAGAGTCGTGTGTGGCTGCAATGCGACATGAAAGACGGCAATTTGGTCTTTACAGCCGACTCCGATGCACTCATTACAAAGGGAATTATCGCACTTTTAATACGTGTTGTGAGCAATCATACACCGAAAGAAATTCTCGATACCGACCTCTATTTCATTGAGCGCATAGGGCTTCATCAACACCTTTCCCCTACGCGCAGCAACGGATTACTCTCAATGGTAAAACGCATCAAGGCATACGCCTTAGCATTTAGTGTGAAAGAAGCGTGAGAAAGCTACGCACCATAGAAATGAACCGTCTCTCGCTTGAGGAATTTAAGCAGAGTCGAAAGATGCCACTCATCGTTGTGCTTGACGATGTGCGCTCTTTGCACAATGTGGGCAGTGTGTTCCGCTCGTCTGATGCCTTTCGTGTCAAATCCATTTACCTATGTGGTATCACTGCAACGCCCCCAAATGCTGAAATCCACAAGACGGCTTTAGGTGCTGAAGATTCAGTCGATTGGCAATATTTTCCTACTACTGAAGAAGCCATTGAGCAGCTAAAAGCCAATGGTTATTACGTTTATAGTGTGGAGCAAGTGGAGGGTTCAACAAAATTGCAAACGCTTTCGCAACAAGTAGCCCCCATAACAAGCGAACAAACCAGCGAAAAACGTTACGCAGTAGTATTGGGTAACGAAGTAAAAGGTGTGAAACAATCGGTTGTAGACCTAAGCGACAACTGCCTCGAAATACCACAATTTGGCACCAAACACTCGCTCAACGTCAGCGTAACCGCTGGTATCGTCATTTGGGAGTTTGCTCATGCACTCCTATTGGAGTAATATTTTACACAAAAATAGGTTTCTCAAATTAAAGGCTGGTTCTATAAATTAGCCTAAAAACAGCACAACAACATAAAAACATTTACCCCTTGAAAAATCATTAAGACTTTTCAAGGGGTAAATGTTTGAATTGAATATTGAATTTATTTCTAACACACTTCTCAATGTTCACTTATTTGAAAACAATGAAAATGTATTAGTTGCCTATAAATTAGCGTTTTCATTTAATATCAGTTGGCCATGGTGCCTCTAAATCCCAACCATATTTTTTACCATCTGTTACTTCTAACATAGGCCAATCTTCCTTGGTAATAGCCTTACTTTCCACTTCTTCTTCTAACTTATCATCTAAGTTACAGAAGAAATCTATGCCTGTTAATTCTTCGAGTTTATCAATGGTGATAGCATAATCACCCCAATGCTTTTTACCCTTGCAATACTTTTTACTCTTAGTATGTTTTGTAATAAAGGCCACAGCCTTCCATTTATCACCTTTCTTACAGAGGAAAGCCATATAAAAATAACGTGCTATAGGTAATTTACATAGTTTCTTTACTACTACTCCTTTCGTTACTTCTTCTCCAATATGATATTCTAAATTTTCTTCTGAAATTATATTCTTTTTATCAATAGTTGCTCCACGTACTACGAAAAGAGTATCTCTAAAATCATCAACATTAAGATATTTTCTTACAAACTCTTCAAGATTTTTCCAAATCATAGTATTGTGATTATGATATTGAGGCTGAATATTTGACAGATAGAAGGTTTGTTTTTGTTGTATTTTAGTTACTTGTTTGTCATTGTTAGGGCAGAGATGTCCTTTGTCAAATCCTGTTCCTTTAAATTCCTCCTCATGCGTTCTGTATTTTGAATCTAATTTAGGGTCTTCAAGAAATTTGCTTGGACGACTAAAATGATTATCAACAGAATTTGCAGCACACATATAATACGCTGTCCAGTGGTTGCTGCGCAAATCGTTATCCCACTCAATGTTCAAGTTAGGTACATCTTTCCATTTAATTCGTATTCATGATAAATAACCTGCATATTCTTAGCTAAATCGAGGCGAGGATACTCTAAACGATAAGCGTAACGATGTGCTTCAGTATCGACAATGTTACGATTAACATTACCAGAAGTATTCTCTGTTTTAGATGTTTTTTCTGGATATGTGATTGATTTCCACTGTGATGCAAGATAGTCCACAGATTTCTTTGGAGTACTTTTCAGATAAACCTTTACACCAAAATCGCCAATCTTTACTATCGAATCTATTTCAGAATTAAGGTATGTTTTCGTTTCACCATTCTTTAACTGAATGGTAAGTTTAGTGTTGATATTTTTTTCTTTACGGTTAGCGTTCTGACCTTGAACATTTTGTAAAACCACCGAAAGAATGGCTATTAATAATATACGTATTTTCATTTTTAAATATGATGTTTATATTAGAATATGTTTCCTTTTTAAACGATGTTGCAATTGTTGTCCCCTGCTGACAAATGCTATTTTAAAGAATTTGTCAGTAGGTTACGCTCATCGTTTATTTAATAATATATTTCTTTCCGTTCACGATATAAATACCCTTAGGAAGATTGTTTGTTGAGTTGCCAAGATATTTACCATCGATAGTGTAAACACGAAGTGTCGTAGCGATTGGTTGGTGAGGGGTTTCAACAATTCCTGCAGATGTACCTTCAAGCAAAAGCTTTTCGATAGTAGATCCAGCTTTAGCCATAAAGTAAGCATGAGTTGTTTTGATGGTAGCTTTATTCTCGGTATTAGCCTTTAATAGGTTACCATTTTTGTCCATAGTGAATTGGTTACCATCGGTAGACATTGGGTTAATTCCATACGTTCCTACTATCTTATGAGTTGCATCTCCTGCGGTCAAATCACCTTTTGGTTCAAGCGTAATGTTCTTTGCTGCAATATTTACTTTGTCTTCGTTCACCTTTATTACATAAGGAACACCAGCTTTTATCTCATTTGCTTTCTTGAAACACATTGTATTTCCGTCCATATGGTCGAACTCATGGATAGAAGCATTGTTGATAGTTGCATTGAATGGTAGGCAAAGTGTAGTCCATTCGCCTGAAATAAACTCACGGTCAAGGCGAATATTAACATTATTCTTTGTGCTTGGAACTGATTTATATGGCTTATTCTCGCTCACAACGTAAGTCAATGGTTTGTAACCATCGGCAGTTACGGCGTGAAGTAGCAACTTTTCGTTGTTTTCAAGGGTTATAACACCTGCTAAATCAACCAAAGCACCATCGTAAATCATATTTTTCACAACTTCTTTAGTAGCTTCAGACAAAGTCAATTGAGTGTTGTCATCTGCATTTAGCGTATAGTTTCCATTCTCACCTTTTACACTAACAAGTTGTATGTTGACCCATTCGCCAACATGTTTTTTAGCTTCGGCAGCTGTACAATTCTTTGGTTCTGTTTTAATTTCGGTTACAGGATTGGCAATAAGTAGGCTGTCAGCATTGGTTTCAGTGGTTGCTTGCAATGTAGTAACTCCGTTAATGGTCGTTTTCATACCACGTATCCAGCCAGCTACATGCTGATTGTGTGCAAAATTTGTAGTGAATTTTTCAGCTACGACCTTGCTAATGGCTACGGCATGATTATCATCTTGAAGATAGACAATATCGTTTTCTGCTAAAATAACACGAGCGTTTTCTTCAGGCTTAATCAATAATCGAACCTTGGTATTATCGGTCTGCTCCTTCAACTTAGCTATTCCTTCGATAGTTGGTACAGCAACTTCTTCACCATCTGGGTGAGGATTTGGGTCAGGTTGAGTACCTTCTTCAGCATATACAATAACGTCATCAAGGAAGAACATTTTACCCTTTACACTTGAAAAAACGATAGTAAGTTCGCCTGTTACCTCAGTGTTGAATGGCAAAGTGAAGTCTATATATTTCTCTTTTTCAAGTTCTTCGGTCTTAGTGAAAATAGTTTTTTCACTAGATTTTACTGTAACAATCACTTTACTATCAGTTTGTTTGCCAAATGCAGCAGCTTTAAAAGTCAGCTTATTGGCTTTTGTTACATTCGAAATTGATGCTGTAGCAGTACCAATCTCTTTCCCTTTACCCACTTTAATGCATTCATTTGCAGAACTGCAAGTTTTAAATTTCCAAACATCTTGATTATCTGGCGTTATCTCTTTAGTTGTTCTTGTAGGCTTACTCCAATTCCCTTCTACACCACCTTCGCCTTTAGTGGTATTAAATCTTTCAGTAAACACAGGTTTTTGTGCCATCACTGCGCCACTCCATAGCAGCAACAAGGTGAGCATCAATGTTAGTTTTAATTTTTTGTTCATTATTTTGTAGATTTTATTAAGACCATATCCCTTTGTAGGGACATTAGTCCGTCATGTTTTTTATAATATCTATACTATTTGTTTCTAATTTTCTTTAGGAGCATCTCCATTAAACACCGATTTATTCCGAGCAACGTTCACTTTACATCCTACTATTTCGACATTTTTAGAATTTTGTCTAATTAGTTTTCTTGATAATAACCTTTGCCCAAAATTAAGGTACCGCCATTTCAGCCACTCAATCAATGCTTTAAAGCATATTGGACTTCAATTAACGACACCTTTAAAATCGACTTTCAGCTATACTGTGAGTATAGCTTGCGTGATGAATATTCGTTTTTTTTTTTAGTTTGTACTTTTTTTGTAACGTATGATACCTTCGTTAATGTGATTACGACTCACAACGCAATACCATCTTTAAATATAAGACGAGCATGCCAAGGACTTCATACCATCATGCTATTAACAGATGACTTTAAGTTATTGTTTATCCATAGGTAAGGTTTTTTCAGCCCCTAACCATACTTCGATTACAAAAGTATAATATATTTTTCAGTTTTACAAATATTTCTTTCAGTTTTACGGATATTATTCTATATCTTTCTTGAAGTGTAAGTCAATTGGGTAATATGCCTATTTTTTAATTCAAAGCAGACTCTTTTTATTTCAAAAGTGGGTGATAAAGGTTTTCGAAAAATGCGAATTACAAAAATTATCGCTCTGCCCAATCGCCACGGTCAAGGTTTCGATAGCCAATTGCTTCGGCAATATGGTGGACTTTCACCTTTTCGGAATCGTCTAAATCGGCAATGGTGCGTGCTACTTTTAAGATTCTATTATAGGCTCGAGCCGATAATTTTAAACGTTCCATCGCTGAACGGAGCAATTCTAAGGATTGTTCATCGGGTTCAGCAAACTCGTGTATCATGCGTTCCGACATCTGTGCATTGCAGTGAATATTGGGATAATCCTTAAAACGAGCCGTTTGCAAGGCACGAGCCTTTAATACTCGTTCCCGAATGACGGCACTTGCTTCGCCCGATTTTGCTTGTGAGAGGTCTTTAAATGGTAGAGGTGCGATTTCGCATTGTATGTCAATTCGGTCAAGAAGTGGTCCTGAAATCTTGGAAAGGTAACGTTGTATTTGCCCAGGAGTACAGACACAATGGTGGGTAACATCACCGTAATAGCCACAAGGACAGGGATTCATGGAAGCCACAAACATGAAACTGCATGGGTAAGTTACGGTGTATTTGGCACGAGAAATGGTTATCGCGCGGTCTTCCAAGGGTTGTCGCAATACTTCAAGGGTGTGTTTATTAAATTCAGGCAACTCATCGCAAAACAAAACTCCATTGTGTGCCAATGTAATTTCGCCTGGCATAGGGTTTGCACCACCTCCTACTAAAGCCACTTCGGATATAGTATGGTGCGGACTACGGAAGGGACGTTGCGTAATTAGCCCCATGTTTTTCTGTAATTTTCCTGCCACTGAATGGATTTGAGTGGTCTCTAAACTTTCTGAAAGTGCCAAAGGCGGAAGGATAGAAGGTAGGCGTTTTGCATCATACTCTTACCGCTGCCTGGTGGACCAATCATAATGACATTGTGAGAACCTGCTGCTGCCACTTCTAAAGCACGCTTAACATTCTCTTGTCCACGCACATCTGCAAAGTCAAGGTCGGAGGTATATTGATTTTCGTAGAACTCTTTTCGGGTATCCACCACGCATGGAGCTTGTTCGTAAGCATCGTTTAAGAAGCTAATAACCTCGCCAATATTGTTCATGCCGTACACTTCCAAAGTATCAACTACGGCAGCTTCGTGTTCATTAGCTTTCGGAACAATGAGTCCTTTAAACTTTTCGGCTCGTGCTTTTATGGCAATGGGCAGCGCACCCTTTATGGGTTGAAGGGTTCCATCAAGGCTCAATTCGCCCACCAGCATGTACTTTGCAAGATGATTAGTTTGTATTTTTTCGTTTGCAGCAAGGATTGCTATGGCAAGCGGAAGGTCAAAATTGGTTCCTTCCTTACGCAAATCAGCAGGCGCAAGGTTGGCTGTAATGTCTGCAACAGGAAATTTGTAGCCATTATTGAGCAATGCTGCTGCAATACGGTCGTGGCTTTCTTTCACTGCAACATCGGCAAGTCCTGTGAGGTGGTACATAATTCCCCTCGTAATGCTGACTTCAACGGTAACGGTATTCACTTCTAATCCATTGACAGCAGCACAATATGTTTTTACAAGCATTATAAATCGAGCTTTATAAGTCTTTGTCTTAGCGTATTAGAGGTTACCCGTCGGTCGGTAATTTGTCCGTTTACAATTTTATAATTGTCGGGTATTGACGTAAGACCCAATGTTTTTACAAGTTTACTTTCCAACATTTCTCCGTCGCAAATGGTTGGAATGGTGATGTTATTATCGGTCAAATATTTCTTTACTTCCTTGTAAGAAGGGTCTAAACAAATGGAAATTGCTTTCACATAACCTTTCTGATACAAGGTGTTTAAGGTATTTAGTGCGTCTTTACTATCTTCGTTCCAACTGCTCCATGTAAGAATATAGCTTTCTTTTCCTAATAAATTGGCATTTGTTAGCATGTTTCCATTGACATCTTTGGCAGTAAATTTAGGCATTTTTTTTCCCTTATTCCCTTGTTGAAGGGCAGTAATTTGCATTGCTAACCTATTCAATGAACCATTTTTCGGTTGTTCTTTCAGCATTAACGCAATCAATTCGGCAGCCTGTTTATAGCTTCCTCCGTTGGCAGCCACTAAGTATTTTTCGGTAAGGAACACGCTTACAGGCGATTCTGGGTGGTCTTTCACAAACTGAATGGCATACTTTTCTTGTTCAGGAGGCGATGCTGTAGCCACCTGTTGGCGGAATTGTGTCATGAGTTCATTATCGTCTGTGCCTTTCACTTCCATTTCTTTTAAGTGTGAAGCATCGGCTTTTATTTCGACAGAGCCTCCTGGTTCAGAAAAAATAGCGTGGGTTGAGAAGTTTGGGAAAACAATGATTAAGGTGCCATTGTATTGAGATGGGATTTCGTAAGTAAAGCGACCACCTTCAATCTTTATGGTATCAAGCCCCTCGATAGCCCCATCGGGACTATAAACATAGAGTTCGCCTTGATTAATGTGCAGCAATCTGCCGTCAATTTTAAAATATCCGCTGCGCCCACCGCACGAAACCAATAGTAAAGATAGTAAGAAAAAATAAACTATTTGCTTCATAAGTGGGAAGTTTATAGGGTGTATAAATGAGAAAAAGCAATCGAAACAAACTGCTCCTTCTTGCTTTTCTAACATGTAAGCATGAGCCTACGTTTCATAAGTGCCGCGAGCGGGACTCGAACCCGCACAGCCATTACTGGCCAAGGATTTTAAGTCCCTCGTGTCTACCAATTCCACCATTGCGGCAAACCGAGTGCAAAGATAAGGTTAAATATCGAATTGAACAAAATAATCGATATTTTTTTGTAACTTACGTTGCATTTTTCTCTAAAATCGGGACTAAAAACCTTTAATACACTTGCAAAATACCATTAGGACCGCCACTTTGCGCTCTATAACGGGACATAGACTTACCCGAATTGCCCGAAACGATATTGCCGCCTGTATTCAAATTGTAGGTACGCTTGCAGTTTTTACACGTTGCAATGCCTGCTCCGTTTACGCTAAGTTCATAGGAAATAATGGGTATACTACTGGGATTAAAGCAATTTGGACATTGCAAATCGAACGCAAAGAAGCGTGCAGGATTGTCAAGGTTGCCATATCCCACGATGATGCCATTGTTTAATCCAACTCTGCGCTGACTATTCAAGCGTTCATCAATGGCATTAAAACGTTTTTCGGAGCTTAAACCTTGATTGTTTTTAAACTCAAAATAATATAAACTATTCTTGTATAAGGGTTTAATGGTTGTAAAAACGCCTGGCGAAAGTGGACTCATTGCCGAAGCGAGTGTGGGGTCTAAATGCACACTATTGTCGATTGTGAGGTTGCAATGATAGTCGCTGTACTCAAAATCGATGTTATCGTTACAAGCTGCGAGGGTAACGATAGCTAATAAAGCCAATGTTTTGGGGATAAAACGTTTCATTCTTCTTCGTTGATAATTCCTTCTTCTATGAGTTCTTCCTTGTATTCTTGCGCTGCATTTTTTCCGTTTTTCGTTTCAATCGCTATAATTGGCTGCAAAATTCGGTCTACAAATTCAGGAAAAATAGGGCAAGGACAGGTTTCAATAAAGTCTTTCACTTCGTTTAAATCGGGCATTTCCTCGTAAGATTTCTCGCTCCATGTTTGCACTTTTTCTGCCCTATGTGTCTGCTCTGCTTGCATTAATCCGCCCAAAGGACACGATAAAAATATCTGATAATAGTCTTTTAATATTTCTTTCATCATTGTTTACAATCTTTTTATTTCGATATAAGATTGTAAAGATAGGAATATTTTTTCAAACGCGGCTCTTTTTTATTACTGTTTTGCAGTTTTTCAGTTATATAAACCTTACGAAGAAGCCCACCGCCATTGGTTTTAGCGATGGGCTTCAGTGCTTTTATTCGTATGGAATCATTGCTAACGCATCGGCTATCTTTTCAATACCTTCTTGTAAAGGACTTGATACCATTCCTTTTGCAAAGAAAGGAATATCGGCATCGATGGTAAGTTTCAGCTTTGATTCTGTTTCACTTACTGGAAGTATCTGAATCCAAAAGTTGAACGACATGGGAGAGTTGTCGCTTGCAAACTTAATGGTCTTAGGCTCTTCTCTTTCAATGATGCGCATAGACACTTGTCCAACGGGTGCAACACTGATAGCGATAGAATCTTTATCGAAAGTCATATCCTTCAGTTTGTCTTCAGGCACTTTATTCTTTACTCGTTCAATATTCGTTAAGTCGCTCAACATGTTGTAAACACTTTGTTGAGGATAGGGAATTTGCTTTATGCTACTTTCAAATTTACTCATTTATTTCTTCTCTTTTAGAGTGCAAAATAGCTGCTTTCTGGCGAACAACAAGCGTTTTTAATGAGATACCTAAACTAAGAGCTAGTACCAACGAAAATATTTTTTTTCATTTCTTTTTGATTTTAAATTATTTATAATAACTGGATGCCCTGTTTATCTTTACAATGATAGCATTATTTTCAGCAAAATATCTCTACTTCTTAATTGCGTAGCTGTATATATCTGTTGAGTGTCGGTTATTTGCTGTCGGATGTATTTATTCTTGCCTAGAAGATTATTGCAGACAAGTCCTATTTCGTAACGTTTACGACGATAATATACGGATATATCGGCAAAGTATGTGAACGAGACTGAATGGTCGTTGCTATGGTACAACTCATTATTCCACTCTATTTGGAAATTACCAGGCATAAGAAAGCACTTCAACTGATGACTGAAAGAACGCAAGGGGTTAATATTGAATGCTGCATTACCCTTTGATAGTTGCCTTATATAACGATAAACACTCTTCTCCTCTATGGAGAACCACTCAATAGGTTGCAACGAAAAGGAAAGAGAGATATTAGCAGATTGCGTTTGGAAAGGTACAAAGCTATTTCCAATAAGCATCTTATAGTTGCTCCAATTGTAGGAATAGCCAAGGATAGTTGTCAAATGTGCAATGTTCCAACTTTCACTCATTCGTCCATCTATACCATGTGTGGTACTATTTGCTGTAAAATCTGTTGCAAACGTCTGATAAGAGTTGTTTATAACACGTTGCGAATACATACGTTGGTTTCGTATATTGGTAAAGCTATAGCCTATATTGACAAAGAAACCCTTCAACACGTCTTTATATTCTACAGAGGTTCTAAGAAAATGCGACAGCGTATAGTCTAGTTTCCCGTAACCTTGTCGCATCGTTATATAGTCTGTAAACAAAGGAATGTCTATCGTTGAGGAAAACTCATTAGGTCGCCATGCATAGTTATAGATACCCATAAGCGTTAACGATGGTGTAGGCATGGCAGATATATATAAATGTGGTTCTATGGTAAGCGTGCTTTTATGCTGACTTCCGTAATATCGCTCTGTCCAGTAAAGCGGTGTACTGGCTGTGAGATGAATATTGTTCGACTTATAACTGAATGTAGGACGAACGAAACTCCTCCATTCACTATATCTTCGTTTCGCACTTATGCTATCATATTCGATGTTCATTCGTTGTAATTTTGCATCTGTTCCAAAATCGTAGTTCAGATGAAATTTGCCCACTTTATGTCCCCAATAAGTATTAAATCCGCCCAATATGCTATGTTTTTCCAATCGTTCGGTAGTTTCATTTGACAGCAACAGCAAATCTGGTGCATAATTTAATGAGAGATAGGCATTCGCTGAAATAGAATGTTTACCGTTAAGGTTTCGGATGAAGGAAAGTTTGTCGGTGAGATAGCGTTGACGGGGCTTTACATATTGGCGAGTATTTCTACCATTCAATAGCGATGTACCATCGCTTTGGTCGAAGTCTATATATCCTCGCAAATCATTGGTAAGGTATTGCTTATCCGTATTTTGCTTGTACAGCACCTCTGCATTGAGTGCGTTGTGATGGCTTTGTGCCGACACGTCTTCCATGATTGCCTTGCTACCTGCCATTGTATAGATGGTTGAAGTTGTTCGCCTTTGTATAGTCTTGTCTGCCATTGCATCCAACTGTAGTCGCAAGTCGTTGTTGCCTTTTGTCTTGAAAAGCCAATTTGTAGCAAACAGGTGTGTTTGGTTAAATCGGCTTCTAGCAGTTTCTATATCGGGTGCTGGCAATGAAATATTGGCGAGAATTCCGCCGTCTGTGGGAGCAGAGTCGTCTAAATAGGCAGCCATTGGCGACACTTCCTGTCCAATATTCTTACCTGTGTTGTTGTTTTTATACATGCTGATACTTTGCACTTTTCGCGAGAAGAACATAGAAAAAAGCCTATTGTTATAGAGGAAGTCAGACTTCCTGTCCATTGCCATACCAACAGCAAGGTCTATGGTATGTGTCCATACGTTCTTTGCGCTATCTCCCAAAACGATATTCAGTGCAGCTTGCTCACTGAAACTGGTGTTTTTCAATGCTTTGATTGGTTGATGACGCTCGAAGACTTGTATTTTCTTTACTTTGTTCACATCAATGTTTTCTGATGCTTGTGTATATTTTCCACCAAGTAAATCCATTCCTTCAATATAGAACTTATTGATTTTCTTGCCTTGATATTCTATGGATCCATCTTCGTTAATGGCTATTCCTGGCATTTTTTTTAATACATCGGCTATGGTTCTGTCTTGCTTAGTTTTAAAAGAATTGACAAGGTAGTTAAGCGTATCGCCTTCTTGGCGTACCTTCTGCGACTTCACTACCACCTCTTTCAGTTCGTTTGTTTTCTCTTGCAATACAATATGTTGCCCATTCTTGAAATCAGATATGAACAAAGAAATTGTTTCGTAGCCCATCTTTCTTACCTCTATTATGCGAAACTCTTTTCCTTTGGCATCAATGGAAAAGCTACCATTAGGGCTTGAAAAAGTGTAAGCTATGGTTTGTTTCCCGTTTTTCAAAAACACGGCAGCACGCTCAACAGATGTGTTTTGTGTAGATACAATCTGCCCTGTAAGTATTTGACCTTTTGCCGTGATGGCAGACAAGAGAATTAACCATATAAGAAATGCTTGCTTCATTTCTTGTTCAAATCTTCTATCAACAAAGGAGTCAACTTTCTTTTCTTTATGTTACCGCTGCCACGCACACCTTTGAGTCTGATGATAGCTTCCTGTGGGTCGGTAGCAGTAAGAACTTCGAGTTTCTGTAAGTCGGCTGCATTTGTATTTATAAAGTTTTTCTTAGCAATAGCAATCTTTTCTCCATGTCCTTTTTGTATGCCTGTGCATTCAAAAGTATATTCGGCATTGTCAGAAACTGCTTTCAGTATCAGTCCTGGTAATCCACATAGTTTCCAAGGTCCTTCACTTATGGTAAGGTCGGGCGTATACCATACCGTCCATACTCTGCCACGAAAAGCCGTTCTTGCCTTGTTGCAACTATATTCGGCAATGATGCTGTCGCCATCTAAAAGTTCCCAGTCTAACGTTGGCATATCCTCCTCATACTTAAAGGCTGTATTCCCCACAAGTTCTGTGGTATAAGTAAGTTTGTTTGCTATGGGATAGTTCTTCAATACTACATAATGTTGTCCTAATTTAGAACTTGCTCTCATCTTGGAACTTGCTGCTAGAACCTGAGAAAGATTTCCGCCCGTGGTTTGTACCACACTGTCTAATGTCTGCTGTTGTGTTATGTTAGTGGCAGAATAGAAACTGCTGCTGTGCTTTCCAACCAATAATATCATATCATCGAACAGCTGCGGACGTTCTACACAAGACTTAAATGCTGCTTTATAACTAATTTTTAGCGTAGCCGTGTCTGTTTGTCCACAAATAGAGCTTAGTTTAAACACGGCAGCTAAAAATATGAGTATTATTTTGTATCTATATTTCATAGGCGTTTTATTGTATAACGTAATTGTGTACTATCCAACCCCACAAATTCCAGATTTAAATAATATGCAATAGTGTTGTTTAAAGGGCAACGAAGAAGCCCACCACCATTGGTTTTAGCGATGGGCTTCAGTGCTTTTATTCGTATGGAATCATGCTAACGCATCGGCTATCTTTTCAATACCTTCTTGTAAAGGACTTGATACCATTCCTTTTGCAAAGAAAGGAATATCGGCATCGATGGTAAGTTTCAGCTTTGATTCGGTTTCACTTACTGGAAGTATCTGAATCCAGAAGTTGAACGACATGGGAGAGTTGTCGCTTGCAAACTTAATGGTCTTAGGCTCTTCTCTTTCAATGATGCGCATAGACACTTGTCCAACGGGTGCAACACTGATAGCGATAGAATCTTTATCGAAAGTCATGTCCTTCAGCTTGTCTTCAGGCACTTTATTCTTTACTCGTTCAATATTCGTTAAGTCGCTCAACATGTTGTAAACACTTTGTTGAGGATAGGGAATTTGCTTTATGCTACTTTCAAATTTACTCATTTATTTCTTCCAATTTTCAGGGTCCTTACGCCATTCGTCGAGCATAGGAATGTCCTCTTCTTTAATATAACCTATTTCCATTGCTTTTTCCACTACGTTTTGGTAGTCGGTCAAGGTTACAAGTTTCACATTTGCGTCCTTGAAGGCTTGTTCGGCGATAGGGAAACCGTAGGTGTAAGATGCTACCATGCCGACAACTTCGAAGCCTGCCTCGCGCAATGCTACTACTGCTTTGAGCGAAGAGCCGCCCGTAGAAATCAAATCTTCTACTACTACCACCTTAGAACCTTGTGGAATTTCGCCTTCTATTTGGTTTTTCATACCGTGATCTTTTGGTTTTGGACGCACATAAGCGTATGGCAAAGCCAATTCTTCAGCCACCAATGCGCCTTGAGCGATAGCTCCCGTAGCCACACCTGCTACTGCGGTAGCTTCAGGGAAGTTAGCTAAGATGGCATGAACGAGTTCGAGTTTTACAAACGAACGCACATCGTGGTAAGACAAAGTTTTGCGATTATCGCAATAGAATGGTGATTTCCAGCCACTTGCCCATGTAAATGGGTCGTTAGGTTGCAACTTTATGGCTTTAATGCCCAAAAGTTTGCCTGCAAATGCTTTCTTTAAATTTTCCATTAGTAGTATTTTTTTTATTTTGTTACAAAGGTAATTATTTTCGCATGATATTCAAAACGAACCGTAATGTATTTTACTTCTTTCGTCGAATACATTTCAAAATAGGCTGTTTTGCGTTCCAAAACCTATTGTTTTGAAGCGCAAAACAATAGGTTTTTTGAGGACAAAAAATGGTTTTGGTGTAACTTGCTGATAGCTAATGGATTAGAATACGACTGATTTCGTGTTAAAATTTGCGCCTATTTCTCCACTTTTTGCATATATATAAGCATTCAATTTATTTTATTTGGAAAACTGAAAAACACAATTCCCTTTCCATTTTGTACACATTATTTAGCCATTTCAGAATAAACATTTGGCTAATACAATAAATTATGGTATCTTTGCGCTGCATTTTACGCATCATGACATAAATAAAACAAATAAAAAAGAAATATAACTATGAAAGAGAACAGACAAGAATTGAACCGTAATTTGGCTCAAATGCTTAAAGGTGGTGTTATTATGGACGTTACAACTCCAGAGCAAGCTCGTATCGCAGAGGCTGCTGGTGCTTGCGCAGTAATGGCTTTGGAACGTATTCCTGCTGATATTCGTGCTGCTGGTGGTGTTTCTCGTATGAGCGACCCTAAGATGATTCGTGGCATTCAAGAGGCTGTGAGCATTCCTGTAATGGCAAAAGTTCGTATCGGACACTTCGTTGAAGCACAACTTCTTCAAGCCATTGAAATTGATTACATCGACGAGAGCGAGGTTCTTTCTCCTGCTGACGATATTTTCCACATCAACAAGAACGAATTTGAAGTACCATTCGTGTGTGGTGCTAAGGACTTAGGCGAGGCTTTGCGCCGTATCGCTGAAGGTGCAACAATGATTCGTACAAAGGGTGAACCAGGCACTGGCGACATCATTCAGGCTGTTCGCCACATGCGCATGATTCAAACAGAAATGCGTCGCCTCACTTCTTTAGGTGAAGACGAATTGTACGAAGCAGCAAAACAACTCCGTGCGCCTTACGATTTGGTGAAATATGTTCACGATAACGGCAAACTTCCTGTTGTAAACTTCGCTGCTGGTGGTGTTGCAACTCCTGCTGACGCTGCTTTGATGATGCAATTAGGTGCTGAAGGCGTATTCGTTGGCTCTGGTATCTTCAAGTCTGGCAACCCAGAAAAGCGCGCTCGTGCTATCGTTCAAGCAGTTACCAACTACCAAGATGCTAAGATGATTGCTAAATTGAGCGAAGACCTTGGCGAAGCAATGGTAGGTATCAACGAGAACGAGATTGCTGTTCTCATGGCTGAACGTGGCAAATAAACGTATGAAAATTGCTATATTAGCACTTCAAGGGTCATTTGCTGAGCATGAAAAAATAATGCAACGCTTAGGACACGAAACATTTGAAGTGCGCCAAGCATCTGATTGGGACAAACAAAAGGACGGTCTAATTATCCCTGGTGGAGAAAGTACCGTGATGTTGAAGCTATTACATGAACTCAACTTGTTTGAACCTATCAAGAAAGACATTGAAAACGGATTGCCAGTGTATGGTACTTGCGCAGGATTGATAATTCTTTCAAAGGAAGTTGAGGACGCTAAAAGTCCATACGACCGCTTTGCAACCATGAATATTTCAACTTGTCGCAACGCTTACGGCAGACAAATGGGCAGTTTTGCAGCCATTGCTCCGATGAAGGGCATTGCCGAACCTGTGCCAATGACTTTTATTCGTGCGCCTTACATTGATAAGGTTGGCGAGGGAGTTGAGGTTTTAGCCGAAGTGGACGGACATATTGTCGCAGCACGCCAAGGCAATCAGCTCGTTACAGCGTTTCACCCAGAGTTGGGAGAGGACACTCGCATACACGAATTGTTCGCAAGTATGTTGAAATAAAGACATTAAATACAAAAAACTCGGCTTCTATTTGCTATTAACAGAAGCCGAGTTTTTTGTGTTTAAGTGGGTTAGAAAAGAAGAGAAGGCGAGGCGTAAATCGTATTATCGATGCTTTCTTTCCACTTTTCCAATTTATTTGTGTAATTTTGCACAAAAGAAAATAAACGTTTATTTAAGAATATGGCATTAAAATGTGGTATTGTAGGTCTGCCAAACGTAGGTAAATCTACACTTTTCAATTGCTTGAGCAGTGCCAAAGCACAGGCAGCAAACTTCCCTTTCTGCACTATCGAACCAAATTTAGGTGTGATAACAGTGCCTGACGAGCGACTCAACAAACTTGCAGAAATCGTTCACCCAGGACGTATTGTGCCTGCTACTTGCGAAATTGTGGACATTGCAGGACTTGTAAAAGGTGCAAGCAAGGGCGAAGGATTGGGCAATAAATTCCTTGGCAACATTCGTGAGTGCGACGCTATAATCCATGTTATTCGTTGTTTCGAGGACGATAACATCGTGAGAGAGGGTGGCGCAGCAGTCAATCCTATTGAAGATAAGGAAATTATAGATACAGAATTGCAACTCAAAGACCTTGAAACCATTGATGCACAATTGGCTAAGCAGCAAAAAATAGCCAATGCGGGCAACAAAGATGCAAAGGTTATGGTAACGGTTTTGGAGGCTTTCAAAGAAGTTTTGGAGCAAGGAAAGAACGCAAGAAGTGTGCAGTTTGAAAGTAAAGAAGAACAACAAGCGGCTCACGACCTCTTCCTTCTTACCACAAAACCAGTGCTTTATGTTTGCAATGTAGACGAAGCCAGTGCAAAAGAAGGTAACGAATACAGCAAGCAAGTGGAGAAAATTGCTGCCGAAGAAGGTGCAGAAGCTATGATTATAGCTGCTAAAACGGAAGAAGACATTGCGTCTTTGGAAAGCTACGAGGACAAAAAACTCTTCCTTGACGAGCTTGGTTTGGCAGAAAGTGGCGTAAATCGTCTTATCAACAAGGCTTATCACTTGCTCAATCTTCAAACTTTCATCACCGCAGGCGAAATGGAAGTAAAGGCATGGACATTCCATAAAGGTTGGAAAGCCCCACAATGTGCAGGTGTTATCCACACTGATTTTGAGAAAGGCTTTATCCGTGCAGAGGTGATTAAGTATGAAGACTACTTGAAATACGGTTCAGAAGCTGCTATTCGCGAGGCTGGAAAGCTCGGAGTAGAGGGCAAAGAATACGTTGTTCAAGATGGCGACATCATGCATTTCCGTTTCAATGTTTAATAAAAACGAATCCTTATGTTAGACAACTTACTTTACATTGCGTGGCAACCCGACGAATACATCGTTCGGTTTGGCTCGTCTATGGGCATAAGATGGTACGGAATGTGCTGGCTTATCGGTTTAGGCTTGGGTTATTTCTTGATGCAATGGCTCTTCAAACGCCACAAAATAGCCGATGAAAAGTTTGAGCCCATGTTTCTCTATGTGTTCTTTGGCGCACTCATTGGTGCTCGTTTAGGGCATTGTTTCTTCTATGAACCACAAGATTTTTTAGACTCTTTGCAACATTTTATAGAGATTTTCATTCCTATAAAGTTCCTTGCTGGCGGCGGTTGGAAGTTTGTTGGCTATCAAGGATTGGCTTCTCATGGCGGAGTTATCGGACTTTTAATTGGTCTTTACCTTTATATTAAGCGCACAAAGATGAATGCTTGGGTGGTATTAGACTTTATGGGCATCTGCTCTGCCGTAACCTCTGTGTTCATAAGATTGGGTAATTTGATGAATTCCGAAATCATTGGTAAAGTAACCGATGTGCCTTGGGCGTTTATTTTCTACGATGTAGACACCCAACCACGCCACCCTGGGCAGCTTTATGAGGCAATTGCCTACTTCGTTTTCTTCTGGATTATCTTCCTTATCTACAAGAAATATCCAAAGAAAGTGGGCACGGGACTTTATTTTGGCTTGTGTTTGGCACTCATTTTCACCTTCCGTTTCTTCATAGAATACACGAAAGAAGTGCAAGTAGCCTTTGAAAATGGATTGCCAATCGATATGGGACAAATCTTAAGTATCCCATTTATTGCGCTCGGATTATGGTCTATTATGCGCTCAAAGGGCAAAGAATACAACGCATAGAATAAAGTTCTATCGAATAATGTGAGTATAAACAACAAAAAAGCAGGACATTTCTCCTGCTTTTTTCATTCTCTTTTGCTCACTTTTCGTATTTTCTGCCAATCCTCTTAAAATTGTCTTATAAGACTTTTTAAATTGTCTTATAAGACAATTTTTGGAAGTTCTCAATCCCTTTCTATCATTTACTGTTCGGTAGTACTATTCGCTTAATATCGTTGAGCTTGTTCAAAGCCTCAACAGGAGTTAGATTATTAATGTCTAAACCTATAATTTCATCACGAATTTGCGATAATACAGGGTCATCTAATTGGAAAAACGATAGCTGAACGCCTTCCCTACTCTTCTCAAGTTTCTCTGCTGTTGGCTTTCCAACACTTCCAACTTGCGCATTGTCGGTTTCTAACTCTTTCAAAACTACGTTTGCACGCTTTACGATCGATTTTGGCATACCTGCAATGTCGGCAACATGAATACCAAAAGAGTGTTCGCTGCCCCCTTTTTCCAACTTTCTTAGGAAAATAATCTTACCATCTAACTCTTTAACCGACACATTAAAGTTCTTAATTCGCTTAAAGATTTTTGCCATTTCGTTTAGCTCATGGTAGTGCGTAGCAAAGAGTGTACGAGCCGAAGCACGCGGTTGTTCATGCAAATATTCTACGATTGCCCATGCAATACTAATGCCGTCGTAGGTACTTGTGCCACGTCCTAACTCATCGAAAAGTATTAACGAGCGTGGTGTAACGTTGTTTAAAATATTCGAAGCCTCGGTCATTTCTACCATAAAAGTAGACTCTCCGAGCGAAATATTATCGGAAGCACCCACACGAGTAAATATCTTATCGACCAAACCGACCCTTGCTCCCTCGGCAGGAACGAAACTTCCAACCTGTGCAAGCAATACGATTAAAGCCGTTTGGCGCAACAAAGCCGACTTACCTGCCATGTTTGGTCCCGTTATCATCATGATTTGTTGCTGCTCATTGTCCAGATAAACATCGTTGGGAACGTAGGTTTCGCCCAATGGCAATTGGGTTTCTATGACTGGGTGGCGACCTTTTTTAATATCGATAATCGTACTATCATCGACCACAGGGCGCACATATTTGTTTTCTTCAGCAACCTTTGCAAACGAAAGGAGACAGTCTAAGCGTGCAATAAGATTGGCATTGATTTGAATTTGCGGTATAAACTCTTGCATATCTTGCACCAATTCGCCAAACAAACGTGCTTCTAATGCTAATATTTTCTCGTCAGCACCAAGAATTTTCGCCTCATATTCTTTCAATTCTGGGGTGATATAGCGTTCTGCTTGTGCGAGTGTTTGCTTGCGAATCCAGTCCTCTGGCACTTTATCTTTAAACGTATTGCGTACTTCAAGATAGTATCCAAAGACATTATTGAACCCTATTTTTAGCGAGTTTATACCTGTTTTCTCGGCTTCTTTCTCTTGAATTTCGAGCAAAACCTGCTTGCCATTATCACGAATCGCCCTCAACTCGTCTAATTCTGCATTATAACCAGTTGCTATTACATCGCCTTTATTGACCAACTGTGGTGGGTCGGGCTTTATTTCTTGCTCTATTCTTTCACGAATTGACGCACAAAGATTCAATTGTTCGCCTATCCGCTTCAACGCTTCATTATTGGTTGAAAGACAAGCCGACTTCATTGGTTGGATAGCACATAGGGCAGTTTTCAACTGAACCACCTCTCGTGGCGACACTCGCCCCACTGCTACCTTTGAAATGATGCGCTCCAAATCACCAATACGATGCAATTGGTCGTTGATACATTGGCGGAAATCAGGCTCACGGAAGTAATATTCCACTATTTCCAATCGCTCATTTATCGGTTTTACGTCCTTTAATGGGAAAATTAACCAACGATGCAACATACGTCCACCCATAGGTGTGATGCTTCTATCGACAACATTCAACAGCGAAGTGCCGTCTTCTTGCATCGGTGCAACGAGTTCTAACGAGCGAATAGTGAAGCGGTCGAGCCTTACATACTTCTCTTCTTCAATGCGTGTGAGCGATGTAATGTGGTTGATATTGGTATGTTGCGTAATTTCAAGGTATTGCATGATTGCGCCAGCTGCTATCACTCCATTGGTCAAATGGTCTACTCCGAAACCTTTTAAGTTCTTTGTTCCGAAGTGTTTCAATAGTTTTTGGCGTGCCGATTGGTCAGTAAACACCCAATCTTCCATCTCAAACGTGCAGAGTCGTGTACCAAAATGCTGTTCAAAATCGTTCTTTCGAACACGGTCGTACAACACTTCCTTTGGCGAAAAGTTGCCAATAAGTTTTTCAACATAATCAAATGTACCTTCACCTGTAAGAAATTCGCCCGTAGAAATATCAAGAAAACTTACACCACACGCTCCTTTTCCAAAATGAACTGCAGCTAAGAAGTTGTTTTCTTTATAGTTCAACACATTGTCGCCCAAAGCAACACCTGGCGTAACGAGTTCTGTAATGCCACGTTTCACCATTTTGTCTTCTGCCGACAAGCCCCGTTTCCCTTTGAGTTCTTCACGTTTTTTCTTCGGGTCTTCCAATTGGTCGCAGATAGCAACACGTTTTCCAGCCCTAATGAGTTTTGGTAAGAATGTATCTAAGGCATGATGTGGAAATCCAGCCATCTCGTCGCCCGCTGCTGCCCCATTGTTACGGCGTGTGAGCGTGATACCAAGAATTTTGGAAGCCTCTATGGCATCGTCGCAATACGTTTCATAAAAGTCGCCACACCTAAAGAGCATCAACGCATCGGGGTGCTTTTCCTTCATAGAAAAGAATTGTCGCATCATCGGAGTAAGTCCTTTGCTGTCTTTTGCCATAATATTTTTTACCTTTCTTACTGTGAGTTTCGTTTGTACATGAATTGCAAAAATACAAAAAAACGAGCAAATAATCTATTCACAACGAGTTAAAGCGAGTTAATCAAATAAAGTTCCACTCCATTTCAAGTCTAAATACTGCAACATATTGTACAAAACAAAGTGGAAACGCTCCACTATTCATTTATCATCAATACCGAAAAATAGAACGATTTGGTTAAATATAATAACCACATTTTCCCTTTTCAAACCTGATTAATAACGGAAATTTTGACTAATTTGTATATTACTGAAAATCAAGTAGTTATATTTACCTTTTTCAAACCTATTGTTTTGTAATGCAAAAGAGCCTGTTTTGAACGGCAAAACAATAGGTTTTAAACTCTAAAATAGGCTCTTTCAAAAATGATTAAAATATTGATTGTTCTAAAATCCATAAACTAAAATAGATTTTAAGGAAAAAGTATATAACTTGAATTGGGCTATAAAATTCCATTTTCGTTAGATTGAAAGCGTTATGGCTGTGCTAATGAAAAAAAAATAGACTATTCTGCAATGCAAAATAATCTATTTTAAAGTAAATAATTACGTTTTTAAAATTAAAACTCAAAGTAGTTTTGATAACGAGGAATACTTCATGATAGCGCGCGACTGACCCAATAGCTTACAAAACTCGCGTGCTGAATTTTTCACGTAGGCTTGATTTAAAAGGTGAATACACCCTTCCATATCGTTATTGCGCATTTCTAAGGGAATGCCCACCAATCCTTCCTCACCGTGGAGAGTGGCTTCAGCAAGTAAAGTTACAAGTTTACTTTTTTCAACAAGCTTTAAGAGTATGTTCACATCGTTTATTTCCAATCGTGTTTTAATCCCATTTAGCCCATCATCGGTCATTTCTTCAAACGAATTTCGGGCTTGCAATCCGTGTGCAGGCATTGCCATTTGGCAGTTTTGTAAGTCTTCGATTGTAAGCGAAGAACGTGTTGCCAACGGATTTTTATCGCTCATTACTGCCACAAGTTTGTTGTTGAATAACACATGACTATCCACTTTGTCATTCTTTTCGGTAGGTTTAAAAGCCAATACAAAGTCTACTTCACGGCGTTGCAACATATCCATAAGTTCAGCCATAGTTTTATAGACAATGTTTAAGCGCACATTGGGGTGCTGTTTCATAAACTCTAACACCGTTTCTGTAAGCAAAGGACCGAACGTATAGGTTGCTCCAATGTTGAGTTCGCCAGTAAGTAGCCCTTTCAAATCAGTCATTTTTTGCTGACAAACATCGGCATCGACCACTACTTTTTCAGCATATCTTACCAATTTTTCGCCTGCTTCGGTAAGCGATACCTCATGGCTATTGCGTTCAAAGAGCATAGTATCCAATTCGGTTTCCAATTGTTTTATTTGCTGAGATAGTGTACTTTGTGTTATAAAAAGGTTTTTTGCAGCCTCTGAAAAACTCAGTAACTCGGCAACTTTTAAGAAATATCGTAACTGTCTTAATTCCATTATCCGCCCTTATTTTAGTTTGTATATCGCGTTACCTTATACGAAATATTATTTAGAATAAGAATTGGAAGCGTAGCCCCTAACACCATTCCAAGAATATCGAATGCGCATGTAAATCCATTTGATGTGCAAAGATACAAATAATGGTTGAATAAATCTTCATTATCGGTTGATAAACACATCACAAGACCTTCCACTGTGCGGTAAGCATACATTCCAGGAATCATAGGCAGGAGCGATGGGAAAGAAAAAGTTTCGGGTGGGCATTTTGCTTTGCGTGCCATTCCTACGGTCATGAACCCAATGGTAAGTGCAGCTATGAAACTTGCCACGACCAAACCTAACCTATGGTACTCGTTATTCATGAGTATGAAACGTGTGCCATGCCCAACTGCCGATATGATGAAACAATATTTATAAGCATTTTTTGGTGGATTGCTAATGCTGGCAAAGCCTATTCCTGCTACGCCACCGAAGAAAGCGTCTTGTAATATCTCAAGAAAAAATGTCATAAATGGTAATTATTAAAACAATTGAAGATTCATTAATAAAATGCCGACCGATAGACCAACTGACAAACAAAACGTTAAAACCATGGAGTCCATAAATCTATTGAAAGCAACCAAGTATTGACCCGTCAATAAATCGCTAATGCTGTTGATGTAAGGAATGCCAGGAATGAGGTAAAGCACACAGGTTCCGAGTGCTACTTCGGGCTTTTCACCTAAGCCAAAAATATGCCCAGAAGTGGCAATTACACTCGAAAAGAAAGCACAAAGCAAGAAAACCAACTTTACATTCATACCGTCTTCGAGTAAAATTTGTTTGAGTTTAAAACCAACAAACGTTGCTACAAAGACAATAATCATGGCAATAAGGTCGCCACCAAAGAGGCGGCAGAACGAAAGGTTAGCAAAAGAAGTAAGGATTAACACTGCCCACTTATTGGTAAAAGGTGCTTTTTCTATCTCTTGCAAAACCTTTCTCGCCTCGCTAAGCTCCATACGTCCATCGGCAATACGCAACTTAATCTACTCAAATGTGTATTTTTGTAGAAACTTATACCTGTGTGCGGTGTTCGTCTTATGACCACATTGGACTGGTTGGTGGTTGGGTCGAACACATTTAAATGTATGCTTCCAGGCATAATGAGAAGCTCGCTTTCTAAATTCCACTTATTTACAATACGGTCAACATTCTTTTTTATGCGGTCGCAAGTTGCTCCACAACCATAAAGCCATGCTGCATATTCGGCGATAAACCCGCTAGCTTCGCCTATAAATGACGACGAATTAGACTTCATCGTCGCTCCAATCGTAAATATCGTATTCGTCTGACACTTCAAATATACGTTGATTACCATTTGTAAGGCGTGCCGTGATAGCAATGCGCAATATGAAACCTACCAAAAGTAACAACATTACTGAACTCCAAATGATAACTTGACTACTCATAATTTTTTTGTTTTAAAGTTATTTGTAATTATTTACGCTGCAAAGGTAATTTGGATTTTTATGTAGGGCAATCTTTGGCTACGAATTAATTCGATAATGGCAATCGCAAAGAATTAGTATCGAACTTTCGAAAAGTCGTTCAAATTATCTTTATGATAGATATAAGTTTGCTAAAATTTAAATAATGCTACTTTTTTTCTTTCAGCATTTAGCTTTTTGAATAGTTGTGTTCGCATTTTGTAATTTAAAACTTAACTTTATTGAAATATTTCTTTGATAAATTTATTGCTGCTTGATGTAAAGTCCCCATTTTGCGAAAAAAATAAAGCTACTGTTTTGTGGTTCAAAACAATAGCTTTTATCTTAAAGTCTACTAATAAATTATTTTTTTAGAAGAGCTGAAAGTTGATTGATTTTCTTCTTTCGTTCGATGGAATAAACGCCGTGGTGGGCATCAACATAGGAAAAAACTTCGAAAGCCTTGCCGTATAACATATCGCGCAAGGGATTTGCCTTGTAGCTTGCTTCGGCATAAAGCAATTCGGCAACCATTTCCAAACGCTCGATGCGTTCTCGGTCGTTCCATTCTTTGGTTGCATAGTCGAGTAACTCCTCAAAACTAAGGTTGCGCACGAGGGTGTAATCGCCCACATATTGGCGGTATAAATCCATTAAAGCATCGTCGCGCTTGTCAAGATTTACTTTTAACATCTTCGCCAATGCCACGGCAAACTCTTCGATTAAACGGAGAAAATAATCTTGTTGTATCATGTTTGTCTATTTTTTATTCGTTGTTATTGATGTGTTGAATATATTCGAAAAGCCTTTTGTAGAAAGGGTGTTGGCTCATGGTGGCAGCATTTCCGAGTATAATGAGTTTCATGCGCGCTCGAGTAATGGCTACGTTCATGCGACGGAGGTCTTTTAAGAATCCTATTTCGCCATTTTCGTTGGCACGTACCATAGAAATGAGAATCACATCACGTTCTTGTCCTTGAAATCCATCGACTGTATTCACACTGATGAGCGCACGATAGGGTTTGAAAAACTCACGTTTCTTGATTAAACGGCGGAGGTATTGCACTTGCGCACGGTAGGGCGAAATGACACCAACATCTATGCGCTCGTCAAGTATGCGCTGTTTACCAATCTTTGTAAAGTAGTCTTGCAAAGTTTTCAGGGTAAGTTCAGCCTCGCCTTTGTTAATGCGCCCGTAGCTTTCGCCTACAAATTGCTCGTGAAAGGTAGTTCATCGTTGCCCACTTCTATCTCGCTTGTGTCGAACCAAAGCATGGGGTGGTCGTAATCCAATATGCCACGATATTTTATTTGTGGCGCACTCTCCACTTCTCCGTGATAAAACCAGTCGGAAGAGAAACGCATAATTTGCTCGTTCATGCGGTATTGCACTTTCAAAAGCGTAACTACTTCGGGCTTGTTTTCCACAATTCGCTCCATAAGAGTTTTGCCTAAATCAGCTTTTAGGGCGGCTATGCTCTTCACAGTAGGCGGTAATTGGCAGTGGTCGCCTGCAAAAATGACACGAGAGGCACGGCGAATAGGAATCCAACACGCTGCTTCCAACGCTTGTGCAGCCTCATCAATGAAGAGCGTAGAGAACTTCTGTCCCTCCATGATACGACTATTTGAGCCTACAAGGTAGATGCTATGACACGAGCTTCGCCAAAAAGCTGACTGTTAATGCGTATTTCGAGTTCGGTAGCACGACTTTTCAGTCTGTCCATCTTCTGATGATAACTGTCCGTTCCACGTCCTTTTCCGTTTCTTAACTGTCGTATGGCTTTACGAATAGCCCAAAGTTGGTCGTAATCGGGGTGAGCTTCGAAGCGTCGTTCGTAGGTGAAACCGAGCATTTTGTCGTTCACTCGTGTTGGATTTCCTATGCGCAAAACATTGATTCCACGGTCTACGAGTTTCTCACAAATCCAGTCTACCGCCATGTTACTTTGTGCGCAAACCAACACTTGACTCTCTTTCATCAAGGTTTCGTTAATGGCTTCGACCAACGTTGTGGTCTTTCCTGTTCCCGGGGGACCATGAACAACGGCAACATCTTTTGCCCAAAGCACTTCGTTTACGGCTTTTTCTTGCGTTGGATTGAGCCACGGCAAACGTATTGGAGCAAAGTTGAGGCGTTCAGCTTTTTGGTTTGAATAAAAAAGATTGCGTAGATAGGCTAATCTTCCATGCGTTGCCTTGATGGTACGGTCTAAGGCATCGAACATCATTTGGTAAGAGGTTTCATCGAAAGAGAGTTGGCAACCAACAGAATTGTCGGTATTTTGCAAATCGATAACGGGAGCAGAATCGGGCAAAGCAACTACCATTCGTTCGCCGTCCACGTAAGAAACCGTGCCTGTGAAGTTGTAATAATGTATTTTTTGCTGCTCTTTTGTACCATTATCTGGTTGCTTTTTAATGGTAAAAAAGCCAATGGGACGACCAAATTCAAAGTTGTGTTCAATGTCGTGGTCGGTGGTTCTGAACACCTCAACGACACGTTGGTTTAGCGAATTATAATAACTTTTGCCCACATTTAGTGGAAACCAAGCATCGCCACGCTTCACTTTTCGCTGAATACCAATAGTTTCAGTTTGTCGTCTAAATGTTTCTTTTTCTGCAAAATACTCCATTTGCAAGAGTAACTTTTGCTTTTGAAGGGCTTGTATGGGCGTTTCGTTTTGCATATAATGCAGCAAAGGTAATAAAACTTTTCACACTTTCGCCGAGGAAAAAGCGAGAATGCTTGGATAAAATGAAAAGAATGGCTAATTTTGCCTACACGTTGAACATACAAAATATGCTCAATGGGGTAGAAAAGTGGAAAAGAAAGCGACCATATTAACAATTACAGGTTCTGACAGTACGGGTGGTTCGGGCGTTCAAGCCGACATAAAAACCATCACCATGTTGGGGGCTTATGCGGCGACGGCTATCACTTCGGTAACCGCACAAGACACGGAAGACATTCAACACTTGTACGATATTCCTGCGGAAGTATTGGAAATGCAGGTCAATGCTGTGTTGAACGACCTTAAACCTACGGCTGTTAAAGTGGGAATGCTTAGAAGTGTAGAACAAGTATGGGTGGTTGAACGACTATTAAAGCAATATTCACCACGTTTTGTCGTCTTAGATGCAGTGGTAATCAGTAGTAAAGGCAACGTATTGATGCCTCAAAAAGTGGTCGATGCCATGGTTTCTTGCTTATTTCCACTTAGCAGTATCGTCATCATAAGACAAGATAGTGCTGCCTATATGCAACAAACCAACACCACGCACAACAACGAAGAGTTGGAAGCATTGGCACGAAAAATCATGAAATTGGGCTGCCAATCTGTTGTTTTACAAGGCGGTGTCATCTCAACAGAATCGCTTACCGATGTTTTAGTAGAAGAAAATTCAGCAAAAGCACGCTTTTACACACGTCCAGGATTTATTGACCGCATCACACATGGGGCTGGTGGAGCGTTTACTTCTGCCGTGGCGGTCTATCTTTGTATGGGCAATGACATGGAAAAAGCAATTGAATTGGCGCAAGAATACATGCGACAGCTCATTTTAAGGTCGGCTGATTCCAATTTGGGAGCGCACCAATTGCTCGACCATAGTAGCGATTTTCCGCAGCAAAGTATATCAAGTAGAGCGTTAGAATTGTACAATCAACTTATGGACGACATTGCTATGCACCATAAAACAAATGCCGATGTGCGTTTTTATGCTAAAAAACTCAACGTAACCCCTCGCTATTTAGCACAAATAACGCGCCGTGTGGCTGGTAGAACACCTAAACAACTCATTGATGATTACATTATAAAGGAGGTAGAAACCCACCTTTTGGGGAGAGCCAAGACCATTCAAGAAGTTGCTTTTGCCTGTGGTTTCTCTTCACAAGTACAGTTTAATAAGTTTTTTAAGAAGATGCGTGGCTGCGCACCAGGCGAATTTAGGAAAGCACACATATTAGACGTGGAACATACGAAAGAATTATAAGGCGATACAGCGAACAGATTTTGCTTTAAAGGTAGAAGTTTTAAAGTATAAACTAAAGCTGTCCAGCCTCAACTTGCAACACAATGCGCTCAATTAATCGGTCGGCTCCCTTTGGGTCGTATTGCTTTTTAAGACTTGCACCAAATACCCACGCAAATGCTTGATAGAATCCTGCACGCACAGGACCAAGAAATGCTTGTATAATTTCGTAGCCTGTTGAGTGCGTTTCACGGTCAATGAGTTTTATCAAAAGCTTTCCTTGCGAATAAGTGAGTTTCTTTACTCGTGGCGTATATTGTTCTTTAATACCTTTTTCCACCCGCTTCATGTGTTCAGCACGTTCTTTTTTATTTGGTATAGTTTCCAAATAAGCTCCTGTTTCTAATATAATTTGGTTGCATTCTTTTGCCATTGGCAACACCTTTTTTATATTAGCCACCAATCGGTTATAGGCTTGTCGCTGCTTGTCGTTCTTAAATTCGAGTGGTGGATAGATGTAAATTTTGTTGGTACGAACATATTGAATACTATCGCCCCCTACTTTTGCTTTCCCAATATGCACCATCGGCACGAAAGTAGGCGAATTTAAATCGACCACTCTATCCTCTACGTTTATGTGCTCTTGTGCAAAACACGAAACAGAACCCATGAAACAACACAATGCTATAATGTATTTTATAAACTTCATACCACGGACAAAAGTAGCGAATAATTCGCAATCGTGTGCTTTTTTCACTATAATTTTGTATAAAGCAAGTAAAAATTGTACGGAATAGCTACAAAAAAGTCCGACTGCAAACTGCAATCGGACTCTGTTATATCAACTAATAACACGTTTGTGTTATTGCTTTTGCTTGAATCTTAGAGGAGTTTCTTGCTCAATTGCTTCAACATATCAACTGTCATGCTGCTCAAATCGTATTCAGGCTTCCAGTTCCATTCTGCACGAGCGCATGAATCGTCTAAGCGGTCAGGCCAGCTGTCAGCAATACCTTGCTTCAATGGGTCTACATCGTAAACCATTTCGAAGTTTGGCTTGTGTTTCTTGATTTCAGCAAAGATTTGTTCTGGCTCGAAACTCATTGCAGCTACATTGAAACCGTTATGGTGAATGAGCTTTGTTGGGTCGGCTTCCATCAATGAAATAGCTGCGTGCAAAGCATCAGGCATGTACATCATGTCCATGAAAGTACCCTTGTTGATAGGGCAAACAAACTTTTCGTCTTTCACAGCAGAGTAGTAAATATCTACAGCATAGTCGGTTGTACCACCGCCTGGAGGTGTAACGTAAGAAATAATACCAGGGAAGCGCACTGAACGAGTATCTACTCCGTACTTCTTTTGATAGTAATCTGAAAGCAATTCAGTTGTTACTTTTGATACACCATAGATAGTGCCAGGGCGTTGTACGGTGTCTTGAGGAGTCATATCGTGTGGTGTGCTTGGACCGAACGAGCCAATTGAACTTGGAGTAAACACTGCGCAATTGTTTTCGCGTGCGATTTCGAGGATATTCCACAATCCATCGATACCGATTTTCCATGCCAAACGTGGTTTGCCTTCTGCTACTACAGAAAGAAGAGCAGCAAGATTGTAGATTGTGTCGATGTTGTATTGTTTTACAACTGCGGCAATCATTTCAGGATTTGTAACGTCGCATTCTGCTGAAGGACCGCCTTCTAAGAGTTCACCTGTAGGTTCTGCACCTTTGATGAAACCTGCAACAACATGGCTACCACCATAAATTCGACGTAATTCTCTTACAAGCTCTGAGCCAATCTGACCTGTAGAGCCTACTACTAAAATATTTTTCATATTATTATTTAATATAGATTTTGATTTTCTTAAGCGCAAAGTTATATACTTTTTGGCTTAATTTAGAAAATAAAAGTATTAATGTTGTATAAAATTATCGGTTAGAAGGAAAAAAGTAGAGTTTGATGTTCATTTTCTCAAAAAATAGTAAGACCTTTGTACTTGTAAATTTTAAAATCTAGTGTTATGTATGGTAAAATGAAAGAGCATCTTTGCAAAACAATTGCAGAAATTAAAGATGCTGGACTCTACAAAGAAGAACGTATAATCGAAGGCCCACAGCAAGCAGCTATCACTGTAAAGGGCAAAGAAGTATTGAACTTCTGTGCAAACAACTACCTTGGTCTTTCTAATCACCCACGTTTAATCGAGGCTCTAAGAAAATAATGGACGAACGTGGCTTTGGTATGTCATCTGTTCGCTTCATTTGCGGTACTCAAGATATTCACAAGGAATTGGAAGCTGCTATCTCTGACTACTTTAAGACAGAAGATACAATCCTTTATGCTGCTTGTTTCGATGCTAATGGTGGTGTTTTCGAACCATTGCTTACCGATGAAGACGCAATCATCTCTGACTCTTTGAACCACGCTTCTATTATTGATGGTGTTCGCCTTTGCAAAGCTAAACGTTATCGTTATGCTAATGCAAACATGGAAGAACTTGAGAAGTGCTTACAAGAGGCTCAGGCTCAACGTTTCCGTATCATCGTTACTGACGGTGTATTCTCTATGGACGGTAACGTGGCTCCTATCGATAAGATTTGCGACCTCGCTGAAAAGTACGATGCACTCGTAATGGTTGACGAAAGCCACTCTGCTGGTGTAGTAGGTGCTACTGGTCATGGTGTTAGCGAACTTTGCAACACTTACGACCGCGTGGATATTTATACAGGTACATTGGGTAAGGCCTTTGGTGGTGCTCTTGGTGGCTTCACAACTGGTCGTAAGGAAATCATTGAGTTGCTCCGTCAACGCAGCCGTCCTTACCTTTTCTCTAACTCATTGGCTCCAAGCATTATCGGTGCTACACTTGAAGTGTTCAAGATGTTGAAAGAAAGCAACGAATTGCACGACAAGTTGGTTGAAAACGTAAACTATTTCCGTAACAAGATGATGGCAGCAGGCTTCGATATTAAGCCTACACAAAGTGCTATCTGCGCTGTTATGCTTTACGATGCTAAACTTTCTCAAGTTTATGCTTCTAAGATGTTGGAAGAAGGTATCTATGTTACAGGTTTCTACTATCCAGTAGTACCAAAGGAACAAGCTCGTATCCGTGTCCAACTCTCTGCTGGTCATAATCGTGAGCAATTAGATAAGTGTATCAACGCATTTATCAAGGTTGGTAAAGAACTCGGTGTTTTGAAATAATCAACTATTTTTTATAACTATTTTTTTAGAATGGGGGAAGTCATAATGGCTTCCCTTTTTTGTGCTATCAAAAGTATAATTTTTTAAAACCTATTGTTTTGAACATCAAAATAGGCTGTTTTGGACGTCAAAATAGGCTCTTTTGAATTTTAAAGTGGTTTCTAATATTCCATTGGGTATTGGAATTGAAGTTCTTTCCCAGTGCGTGGGTGAACGAAAGAAAGGTATTCGGCATGGAGATACAATCTGTCGGCAGCAGTTCCGTAAAGCGTATCGCCAAGAATGGGAGTGTTTAAACCTTCTAAATGGGCGCAATGAACACGCAGTTGGTGGGTTCTGCCTGTCAAAGGTTGCAATTCTACTCGCACGGCTTCCTTTATTTTCGAGTCGTTGAGCGGTGTTTTACCTATGATTTTATAATAAGTGGTAGCCGGTTTGCCTTGTTCGTGGTCTACAATTTGGCGTGGACGGTCTAACAAATCGGCACGAAGAGGCAACGATATGGTGCCTTCTGTGGGCAAATCTTTGGTCAATAAGGCGGTAGAAAGTAAGGCGGTATAGCGTTTCTTTACGCTTCGATTGTTGAATTGGGCTTGCAAATCCTTGTGCGCCTCCTTGTTACGAGCCACCACCAATAGACCACTCGTTGCCATGTCTAAGCGATGAACAATGATAGGCGTGTTTGACAAGCTCCAACGTGTGCGCAAAATTACCTCAACCGATTGGCGTTGGCTTCTGCCAGCTACGGTAAGCATTCCACAGGGTTTAACAATTACGGCTAAATCGTTGTCCTCGTAAATGATTTTTAGACTTTGTTCTTCGCTCGTTTCCAATGGATTTGGCGCAACATTCATACCCTTTAAATACCATTCTAATAGCGGTTTGCACTTTCCATTGCAGGCTGGATAAAATGTTTTATGTTGTCTTATTTCGGTTTTAGGGGCTGCTCCCCACCAAAACATTGCCATTTCTATGGGGCGCATGTCGTGTTCAAAAGCATATTGAAGGAGCTTTGGCTCGCAGCATTCGCCTGTTCCAGAGGGTGGAAAAAGGGTGTTTTGGCTATTGGTAGCAAGAATACGGGTGGCAAGAGCGGAGTGATGAGTCGATTTTAAGTAGTAATCACGATAAACGGACAGGAGGTCTTTGCGCTCGCCAAGTGCGTTTTGCAGTGTAAATTGTGAGAAAAGCCAACGTTGTAGTTGGTCGGACATACGCTTACGCTTCAGTTTTAACTCCGTAATTTCGGCTTGAAAATCATTTACTTTGGCTTCGGCTTCAGATAGAAGTGCTGCATAACGTTTCTTTGTGCGGTGCAATTCAGCCTTCATATACTGACTTTCGCGCACCATTTCTTCGCTTTCACGTTCCGAAACAAAGGCTTCTTTGCGGCGTTTGTCGCGTAACATTTTGGCAACAACAATTGCTTTTTGCGCTGTTGAGATGGTTTCGTTAGCTTCCGCCTTTAATTCGGCAAACATTTGTTGGGCTTTGGAAAAATTATCCGCCTGTTTAAGTTCTGCAATGCGCTTGTTTATTGCTGTGATTTCGGCTTCGTGGGTTTTGAAATAGCCATCAGGTTGCAAATAATCGAAGATTGCTGGCACAAATTCATCATCGTTTGCGCCTTCCAATTGCCCCGAATAGGCTTGTAAATAACCTATCTTACCTTTATATTCTACCAATAAAATGCCAAACATCTTGCCTTCTTTAAGTATTGGGAGCGTTGCTTGAAAAGCCGAAACTGCCGCTTTTGCCATTTCGGAAGGGGTATAAAAGAAAGGATTAGGGAAACTTTTGCAAGTTCCTAATCCTTCTTTTTTTATTTCGTCGATGCTATGAAAACGTTTATCGGTCATGTTATTTGCGTCCAAAATCGGCAGGAATTTCTCCCCATTGTTTTGTTTCCCATTTTATAATAGGCGTTGTTACGATGTGGGTGCGCAACCACTGCTCTGCTCGTGCTATTACTTTGTGAAGTTCAGCCGTCTTTTCGTTATATACCAAGGTTGTTTTACACTTCTTTTTGTTCACCCATAATATGGCATTATACGAGTCGCTATAAATCACTTTGTCCCGAATGCCTTGCTTTTCCATTAATGCCAAAGCGTGAACAATCGCCAAAAATTCCCCAATGTTGTTCGTTCCCAGCACAGGACCAAAGTGAAAAAGATGCTCACCAGTTGCCAAATCCACTCCTTGATACTCCATTGCACCAGGATTTCCAGAGCAACCAGCATCTACAGCCCATGCGTTTGCCTTCACTTCCAAAGGTAAAGGCAACACGGTATCGTGTCTATTTTCGGGTGGGTTTTGTAGTTTCATCAGCTTATATATATAAATAAGGTGTAAACCAAAGGTTTTATGGAAGTGTATTTTTGCTCCTAACAGCGAGTTGGAAAGGTCTTACAAATCTTTTACATCATACCCTTCAGCTTTCAATTCTTCAACTACGCTTTGCAATACCATTAGTCCTAATTGTTCCCCAGCTTGAAAAAGGTCTCTCGAAAGCGAAGGGTTTGTTCTCGCAACTTTGCGCCCTAAGTTAGTTTCATAAAAGGCTATAAGTCCTTTTATATCCTCTAACGTATAATAACGCTCATAAAAGGGCGCATAAAATCCCACTGCTTGTTTAAGAAAAACTACTTGAAACTTGGCTTCTATCTTAGCAAACACATCGTCAGAAATATCTTTCAACATTTTTCTAAGATTGTTCATAATAAGTGGAAATTGCGCTTTCAATGTCGTTTTACTGCCCGACACCTCCATAAACTTATCCACTGCTTCAACAAAAGCTGTATCAGTGCCTTCTGGAACTTCTACGCTTTGCGCATTCAGTCTGCAAGGAAAGGCTGCAAAAGCAGCGAAAAGAAGGCATAAAAATACTTTTTTCATAATTTCGTTATTGCTGTTTAGTGTGATAATAAATGGTTTTCAGTGTTTTTAAAGCCAGTATGTTAATAGAGATTTCCCTCTCCGAAACGAGAGGGAAATAGGGATATGTTACATACGTTCTGGCACTTCGATGCCCAAAAGTTCCATACCATTCTTGATAACTTTGGCTACATTTTGAGCAAGAACAAGGCGAGTTGTCTTTTCGGCTTCGGTGTCTGCATTCAAAATGCTGTAATCGTGGTAGAATTGATTGAACTCTTTTGTAAGCTCATAGCAGTAGTTGGCAATGCCGCTTGGACTGTAATCAACGCCTGCTTGTGCCACTGCTGCACCAAAATCGTTCATCTTTTGAATGAGCGCAATCTCCTTTTCGTTGAGCGGAGCATTAGCTTCTACGCTTGCAGGGATATTGATTCCTTGTACATTAGCCTTGCGAAGAATGCTGCGGATACGTGCGTATGTGTATTGAATGAATGGACCTGTATTGCCATTAAAGTCGATTGATTCCTCAGGATTGAACAACATATTCTTGCGAGCATCTACTTTCAAGATGAAATACTTTAATGCTCCCATGCCCACAATGCGTGCAATGTTGTTCTTTTCCTCCTCTGTGATGTCTTCCAACTTATTGACTTTGTCTTCGCTAAGGGTGCGAGCGTTCTGAATCATAGACACTACAAGGTCGTCAGCATCAACAACTGTACCCTCACGACTCTTCATTTTACCATTTGGAAGTTCCACCATTCCGTATGAGAAGTGTACCAAATCTTTACCCCACTTAAAGCCTAAGCGGTCTAAAAGGATTGAAAGCACTTGGAAGTGGTAGTTTTGCTCGTTGCCTACGACGTAAATCATCTTGTCGATAGGATAGTCTTTGAAGCGCATTTCAGCAGTTCCGATGTCCTGTGTCATATAAACCGAAGTGCCATCGCTGCGTAAAAGGAGCTTTTGGTCTAAGCCTTCGTTGGTTAAATCAGCCCAAACAGAGTTGTCTTCTTTGCGAATGAACAAACCTTTTGCTAATCCTTCTTCTACCTTTTTCTTTCCTTCAAGATAAGTATTACTTTCGTAATAAATTTTATCAAATCCTACTCCGAGTGCTTTATAGGTTTCATCAAAGCCTGCATACACCCAATCGTTCATCATTTTCCACAATGCACGCACTTCAGGGTCGTTGGCTTCCCACTTTACAAGCATATCGTGTGCCTCTTTCATCAATGGCGATTCTTGTTCAGCCTTTGCCTTTGCAGCCTCTTCATCTAAACCTTCTTGTTGGAATTGTGCTGTCAATGTAGCCAATTCTTCACGATAATGCTTGTCGAAAGCAACGTAAAAATCACCGATAAGGTGGTCGCCTTTCTTTCCAGCCTGCTCTGGTGTAATGCCATTGCCCCACTTTTGCCATGCAAGCATCGACTTACAAATGTGAATACCACGGTCGTTTACGATGTTGGTCTTCACTACTTTGTAGCCATTAGCTTCCATAATTTTAGACAACGACCACCCTAAAAGGTTGTTGCGGACGTGTCCTAAGTGTAAGGGTTTGTTGGTATTAGGCGATGAATACTCCACCATAGCGAGTGGACTATCGGCTGTTACTTGCTTTTCGCCAAACTTTTCGTTGGCATGAATATCATTAAGCAGACCAATCCATGCAGCTGGTGCAATGACAAGGTTAAGAAATCCCTTGACAACATTGTAATCTGAAATAGCATTACAGTTATCTTTAAGGTATGCACCTATCTCTTTTGCAGTTTCCTCAGGGTTCTTTCGTGAGGTTTTCAGCAATGGGAAAGTTACAAGCGTGAGGTTTCCTTCAAAGTTTGCTTTTGTCTTTTGCAACTGAATCATCTGTATTGGTACATCTGCACCATATAGTTCTTTCACAGCAGCCAATGCTGCGGTCGTTATCTGCTCTTCTATTTTCATTTCATTTGTTCTTTTATCAGACTGCAAAGGTAATAAATTTCTTTGAAAAAGCTTGGAACTTATTGCTTTTCATTTATGTTACGAAAGAATGCTTTGCGCCCAAACAACTGTGTTAAATGTGTCTTATCCAAAGCGAAAGCCACCATTAAACTGCCTGAAACACTGAAAAGTAAGGTTACAATGGTAAAGCAAATTGCAGTTTTGTCCCACGCAAAAAGTGGTAAATAGTATTTGCTGGCGAGTGTAAAGATAGGGTGAAACAAATAAATGGGCAAAGTGTTCATACCCAACCAATTGAATGAATATTCCAAACGTTGTGGTAAGCGAGTGGAAAGCCAACTTGTGAAGGCTAAAAATTCATAAACAGCCCATACGATACCAAAGCTTACCCACGTTCTAACTCCTAAAAAAACAATGATAAAGATGAATAGAAAAAGAGCAAAACGCGATGGTTTTATGAAATTTGTATATTGAATATTGCATTGGCGCAAGGCTGCTCCGAGAAAATAGTACATGACATTTTGCACGGACATGAGCGGAACGACGAATGAAACCCCATAAAGCAATAAACCAAAGGTAAGAATACGCAAAAAAGAACGTTCTTTATTGCGCACAATCAGTCCACTCAACCGATATAATAGTCCACAACCGAGCATGACATAGAGAAACCAATAAGGACCAATTGAGGTTACAAAGAGGCGTTCGCTAATGGCATTGACCGATAATTCGGTGAGTTTGTCGCGTACAGGGAGGAAATAAGACAAGACGGAAAAGCCTACTACCATTATGAAATAAGGTAGGAAAATTTGCAAAACATATTGTCCGAAGGCTTTTGTAGGTTTATCCACGTTTGCCAAATAGCCTGTTATAAACAAGAAAGCAGGCATCATGAAAGCCAAAATAGCTTCTTTTACGGCAGGATAGGTTGTGCCAAAATGAACAATATGCACCAAAACCACCAAAAGAATGAGTACGGCTCTGCTAAAATTTATTTCCGTTGAATGTTTCATTTGTTTAAGAACGCATATTTTACGTTATCGGTCGTATATCTAAAAAGGTTCACTTGCCGAGCGCAAATGAACCTTTTATATGTTAAAAATCAGCCGTTTAGCAACTGCTTTTATTTGTCATGATGTCCAAAACCATTTCGTCCATTGAGTTCATTGCGTCCTTTCCAAGATTGGTAAGGTTGCGAATAGACTTATCAATATCCTTGTCAATAATACCTTCAGCCTCAGTTACATGATGATTTTCCATTGAAAGCATAGCTGAAAGTACTGCTGTTGATACGCCAGACGAAATCTTTAATGCGCAACTTGGCTTTGCACCGTCGCAAACCATACCTGTAAGGTTGGCAATCATGTTTTTAACGGCATAGCAAATATTGGTGTAATCGCCACCCATTAAATAGGTTATACCACAACTTGAACCCGTGCTGGCAACAATACAACCACAAAGTGCCGATAAAGTTCCAAGATTTTGCTTAATGTAAATGGCTGTAAGGTGGCTCAAAGTCAAAGCACGCACCAATTCTTCAGGTGTATTTTCGTTTTCCTTTGCAAATACTACCACAGGGTTTGTTGCACAAATGCCTTGATTACCCGAACCGCTATTGCTCATTACAGGTACCATTGCGCCACCCATACGAGCATCGCAAGCCGATGCAGTCTTTGATATAATGTGCGAATAAATGCTATTTCCGAAAATACCACGGCTCAATGGTCTGTCCATACTCTTGCCTACGCAATGCCCATAGTTGCCTTTGAGGGCTTCTTGTGCCGCCTTCATATTGTAACGTTTGGCTTCGAGAATGAAATCAATTTCCTCTAATGGCGATGTAGTAGCAAAATCCCACACCATTTTCAAGTTCAATTGAATGTCTTTCTGCCCCCCTTGTGCGCCGTCAGCCTTTGCCACTTGCTTGTCGAGCAACACTTTGCCGTCAGCTTCTTCATAAATAAAGTTGGTATGTGTGGTTGCAATAATGGCTTTTGCCTGCTTTCCACCCGCTTCGCACACCATTTCGATGTACAATTTTTCGGTAATACCTTCCTTTAATTTAATGTCGATATGGTTTTCACCCACATATTTCTTGCCTTCTTCAAGACTTTCAGCATTCAAATCCTTGATGACTTCGAGCTGATATTCCGACTTTCCAATGAGCGCACCTAAGGAAATAGCGATAGGCAAGCCTATCATGCCTGTGCCAGGAATACCCACACCCATAGCATTTTTAAGAATATTAGCCGAAAGATAGGCATAAATTTTCTCTGGTTTCTGCCCCAATAATTCGGTGGCACGTGCGGTACAGAGGGATACCGCCATAGGTTCGGTACACCCCACGGCAGGTACTACCTGTCGATGTATCAAATCAATGATTTGTTCGCGTATGTTTTTCTCAAGCATCTCTATTCAAATTAGTAGTTGGTCTGCAAATGTACTCAAATTTTGGCAAACCGAAATGAAAAAGAAAGAAAAAGTTTGGCGGTGCCATAAAAAAGTAAAAACGACTCCATAAAATGATAAATGAATGCCATTCTTATCGTTTTTTTGCTTACAACGCTGCCCTACCATTTTTCAAGACAAACGCTTT
>NZ_BAIS01000006.1 GCF_000613345.1 Prevotella disiens JCM 6334 = ATCC 29426 | reverse complement strand
GTTAATTATGTTGTGATTTGCTTTAAAATTAGTATCTTTGCATTAGCAAAACCATCCTAAATCACTTAAATTCGTTTGTGATGTCTGTTGTGATTTGCTTTAAAATTAGTATCTTTGCATTAGCAAAACCATCCAGAATGGTCATCGGGGGTAGGTTTAAAAGGTTGTGATTTGCTTTAAAATTAGTATCTTTGCATTAGCAAAACCATCTCCAATCAATGGAGTTAGTACAAAGCGACGGTTGTGATTTGCTTTAAAATTAGTATCTTTGCATTAGCAAAACCATCCTAAATCGTATAATACACTGACGAATAGATGTATTACGAAAGATTCAAGGAAAAGAAAAATGCAAGCAAAATAAAGTTTCACTTGTTAAAGGTGGAACTTTATTTTTGCTAAAACAATTCTAATTGCGCTCCTGGTGCATTTGGTTTTTGTGGCTTTTTTCCATAAAATAATTTTATTTCCTCAAACTGTTTGTCGGTTATCCCCATTATTCCAACTTTACCATACGTTGGAATAAAAGTAGATATGCGCTTTGTATGAACTTCCATATTCTCCTTACTGCCACAATGGCGTATATAGATGGAGAACTGAAACATAGTAAATCCATCTTTCAAAAGATTTTGACGAAAAACAGCAGCTGCCTTTCGTTCTTTCTTTGTGTCGGTGGGCAAATCAAAAAATACTATTAACCACATACTTCGGTATTGACTAAATCTATAAGTTTCCACAATTTGTGTTTATAATTCAGGATAAGCAATTTTCTTTTGTTCACCACTAAAGCATTTGTAAAGCGATGCAGTGGTTTGTTGGGTAGCTATCATTAATGGACTCTTCTTATTTCCTATCGTTGTATCAAGTACAGGAATAGAAAGGAGTTTCATTTTTATCTCTTTTGTAAGCTCGCTGTAATCCTTAATTGACTCCATGACATCTAAAACTAATCCATCAACATATGGGCGATAAGGCTCCATAATATCATCAGCAAGGCAATAAGCATTATATTTGTTATGGTGATGAATTCCTAATGTAGGAAGTAGCCCACTTCCTACTAAAGAGCGTGCTACTACTGCACGCAATATAGCATACCCATAATTAAGAAGATTGTTTGGAGGTTCACCATCACGTCCTCTTACAAAATTAGGAATATCAGTAAAAATATTTTTCCAATAATAGCTGCTGCCCGAGCTTCAAAATTATCAGGGTCTCCACTTCTAACTTTATTCGCCCAAACGTACATACATGCCACGTCAGTATTGGTGTAAATACTTAAAATCTTAGCTTGATTGATTATCTTTTGTTTTATCGTTTGCTGCCACAATTGTTTTTTTATTGGCAATGATGCGTCTATTTGAGTTCTGAAACGTTCATTTTGCGTAGTATTTCCACATAAAGGTAAAAGAAGACCAATAGGCATATTTTTACTATCACAAGTAATGACAGCACAATTATTTTCTATTAAAGCTTCTAAAGCCGATGATGTGATTGTTATACGCTTATTGTCAAGCAATACAACTCCAATATCTTCGATTGGAATTGTACGCTCTGTTTCTTTTTTTAAACAATCTGGCAATCCTTTACATGTTTCAACTTCTGGTAAACGAATAAGAAGCTGCTCGTTATGTAAACTCAAATAAGCAGGATTGCTGAAGCATAAAGTTTTCTTTATCATAAGCCATGATTTTAATCATACTCACCTACTGCTACTATTTTACCAATGGCATTGACACGAACCTTAACTATTCCTTCTAAAGCCTTTAAGGATTTTATTTTCTTAAATACTAAGCCTTTAAGTTTCAAATTATCATTAAGAATCGTTTCTAAATGATTCCGAAATACATATTCTCGAATTATGGTTTTTCCGTAATCAACTCTTGACATCGTTTGAACTCTGAATAAATTAGGGCTAATCATTTCATAATTATTTTCGTCCATCAAATCAATTTCAGAAGGTACGAATCCAGTTTCTTCATTAGGGAATACGAAATATTCGTTTTGCTTCATTGTATAAAGGAAATGCCACCCTTTATCACGATTTAAGTTTTTATCAACAATTGGCACATTCTGCGATTTACGTTCAGCAGCTTCAAAGAAAGATATTACATTGTCTTGCAAATTACCTTTTGCATCTTGATAAATTGCCACATGATGATTGTTGCTTGTTTGAACGTAATCACCTAATACAGCTTTTCCATCTTCATCCTTAATTTCCTTGCCTGCATGATTTTTCAGCGTATGCACAGGAATAGCACTTAAAACGCCTTCTATGCTGACACGTTTTAAGGTAATATTCTTTTCTTCGTCAAGATAAATAGGGCATTCATCTAAATTACTAAAAGCTTTCTTTGCATCTCCGCCAAATTCTTTTAATCGTTTTTTCAGAATTTCTTTAATGCCGTTGTCAATAACTTTTTCTATTTTAAGGTCTGGTGTGATAAGTTTACGGATAGGGTAATACATTTCCCATTCTACTATTTTCACCATTGCAGGAGCAGTCTTTGTGTGTTCTGCATTGAGATAAATAGGATTTTTAGTAATTGCATTCTTACCTGCAAAAGCCTTTTTCGCATCACCAGAATATTCGTTAAGACGTTTAAGCAAGGCTTCACGAATAGTAGGACTACTTACTTTATTTATAGTAGCCTCATCTAATGCAGCTCCAATCTTCACCATTTTTATTATTGGACGCATCTTTGTACCATAAATAGTTTCATTGTGTAACGCTCCACGTGGTGTAAGTTGCACTTTTTTAATGATACCATTCTTTGTTTTTATCTTATTTACATTTTGCGTCATTACTTTGTTCTTAGCCTTTATTGAAACAAGAATGGCACTAAGATGACGTTTAGCTTCTTTGCGGAATTCGTTTAAAGGCATAGGAGCATTGAAGCGAAGAGTATTATTTTCACGATGTAGCTCTTTTGTTTCAATTGCATAAATGCTTCCACTCTTATCACTTCGTGCATTAAGATTGTTCAGATACTGAATGTAAGAAGGTTTTGTAAAGGCAATGGTCAGAGCGTCCATTGCATGGTGGCGATGGTCGTTACGCTTCGTCCAGTCTTTTATTCGCTTTATTTTTCTTCCATCTCTATCTTCTATGACTTCGGTTAGACCTAATCTATCATATTTCTCGAAATTCAATTCCTTCATTACATCAATCAATTGCCAATCTTCACGCAATCGGTCAGTTATTTTTCCCGTTGTAGGTTATTGTTTTAACCAATTCACCCAAAATTTCATAGGCTTTTCTAGCTATATATTGCGTATTACGAAGGTCGCGATTGATAAAATCAGAAGGAATATCAGCTTCCGACATCATCAGTTTTTTGTATTTCCCTGAACTTATTGCATTCTCTTTTAAGAGCGTATCAAGTTTCTTTTTATATTCTTCTATTCCTTGTTCGCCGTATTTTTCTTTAACAAAATCAAAAGCTGTCTTATTACTCTTAGCAAGATTTACATCTCGTGCTTCAATAGTTTTATTTCCGAAAGAATCATCAAACAAACGTGCTTTTGGAACAATATGTTCAATATCAAAATCCTTAGAAAAAAGTTTTTCTTTAGGAATATAAGTATTCGAATAGAGGGTTTTAAATCCGTTAGCCTCAAGTTCTTGATACAATTTATATTTTACAATATCATTGCGACTAATATAAGATAAGCCAAATTCTGTTTGCAAAATTTCAGTAATACGCTTATTTTCAGCAGCATTTTGATTAATTGATTTGGTTCTTTCTTCACGTTTAGCAGCACTACTTTTTAACTCACGTGCCATTTCGATTCTTATTTCATCAGGCTTTCCATATTCGACAATAATAGCGTTGATTACATTAATCATTTGGTTAAGAATCTTCTCAACAACAGGATTTCGCAAACTATTCTTTGGCAACAAGTCCAATCTATCTTTATAAACCTTTTGTGCTAATTCTTCTTTTGTAAGCGAACGAACCGAATGATTATAGCCAGCTCTTTCACAAGCTTCACTATAATCATATCCATCATGAAGATGAGGTAAAATTTTACGAATGGCTTTCACACTAATGTTACCATAATCATCTTCAAACGTAGCATCGGCAAGCACAGAAGCATATTCTTGAGGGAATCCAAAGTTTGCTTCCAGTTTATTTAATAACGATTCATTACCCGTTCTTGACTTGTCGCTTTCATACGAATACAGCAAATGCCAAAGTTGATACATTGGTTGCTTTTCTAACTCATGCTTCTCTAACGATGGATTAAAATCAAGAATATCTGTATTGAAACCTAAATTCTTGAAAATTGTTGCAACATAATGACGAATATCTTCAGCAGAAATTTTCTTAAAATTGCATTCTTCGTGTCCTGTTTGTGTAATAATACGATTATAACATTCAAAGAGAACAGCTTGTGTACGATTACCTTCTAACTCTTTAAAATTTAAATCCCAATGCTTACCTTTCTTATTTATCGTCTTTAAAGCTTCTGTTTCACTCAACTTTGCTCTAACGCTTAATTCATTGTAGAGCAATGCTTTTTCCTCTTCGTCGAGTGGACGACTTTCATTTATTTCTGTATCAATAAGTAAAACATTATTTAAATTCTGCCAAATTCTAAACTCTTGATACATTGGAGAAGATTTAGGAGCAACTTTCGACCCAATAAGTATTTCTTTTTCTTTGCCTTCAATTATAACTTTTTCTTTTTTCTGTTCAAGCTCACAAATTGAAATAAGACCTTTTTTACTCTTCAATGGGCGTTGATAGAAAATAATAATATCTCTAATTTCTTTTTTCAATTCGGGTGTTAGCTCTTTATGAAAAGCAGCTTGAGTTTCCCAAATCTTTTCAAACTCATCTAAATATCTTGACGATAGAAAGGTTTATTCTTAATGCTTACATGTGGATTTTCTTTCAATGAAGCCCAAACATACTGTCCCACTGTTTGTTTATTGAAATAAAGTTCCTTACTTCTGTCGCTAATTTCTCCAAGAAGTCCACTTGTTTTTTCAATTTGTCCTTTCAAATCACTAACGACAAAAGTCAAAACTTCTTTATCAACTTGTTTATTCAACGCTTCAATACGCCACTTTAAAGGTTGCATTTTCTTATCCAATCCTTTTAAATCAGCAGTATAAATGCCATACTTAGCAAGGAAAATTTTAGTTGTATTGACTTTAGTTTTGCCTTCTAATTGTTGGTAAAAATCATCGGTCAGTATTTCAGGGTAATACTTCTTTTGCTCCTCCCATATTCTATTTAATTCACTTTCCAAGTCAGAACGATAATAACTTGGCGAAAACTTTTTGCCTTTATTTAGCAATTGCAACGAATACTCAGCAGGAGTTAAATTTTCTTCATACAATTTCTTAGCAATAGTCATTCCGTCGAAAGCCTGTCCATCTTCCTTACTATTAGCTTTTCTATTGCTTTTATAGCCACGCTTCTTATTGAGCATAAACAGAATGCGGGCAAATTCGTGTAAAGCTACTTTTTCTGTTGCAGCTTTAGCACGAAGTTTATAAGTTTCAAAAGTCGATTCTTTTCCTTCTTCATACATAGATTCTGAACCGAGTAAACCTCCTATTTGTAAACAATCACAAAGATTTTGTCTACGCAATTTATAGCGTTGAAGATTTATTCTCGCACTATGTCGCTGTTGTCTATCAGAATTGGTAGTAATTGCTTTTCCCTTTTCAAAATTACCTTTCTCATCTATTGTCAATGGATTTACTCTTACTCCAAGACGGATAATAGACGATTTTTCACTTTCGGTTTCTGCTTCATTCACTAAAGCCCAACCAATGCTTGTGGTTCCCAAATCTAAACCTAAGATTTTCTTCATGATTAACGTATTAATGTTTTGTGTAAAATTACGAAAAACATTTTAAATAGCAACATTTAACATAAAAAAGTTTGCAAATGTCATAAAAAAGCGTATTTTTGCAATACTAATTTTAAAGCATTCACAATAAGGATTATTCCGTTGTGAAAACATTAGGTTTGCCTCGACCTTTAACGGGGCATTTTTTATGCCCTATTTTTAATTAAATTTGGAGCGATATTTTAAAAGTATATGGCTCAGTAGCAATAAGATAAATAAAAAAAAGTTCCATGCTGGTTTGCATGGAACTTTTTTGTTTATAATAATATAATTATTATTTTCAGCTTACTTTACTCTTTCTTCTGAATCCAACATGTGTTCTGGTGAAAGAATTTGGTCGAGTTGTTCTTTTGCAAGAACACCCTTTGCGAGTACAAGGTCGTAAACAGAACCACCTGTTTCGAGTGCTTCCTTAGCAATCTTTGTGCTGTTCTTATAGCCGATGTATGGGTTAAGAGCAGTTACGATACCGATAGAATTCTTTACAGTTTCAGCGTTATGTTCACGGTTTACAGTGATACCATCGATGCACTTCTCACGGAGAGTATCCATAGCGTTGCCCATCCATGTAATATCTTCTACCAAGCATTGCATGATAACTGGTTCCATTACGTTCAATTGCAATTGACCAGCTTCTGCAGCCATCATTACAGTTGTGTCGTTACCAATTACCTTGAAGCATGTTTGGTTAGTAATTTCAGGAATAACAGGGTTTACCTTACCTGGCATGATACTTGAACCTGGAGCCATTGGAGGCAAGTTGATTTCGTGAAGACCACAACGAGGACCAGATGCCATAAGACGAAGGTCGTTGCAAATCTTAGAAAGTTTAACTGCCAAACGCTTCATTGCGCTGCTGTAGTTTACTAAATCGGTTGTATCAGGAGTTGCTGCAACGAGGTCTTCACTTGCTTTGAAGGCGTAACCTGTAAACTCACTCATCTTGCGAGCGCAGATTTGTGGGAAACCAGGAGCAGCATTCAAACCTGTACCGATAGCTGTACCACCCATATTGATTTCTAAGAACATGTCGGCAGCTTGGTTCAAGTTGCTAATTTCAGCTTCGAGCAAGTTGGCAAAAGCATTGAATTCCTGACCGCTTGTCATAGGAACAGCGTCTTGGAGTTGTGTACGACCCATCTTAATATCCTTCTTAAACTCTTCAGCCTTCTTGCGGAAAGAAGCAACGAGGAGTTGAAGTTTTTCTACCAATGTCTTGTTCATGCGAATCAAAGCCAAGTGGATAGCTGTTGGATATGCGTCGTTTGTAGATTGACCGCAGTTAGCGTGGTCGTTAGGAGCGCAATATTTGTGTTCACCTTTTTGGTGTCCGAGAATTTCACAAGCACGGTTTGCGATAACTTCGTTAGCATTCATGTTTACTGAAGTACCTGCGCCACCTTGTACCATGTCGGTAACGAAATCTTCATGGAATTTACCATCAATAATTTCGCGGCAAGCCTGTGCCATAGCGTCGCAAATAGCGCCATCAATTTCGCCTAATTCACGGTTAGTTTCAACTGCTGCTAACTTAACGTAAGCCATTGCGATAACGTAGTCTGGGTAGTCGCACATTCTTGTGTTAGAAATGTGGTAGTTATTCACTGCACGTTGTGTTTGCACACCATAGTATGCATTAGCTGGTACTTGAAGGTCGCCCAAAAGGTCGCTCTCAATACGGAACTCTTTGTTGTTTGTTTCGTTTGCCATGTTAGTTGCAAATTTATTAATTAGTTGTATGTTTTGTTTCTTCTTGGTGAAAAATTATTGAAAAATACCTCAAAGCCTTGGTTGTAGACACCATTTTAATATTTGCTTTTTATAGTATTATCAATTGCGTTTTCAAAATATTGGCATTGCCTTTTTCATTACTTTGAGCGTGCCAACAATTTGTTGTTACGACTTTTTGCTTTCATCTTTGATTAACGATGCAAAAGTAGCAAATTATTAGTTGGTTAGGGAAAATTTGCTATCAAACATTTATAAGTTAGCAAACTTTAACAGATAATTTAAAATACACAAATTCAACATTTTGTTGGGCATTTTTCGCTTTTGTGAACTTTATCGTAACAGTTACCAATTGCAAATAGAATAAAGTTTAGAAATGCAAATATTCATTTACTATCTGATATTAATGAAATTAGAATAACTGGTGCATTTTGTCAAACGTTATAATTTTTCGTTGGGTTTCAGTTTCGACTCTATCATAAGATGATAGTATTGCCCAAATCTGAATCCGGCAAATTCTATCAATATAGGCTGTTTTTCACTTCAAAACAGCCTATTTTGAACTTCAAAACAGGCTGTTTTGTCTTTCAAACAATATATTAGAAAAAGCAAGCAAACTTGGTTTTAAAACCTCACTTGCTTGCCTAACAAATTGAATTATGTCAGTTAAAAATTATTCTTGCCCATTAATAGTCTGCATTCTGTGGGTCGAACTCAGCCCAACCTGCTGTCCAATCGTCGTTTGCAGAGAAAGCTCCAACGTAAGGAACAGAGATGAAACCTGTAAGATTTTGGAATGAAGCTGCATTGAGGATAGGACTTGTTGCAAGTGGTGTGTAACCGTTCATTCCTACAAGTGTTTCCCATGTTGGCAAGATATTATTACCACTTTGAGCCTTAAAGAAAGTTGATGTGAATGAAGGCTTTGTTGGGTCGGTTACCTTGTTTTTGTAATCAGTTACCAACTCATCTTTGTAGATTTTGTTGTAATCTGAACCAACAATATCCATACCTGCAAGCCAAATGTTGTTCAATTTCAATGCACCAGCTGTTGCTGCTTGTTGGGTTGCACCCTTTTCATTATCTAAGATGACACCAATAGGATAACCAACTGCCAAAGAGTTGTAACAACTCAAGCGAGAATTTCTACGAATGTGCATGGCTGCTTGGAATTTTCCGAGTGCTGAACCATTGTTTGGATTCATTGTACCACCATTAATATAATCGACAGAATTTACAAAACTTTTGTCCATCTTTGGACCAACGAATGTTATATTAGAGAATTTTGCTGTTGTGTAAGGTTTTACGTCTGAACCAGAAGCATTATTATCGCTTTCGAAGCCGTTACTCTGTGAAGTATCAGCAATTTTAGAATCGCGAATTACTAAACCAAACTGTACGTTACCACTAAATCCATTGTCTGTATCAAAATCATCGTCCCAACCTCTGTAAGCTATAAGATATTTTGCATTAGCTGTACCACCAAACCATTCGTAAGAGTCATCATTTGAGTAAGAAACTTGAATATGGTCAAGTTGAGTTTTGCTACCTACTGAGCCAAGTGTCAAGCCATTGATTTCCTTATCTTTCTCGAATGGGAAGCCAGCAAACTCGATGCGTACATAACTCAACGCTCCTGAATTATCTTGATTGTCATTTCCACCATGTTTTGTGCGAGGCCCACCTTCAATTTGCATTTCCGTTTGGTTGTTCACAGCACGTCCACAAAGAATAATTCCGCCCCAATCGCCAGGTTTTCTGCTACCTTTTGCTTGCGCAGATGTAAATATAATTGGTGCTTTTTGATTTCCTATGGCTATCAACTTTCCGCCTCGTTCAGCAATCAAAGCAGCCTTTGTAGTTTTATCACCCTTTATAATCGTTCCTGGCTCAATGGTAAGTTCAGATCCTTCAGCAATATAGACCCAACCTTTCAATAAATAGGTACCACGCTTCAAGGTTTGTTTTCCTTTGAAAATGAATTCTTGGTCGCCATTACCGATTTCTTTTCCATTAGCATCTTCTTTGCCATTGGTAAACAGAACGTTGCTACATGTTTTGATAGAGCCCTCTGTACCCCATTGATAAGCGGTTGGCTGGGTTGGTGTTACAACAGTTTCGTCATCGCTACTACATGCGGTTAATCCTGTTGCTACGGCAAGGATTGCCATGAATCCTAAAGTTTTCAAATTTTTCATCATAATATTTGCTTTTAAATAAGAGATTTTATTTATGAATTTTATTTCCTTTTTTAAGTTTTATCTTAGAAATTATAGATTGCAGAGATACCTATGTTTTGTCCAGGTTGGTATGAACGTGAAACTTCTGTTATCTCTTTATGGTCACCATTTGGATAAGTAACGTTCGCAAATTGTTTGTAATAAACCTTCTCTGCCAACAAATCACGAATGCTTAACTTCACTTCAAAGTGTTCACCAAATTTCTTTGATGCAGTAAGGTCTATCATGTTGCGAGGCATTTCGTAGCTATCAGGAACACGAGAATTTACATCGTTACCTGAAGAAGTGCCTTCGCTGCGTCCCACACCAATGATTCTTTTTCCGATTCTGTTATAAAGCAAAGCAATACTAAGCTGATTTTTTGTATCATTATAAAATATTCCCGTGTTAATTAAGTAAGGAGATTGACCTTGCATTGGACGGTTTTCTTCTTTAGCACCTTTCTCAAAGTTCACTTTACTCTTTATCAATGCTCCATTAAACGACCAACTAAAGTTAGAAAGTCCGATGAAATCAAGTGTCTTTTTAATATCAAGTTCAACTCCAAAGTTATTGGCTGAAAGCGCATTCTTGTAAGAATATATCAAATCAGTACCACCTGCAACCGTATAAGTCCACTCAATAGGAGATTCGAAATTCTTATAAAATGCTGCAAAAGAAATTTGTTCACCTCTGCTTGGGTAATATTCGTAACGTAAATCAACGTTGTTGATATAAGCATTGGTAAGATTTGGATTACCTTGAACATTGGAAGCGAGGTCGAAATCATAGAATACTGATGAAGAAACTTCTCTAAATTCTGGTCGGTTAATACTTCTTCCGTAAGACAATCTCAACTGATGTTTGTCGTTAAACTTATACGTTGCGTTGATAGAAGGGAAGAAATCATTGGTTTTATAGTAAGTACTTACATGACTTATTTCCGTGTCTTTTGTGTTCGAAACCAACTCCATATTGTTGTGTTCGAAGCGAAGACCAGCATAAACGCCTAACTTTCCAAAAGGCAAAGATACCGTAATGTAGCCTGCTCCCAAGGTGTTGTGTCCGTCATAATCATTGCGGAAATGCATTTGTTCTAACAAATGGAGCTTATTCTCACCAAAGTTAGCCTCATCGCTCAGCAAGGTTGGTAAATCCATATATCTGAATCCAGCGGGCATTTCATTGTATGCTACATTCCAATTGTAAATAAATTCGCGCGTTTTATACTTTCTTGTGCGATATTCTCCATAGCCTCCCACTTTCAAAAATGGTTCCCAACCATTAAAATTAAATTGGTGTTTGTAGTTTACTCCTGTTGAAACGATATGCTCATTTAGCTTCGTCCATTCGCGAGAAATATCGTTTCCAGTAGAAAGTCCCATTTTATCAGTTTCAATAGCATCGTCCATCAAGTAACGACGACGGTCTGGTATGCTTCTATTTGCAAAAGCATATCCTACACTCCAATCTAATTTGTCTTCATTCAACAAGTGTTTTCCTGTCAATTGCGTATTAAAAATACTTCTACTACGATAGTACTCTTCAGCAGCATTTTCCTTATTCGACTGTGCATTCACGCCCTCTCGCCAAGTATAACGCTGATTGCCGAGCTGATTAAAGATGTTTTTTAAATGAAATTTGTGATTTCCATTGGCAGATAGATAGGTTAAATTCAACATACCACCTAATCTCACGTTGTGATTAAATTGTTCGTCTTTCGAATGCCTTAGATAATTTTCCTTATCGTTTTGAGCATCGTAAATTCCAAAAAGATTATTTTCCATGTTTCGGTAACTTCGGTACTCGTTGTTATAACTTACCACTGCAATCATACCCAACTTGTTGTCACCAATATGCCACTGATGGTTCCAATTGGCAGAAAACTTAAAGTCGCCTAATGGCTTTTTAGTCCTAACTAACCAATTATTATTAAAACCGTTATTCAAAAGGTCGGTCAAATCGCCTGATAACTTCTTTAATTCCCCATTGATTCCACCTTTTAAACTACGTAAACCACCATCAAATCCTAAAAAATCTGTACTCGAACCTTTGTTACTTTTAAAATCTTGAAAGGCCGATTTTGTATTCCAATTACCACCAAGGCTCAACGAAAACGAGTTTTCTGATGGTATTTCCTTTGTATTAACGATGATAAAGCCGCCACTGTAATCAGCAGGATACTCAGCTGAGGGAGTTTTTACCACTAATAAATTATCAATTTGTGAACTTGGAATAATATCGAACGAGAAAGCGCGTGAGTCTGCTTCCGAACTTGGCACAGCTCCCCCATTTATCCATACGTTATTGTATCTTTGCGATAAGCCACGCACCATTACGAACTTATCTTCTATCAAACTGATTCCTGGAACACGTCTGATAACTTCACCAGCATTGGAATCTTGTGTTTTTGTTATTTCTTGTGCCGAAATGTTACTCATCATAAATGGACTATTCTTTGCCATTTGTACAACCGATGCTTGGGTTGTTTGTCGTCCATTAGCTGTTACCGTAACCCCGACTAACATTTGTTCGTCTTGGTCTAACTCTATATTAAGAACTTGTTTACCTTCTTTTTCTGCTCGTATGCCACTTACTTTTTTGGGTTTATACGACACATATTTAATTACTAATACATAGCTTTGCTCGTTCAAATTGGTGAGCAAAAACTTTCCATCAATATCGGTTACTCCTAAAAGTTTACCCCCTTCCATTTCTATAGTAGCCCCAATCAATGGTTCTTTTGTTTTAGAATCCTTCACCATGCCACAAATCTCTTGTGCCATAGCATTTAAATTTACCAAAAGTAGCGTAGCGATTGCTACTAATTTTTTTTTGCTTTTCATTCCTTATTTATCGAATTTTTATTGACGATGCAAAGGTACGAGAGCAATATTACAGAATCGTTACTATGATTTTATCAAAATCCTACAAAATTATTACATATTTATTACAGATATAAAAATGGTTTGTTTTTCCGTAATAATAAGATTTTATTCATTAAAAGCTAATAAGATATGATGTTCCAATGGCTAAAAAATGCATGTATTCACCACTCTTTTTGCTATTTGGAGGCAGGAGGTCGTAATCAAATAGGACACGAACGGCATAACTTTTACTGGCTTTATAAGTAAGCGAAAGACCTGTGCCTATTCCTATTCTTGAATGAGTACTTGTTTCTATGGATTTTAGGTTGGGGCGATAATGTACAAATTCTGGTAACAAGCGACTTCCCACTAACCAACGATTAGAAAGTGGGTAAGAGAAATAGGCTCCTATGCCCAATTTCAAGGCATCAACTGAATTATCTTCAGTTTTAACATCATTGACAATAATACGCATGCGACTAAGCGAAGTCCTACCCCCAACTCCAAAATAAGGATTTAGGAAGTAAGCGCCCTCAATTCCAACCATGCAGTCTGACGAGGTTTTCAATTTTACTCCTTCAATATCATAGCTACTTAATGGAATGCCCACCGCAAGACTTAAACTAAGAAATGAAGGTTTGCTCATTTTCTCGAATGTTTCTGCCGTTCTTTTGTAATATAAGCCACGATTTTTGAATATCAAATCACCAATATAATAGCCCAATTCTGTTGATAAGATGCCTATTCCAGCACCTGTAATGACATCACTCAACCAATGTTTGTTGTTCGCCATACGCATTGCGCCCGTTGCTATGGCTACACTATAAGCACCAATGCCTATCCACGGACTGCGATGCCCATATTCTTTGGTGAGCATGGTGGCGGTCATGAATGCCGTAGCAGTGTGCCCTGAAGGAAAAGAGCGTTTATTTGAGCCATCGGGGCGTTCTACTTGGGCTGACATTTTCAACGAATTGACTAATCCAGCCATAATAGCTACCGAAAAAGCATCTGACAAAAACATTCGTGTCCAACTGCTTCTGCCCTTTACACCCAACGCTTTCATACCAACCAAGACGGCTGCGGGAGAATATTGAAGGTAGTCGTCTAAATGGTCATGAAACTGTGGCAGATAGGTATTGCGTAGACTTCGGAAATGAGCATCTTGCCCACCAGCCACCATACCAGCTACAAAAAGCGGAGCAGTATAGCTCACTATCCGACCAAAGCGACTATCTGAAATCTTATCTATTTTAAGAGTATCTTTTATTTCAGTGGGAATGGTATCGTTCGCTTGCTTCAAAGTATCGCAAACAATAGGTGAACTTTTCGGTGGAAATTCGCTTTGGTTTAATTCATCTGCATGTATTTCTATCAATGGTACCAACACCAAAGCTATAATTAATAGTAGTTTTCGTAAGCACCTAACTTCTTTCATTATTCAATTTATGGGTTTGTATTTATAAAAGGTGGTTTCTAAAAATTACCTCCGTAATATATGACTTTAAGCCATTTTGTTTCGAATAGTGTACACATTAATATACGATGCAAAAATAAGGATATTTTCCGAACTAACAAGCCAAAGGATAATAAAATAATTTTTTTTTCACAAAGATAAACCAACGACTTTATTTTTCAATATAGCCTGTTTTGAAGCACAAAAGAGCCTATTTTGAAGCTCAAAACAGGCTCTTTCGCATTTCAAAAGGGTTTATACCCTAAAAAAACAACCCCATCTTCGAAAAACGAAAATGGGGTTTTGCTTTCTCAATCCACTATATCTATAAAACTATGAAACTAAGTTCTTATTAATTTTTATTACCTGAAAAATACTTGTAGCAACTACAGCTACCACTAAAATTAATGTCATCATTTCTATTTTCTCCTAAATTTAAATAGAGAACCCTTTGTTCTCCGTCATTCATTATCCTGTTTGTGTGTGCAAAGTTACAACAATTACAATATTTGAAGGCACAGAAAAGAAATGAAACTCCACAAATTGCCGATTTATTGCCATGTGTCAATTCATTTGATTTTTATCAATTACATATGGTAGATTCTAAAAATTACCACCGCAAGAAATATACTTAGGATATGGATTTCGTTTTGTTTTTCTTTGGTTTATTTTTGGTTCAAATCGCCAATTCGTGCAGTTGCATAGCTCGCTATGCGCCCTTACTCATTGACAATTTGCTCACAAAAGGAAAAGCAAATTAAAACAAAGCTAATTTTTAGAACCCACCATATTTGTCCAACTCACTATTTTTTACTAAATTTGTTCGGAAATCATAAAAGAACAATCATGGAAAAGAACGAAGAACTCAGAAACGCATGGGATTTTGTGGAACATACTGGTATCAGTATCTTCCTTACGGGAAAGGCTGGAACAGGTAAAACCACATTTCTTAAAGCAGTTAAGGAGCATAGCACAAAGCGTATTGTTGTGGTAGCACCTACGGGCGTAGCGGCTATCAATGCAGGCGGTGTTACGATTCATTCGTTTTTCCAACTCCCACTATCGCCTTTCATACCCGAAAGTAGAGTAAAATCTAAATTTGATTACGGTAAAGAGAAGCGCAAAATATTTCGCACACTCGACCTTCTCATCATTGACGAAATCAGTATGGTGCGTGCCGATATTCTCGATGCCATAGATTCTGTGTTAAGACGATTTCGTGAACACAACAAACCATTTGGAGGCGTGCAACTTTTAATGATTGGCGACTTGCAACAGCTTACGCCTGTGGTTACAGCAGACGAGGAAGAATTGCTAAAAAAATACTATGAAACACCTTATTTCTTTGGTTCAAGGGCTTTACAGCGCATACAGTACGTTACCATAGAACTCACAAAAGTGTTCCGACAGCAAGACCAAAAGTTCATAGATATTCTCAATCATTTCAGAGAAGGAAAGGTTACGAATGAGGATTTCAAGCTATTAAACTCACGCTATCTTCCTAATTTTAAAGAAGATGAGAACAGTAACTACATCAAACTCACCACGCACAACAGAATAGCTGACAACTATAACAACCAAAAATTAGCACAAATAAAAAATAAAGCCTATACATTCACAGCTGAAACGCAAGGGATATTTCCCGAAACAAACTATCCTGCCGACTATAAGCTAACGCTAAAAGTGGGCGCACAGGTGATGTTCATTCACAACGATAGTCACGGACGATATTATAATGGTAAGATTGGGCGCATAACCTATATTGATGAAAACCAAATATTAGTGCTTTGTCCAAACGAAACTGAAGCTATTGAGGTGGAACAGAACGTTTGGGAAAACACGAAATACACGCTCAACGAGAAGACAAAACAGATTGAAGATGAGGTTGTTGGTGCATTTCGGCAATATCCTTTGCGCTTAGCGTGGGCAATAACCATTCATAAAAGTCAAGGATTAACCTTCGAACACGCTATCATTGATGCACAATTGGCTTTTGCATCAGGACAAACGTATGTGGCATTGAGCCGTTGCCGCACATTGGAAGGTTGGTATTGGCAACAACTCTAAACCAAAATGCAGTCATCAACGACCAACGTGTGAATCAATATATTGAACAACAAAACGTAAATGCACGGCAAAGTATTGAGAATTTACCTGCTTTGAAAGAAGAATATTTCAGATTTTTGCTTTTAGAAATGTTTAATTTTGCAGATATTTTCAACAACGTGTCAGCTACATTCAGAACCTTAGTTGAATATTTCCACAAGTATCAAAAGACCATTGCGTTACATCGAACCACAATGGACGACATGAAAAAACAAATAATAGCAGTTTCTGAGAAATGGGAAACCCTTGTAAAGAACATGCCTGCAAGTGCTTTGCACGATGAGAAGTTCTTGGAAAGAGTGAAAAATGGCGCCCGTTATTTCCATAGCAACCTAACAGAATTGGTGTCAATGCAATTGGAAAAAGCAAAGGAAGTGGAGGGAAACAACCAAATGGGTATGCAAAAATTGCAAGAAAACATTGCAGAAACAAAACAAACTTACATTGCCAAACGCTTACTATTAGAAGACATGATGGACGAAACCTTTACGACACAAGCCTATTTAAGAAGCAAACAAGAAGCAACATTGATAGCAATAGGCGATGGAAACATAGAAACTAAACGGAAAAAGAGAAAAAAAGAAAAGCCCATAAAGGAAGAAAAAATACCAACTCATGTTGTTTCATACACTTTATTCAGAAGCGGAAAAAGCGTAGAACAAATTGCACAAGAACGAAAACTTGCTATCAGCACCATTAATGGTCATCTATCTAAATATGTAAAAAGTGGAGATTTAAGCATCACAGAATTGGTTGATGAAAAGAAAATAGACCGCATCAAACGTATTGCAAAAGGAGTTGGGAGCGAAAGTGGATTAAAAGCAATCAAAGACTTATGCCCAAGCGATTACACCTACGAGGAAATAAAACTGGTATTGATAGACATCAATAAGGCGAAACAATAAGCATTTTTGCATAAAGAAAGGAAAAATGTAATTTTAACCAATTTCAAAATGAAATGCAAATCGTGCAATAAAGTTTTCAAAGCCCTTTATTATAAGAGAAAAAATATAAAATCAAAGAGGAAATAGAGAACATATTATTAATAAATTGAGCGGTGTTACACATAAATTTTCATAATTCAGTAAAAAAAAGATAGAAATAATTTGTATTCTACATTTTTATCCATACCTTTGTAAAATCAATTCGAAAAGTTTTGATTACAAACAAGACAAAATAGTTATTAGTAAGTTAATAGTCAAACAAATGTAATTGGTAGTTCCTCGTGATGAAGATTTACTAATGAGAATTGAGTCAAGTAATTTTTTGAGTTATTTAGTTAAGTGGCAAAGCCTATGTCTGCGTGAGCAAACATAGGCTCTTTTTTATTGCAAAAATTAAAGCAAAGCAGTCATTAATGAATAAAGAAAAATATAAAATTAATCACTTAGCAAATTATTTACAAATACTTCACAGAAATGACTTATGTCAAATATTTTAAAAAATAAAATATTAAAAACCAATAAAAACACAATATTTTGTTATCAAAAAGTTATATTTGCACATCACAGAAACTAAAATAGGAAAGAAAAAGAATATGGATAACTTAAGATTTGAAGTTGTAAAAGATGCTTTCAGAAAACGTCCTGTAGAAATTACCCCTGCTAACGTGCGACCATCTGAACTTTTTGGAAGGTTAGTCTTTAACCGTGAGAAAATGTACAAATATCTTCCGTCGAATGTTTATGAAAAGATGATGGAAGTAATGGACGGTGGCGAACGCTTAGACCGCTCTATTGCCGACGAAGTTGCGAAAGGAATGAAGCAATGGGCAATGGAAAATGGTGTTACACACTATACCCATTGGTTTCAGCCACTAACGGAAGGAACAGCTGAAAAGCACGATGCCTTTATCGAACCGAATGGGAAAGGCGGCATGATGGAGGAGTTTTCTGGAAAATTATTGGCACAACAAGAACCTGACGCAAGTTCTTTTCCCTCAGGAGGTATCCGTAATACATTCGAAGCGCGAGGCTATTCAGCATGGGACCCAACAAGTCCAGTGTTCATTATAGACGATACGCTTTGTATTCCAACCATTTTTATTTCATATACTGGGGAGGCGCTCGACTACAAAGCACCGCTTTTGCGCTCGCTTAGAGCCGTAAATAATGCTGCAAAGGAGGTGTGTCAATACTTTTATCCTGATGTTAAAAAGGTTCATACCAACTTAGGTTGGGAGCAAGAGTATTTCCTTGTTGACCAAGACCTTTTCTTTGCACGACCAGACCTCATGCTTACAGGGCGTACTTTAATGGGACACGACTCTGCAAAGAACCAACAAATGGACGACCACTACTTCGGAACAATCCCCGAAAGAGTACAAACGTTCATGAAAGACTTAGAGATTCATGCTTTAGAACTCGGCATTCCTGTCAAAACTCGCCACAATGAAGTAGCACCAGGACAATTCGAATTGGCTCCAATCTTTGAGGAATGCAACTTGGCAGTAGACCATAACATGGTATTAATGGCACTGATGAAGAGGGTAGCATCACGGCATGGATTCCGCGTTTTGCTACATGAAAAGCCTTTTGCAGGTATCAATGGCTCGGGCAAACACAATAATTGGAGCCTCGCAACAGATACTGGCGTATTGCTACACAAGAGTGGAAAGACCGCAAAAGATAATCTTCGATTCATTGTTTTCGTGGTGGAAACTTTAATGGGAGTTTACAAACACAACGCACTTTTAAAGGCTTCTGTAATGAGTGCGACGAACGATCATCGCTTAGGAGCGAACGAAGCACCACCCGCAATCATATCTTCGTTCTTGGGAAAGCAATTATCTAACATCTTAGAACACATTGAAAAGGCTGATTTAAAAGATATTTTCACGATAAAAGACAAGCAAGGTGTGGAGCTGGATATTACTGAAATTCCAGAACTTTTCATTGATAATACGGATAGAAACAGAACCTCTCCATTTGCATTTACAGGCAATAGATTTGAATTTCGTGCCGTTGGTTCAGAAGCAAACTGTGCATCTGCACTTATCGTTCTTAACACTGCGGTGGCTGAAGCACTCACAAATTTCAAACAAAGGGTAGATTCTTTGACAGCGAAAGGAACTCCATTAGACAATGCATTGATAGAAATTTTGCGTGAAGACATTAAGATTTCAAAGCCAATACACTTTGATGGCAATGGCTACAGCGACGAATGGAAGCAAGAAGCCGCTAAGCGTGGGCTTGATTGCGAGGCAGTCTGCCCTATTTGTTTCGATGCTTATCTGCGTGAAGACTCTGTAAAAATGTTCGAAAACATGAATGTAATGCACCGCAAAGAGTTAGAAGCACGCAACGAAGTGAAGTGGGAAACCTACACAAAGAAAATCCAAATTGAAGCAAGAGTTATGGGTGATTTGGCGATGAACCATATCATTCCCGTTGTAACACATTATCAAAGTAGGTTGGCAAAGAACATTAATTCGATGATAAAGATATTCGGACAAGAAGAAGCCAAGAAACTTACAGCACGCAATGTAAAGATTGTGAAAGAAATAGCCGAACGTATGCAAGCGATAGAAATGGGAGTTGACGAGTTGATTGAGGCTCGAAAAATTGCCAATAAGATAGAAAATCAGCGAGAGAAAGCCATTGCTTATCACGACAACATTGCTGTAAAAATGGAAGAAATACGTTATGAGATTGATAAACTTGAGTTGATTGTGAGCGATGATATGTGGACATTGCCTAAATATCGTGAACTCTTGTTCATCAGATAACAAACGCTTGTTCGTCAGATAGTTTATTTTTTTTCATCAGACAATAAGCTTTTGGCATAGAGGTCAATCTTTTGTTCATCAGATAGAGTTGTAAAAAGGTCTAAAATCTATAAAAAGCAGGGCGAAATAGGTGTTTCGTCCTGCTTTTTATGGTATTTCCATTTTGCATGAATTATCTTTTCCGTTTGATTTATTTTTCTTTATAAATCAAATTATTAGCTCCACTGGTGAGATGAAGCGCTTCTGGGTGTTGCATAACAAAGCTTTCTATGTGGCGAAGACGCTTCTCTTCAAAAATTTCATCTACTGCAATAAGGATTCCAGTTTCCTCAACTTCGCCAAATCCACAATTAATACCTGTTCCAAAGAGTTTCATTGTAGGCGAAAGATTCATATAAGCATTGACCAATGGAGGAATATTGTAACCTAATTTTCGTATTTCTCGGTTCAATATTTTATAGTTTTCTTTGAAATTTGGGGCATTAAATAGCGGTTCAAACTCTGTTGAAGGAGTATCTATCTTTAATGGTTTAATTGGTAGAATGAGGTCTTCATTATCGTTAAAGAATTTCTTCAAGAAATAAAGAATCATATCTCTGCCTCGACGAATATAAGATGGATACATTGTTACCTTGCCAAAGAAGTATTTACAATTAGGGTTTAGCACAGTAAGTGCGCCCAATCCGTCCCAAAGATTATCCAAAGCAAAAATACTTTTAGAGTTGGCACGAGCATTTTGGTAAGCTAATGACACAAAAGAACGACCTAATTCTACCGTGTAAGGTGCATATTCTTTGAGAAATTTGTCAGAGAAATGAAACATATGACTGGTTGCAAGGATAGGTTGCCCGTCCTTTCCGAACTGCCAATCTCCACCAAAGATATATCGATAGCCGCCTATAACCTCTTCGTTATCAGGATTCCAAACTATCAATTGTTTGCAGCAATTGTGCATAAGGTCAAACTCATCAATATCTTTTGCCTTGCCTGTTCCGCCACCAGCTGTTCGAAAAGCTTCTTCACGCAATCGTCCAACTTCGTCCATAAGGTGCGGAGCTTCGTCAGCCGAGAATACATAAATTTCATTATGACTCTTGTTGGTTACTCTCAACAATCTGTTGGGAGTAAGCTCACTCTTTAAAAGTTCCTTACTTATGGGTTGGATAATTTCTTCTTCCTTCATATTCTTGCTTTATATCGCACGCTTTCCATTTACTTTTTAAAGCTCATACACTTTATTTTGCACAAAATTCGCCCACTCTATTGGTGTTTTGCTTTTATCAAAAGTTTGCCAAGGAATAGGTTTTCCAAAACTTATTTTAAACTTTTTCCCAACATTTTTATACATTTCATCAACCAAAAAGAACATGGCTATGTTCACTTTTTTGATGTATTTGTCGCTAAAATGTGCAATTTTATAGAATCGTTCCGAGTTCTGTCCACTAAAATGTATCGGCACAACATCACGCTTATACTCAACACTTTTAGTTATAAAAGTCTTTGTCCAAGGCAAGTCGCGAATGACACCATTTATTTTTCTACTATTCAAACCTGCTGGAAACATGAGCATGTGATTATCGCTGCTAAATCCAGCCTCAACCATTCGTGGGAAATCACGACTTTGTTTTCCTGTTTTATTAATACCAATGCTTACAGGTTTCAGCCCTGGCAAATTTAAAAGTAAATCGTTCACCAAATAACGAAATCTACCATCATAATGTTTACCTATGATTGAGCCAAGCGCAACGCCATCTTGCCCCCCTAAGGGGTGGTTGGATACAAAGGTGTAAAGTTTCCCATCGTTTTTGTCAGGAAGGTTTTCTAATCCCTCTATCTCAATCGTCATTTGAAGATATTTCACACATTCTGTAAGCCATTCTGTCCCCGTCTTATCACGGCTTTCCCAAAGGAATCTATTAACCTCATCTTCATGGATAATTTTCTTTACCCAATTCACCACAAAATTAGGAACATATTTTGCTTTTGAACCCATTTTATCTTGCAATATTTTCTCGATGTCGATTGTTTTCTCCATTGGTGCTATGTGCTTTTTATTCGCTTTGAGCTCTTAAACGCATGCAAATATAACAAAACCTTTTGAATTATTCAAAAATTTTACAAAAAAAGATGTGATTTTACACGATTTTCATATACAAAATCTTCGAAGAATATTGCAGGAAATATAGAACAATGCAAGAAACAAAGGTTTTTGATTTTTTATTCGCTGCGCACGCTCAATTTTCATTGATTTTTATGCTCAGCAAACACGTTTTATTTGCTCACGACAAATCTGCTAAAAATCAAGCCTTACTCATTTGAAACTTAAAACCTATTGTTTTGAGCTCCAAAAGTGCCTATTTTTCATTCTAAAACAATAGGTTTACTTTTTGGGCGATACTTTCTCTCGAAAATTTTAGCGAAAAAGAAGGAGAATTTTAACGCCACAATTGCACCAAATTTCACGAAAATAAAGCGTTGCGCATAAGGTTTCATAAATTTTCAGCTTTATCCTGACCACATTTACTGATAAACAAATGATTACAAAGATTATCCTTCTGATTCTATCTATCAAGTAAGGATTGATTTAAGTAATACTTTAACGTTAAATAACTTAAAAAAACGAAGTTCAAACAAATAATGTGGAGTAAAGGGGTGAAATGTGGGGAATTTTGTTTAACTTTGAACCGAAATTCCAATATAAAGAAGTACACATGAGATTTTTAGGTAGTATAGAAGCCAAAACAGATGCAAAAGGACGCGCTTTCTTGCCATCGATTTTCCGCAAGGTGTTGAACACCTCTGGCGAAGAATCGTTGATTATGAAGAAAGACGTTTTCCAACCTTGTTTGGTGATATACCCTGAATCGGTTTGGAACACAATGCTCGATAATCTTCGCAGCCGTTTGAATCGTTGGAACAGCCGCGACCAAATGATTTATCGCCAATTTGTGTCTGATGTTGAGTTCGTTACGTTAGACGGAAACGGACGATTTCTTATTCCAAAACGGTACCTCAAAATGGCAAATATCAACCAACAAATAAAATTTATTGGTATGGACGATTGCATTGAAATATGGAATAATGACAACGAAAGTGTCTTCCTTGAACCAGAAGATTTTAGCCAATCGTTGGAAGAAATAATGGGCGCATCGTTTGAATCGAGCACTTCGACTGACGCTATCCGATAATATGATAAAAACAGCAGAAACATATCATGTACCCGTTTTACTAAAAGAGAGTATTGACGGGCTGAACATAAATCCCGATGGCGTCTATGTTGATGTTACTTTTGGCGGGGGTGGTCATAGCAAAGAGATTCTTTCACATTTGAGCAAGAAAGGTCATCTTTATAGTTTTGACCAAGATGCTGATGCGGAGCAAAACATAAAAGGGATAAACAACATTGAAAAATTAGAAAACTTCACGTTTGTACGTTCCAACTTCAGATATTTGAAAAATTGGTTGCGCTATTATGGCGTTGAACAAATAGACGGACTTTTAGGCGACCTCGGTGTTAGCAGCCACCATTTCGACGATGAAGAGCGTGGATTTTCCTTCCGCTTCGATGCTCCGCTGGATATGCGCATGAACAAACGAGCGGGCAAAACTGCGGCTGATATTCTTTTGCAATACGAGGAAGAAGATTTGGCAAATATGTTCTACCTCTATGGCGAACTTAAAAACTCACGAAAAATAGCTGCGGCAATTGGAAATAGTAGAAAAACAAAGCCCATCTTAACAACAAAAGATTTTCAATCTGTTGTAGAACCCTTGTTTAAGCGCGAAAGAGAGAAAAAAGAAATGGCTAAACTCTTCCAAGCATTGCGCATAGAGGTAAATCAAGAAATGGCAGCTCTCAAGGAAATGCTCATCGGAGCAAGTGAAGTATTAAAGCCAAACGGACGACTTTCTGTGATAACCTACCACTCATTGGAGGACAGAATCGTTAAGAACATAATGAAAACTGGCAATATTGAGGGAAAAGTTGAACAGGATTTCTTTGGAAAAATCAACTCGCCTTTCAAGCTCATCAATAATAAAGTGATTGTGCCAAGCCAAAGTGAACAGGAAGAAAACCCACGCAGCAGAAGTGCAAAACTCAGAATAGCCGAAAAAATATAAATGAACGATAAGCTTACAGATAACAATGAAACTCAGGAAGTGGTTGCAAAGCCCATTTTCAGAATAAAAGAACGACAAGAAGAGGTTGCCAAGACAGATGTAATTGTTGGGCAATCCATTGATTCTGTGGCAAACGATGGCAACGAAATAGACCTTGAAATTGAAGAAAAAGTCAATGTAAAATCGCAAAACGGCACAAAATCTGTTGCAAAAGAAGAAAGCAACGATAACAATGCAGCCCAAGAGAATTTTGAAAAAATAACTGCGGAAGAGAAAGCACTGAAGAATGCAATAGAAGAACAAGCCCGAGAAGACGAGCAACCACAGTCGAACAACTTTACTTTAAAGAAGATTATCGGTGGAGACATCTTCTCTGCACAACTTTTCAGAAACAATATTTGGCTGATACTTATCGTGGTGTTTTTCACCATTATATATATATCAAATCGATACAGCGTTCAAAAAGACCTTATTGAAATTGATAAATTAGAAAATAAACTTTCGGACACGAAATATAGAGCGCTCTCAAGTAGTAGCCAACTGACTGAAAAATCGAGAGAAAGCCACGTCTTAGAATTGTTAAAAACAAAAAAAGACAGTGTGTTAAAAATGTCATCACGTCCACCATTTATTATTAACGTACCAACAAAATAATAATATGAGCAAATTTAATAACAAAAAAGTACTCCCACGTTATGTCATAATAGCAAGCTTTATGACTCTCGTAGCCCTTGCTGTACTTGGCAAATCTGCCTATATCATGTTGGTACAAAAAGACTATTGGTTGGAAGTAGCTTCAAAACAAAAGAACGATAGCCTTCCTATCCGACCTACTCGTGGTAATATTCTGAGTGCTAACGGCGAATTAATGGCAAGTTCATTACCCGAATTTAAGATTTACATGGACTTTGTTACACTCAAAGAAACTGGTAAAGATACGGCTTTTGTGGATAGTATTGACTACATCTGCAAAGGATTGGGAGAGATTTTTCCAGAAAAAACAGTTGGAGAATTTAAAGAATACCTCTTAAAAGGCTTGAAAGAACAACGCCGCCACTATCCAATTTGGAAATATCGCATTGATTATAATACATATAAAGACGTTAAAAAATTACCTATTTTCAAGTTAAACAAGAATAAAGGTGGTTTCCATGTTGAAGAATTTAATGCACGTCGACGCCCATTTGGCTCGTTAGCACAACGCACTGTGGGCGACCTTTATGGTGCTAAAGATATAGCACGCTGCGGATTAGAAATGTCGTTCGATTCCATTTTGCGTGGTACAAATGGTGTGGAAAACCGCAGAAAGGTTAGAAATAAGTTCCTCAGCATTACCGAAACGCTCCTATTGACGGCTCGGATATTGTTACAACTATTGATGTCAGCATGCAAGACTTAGCCGAAAGAGCTTTGTTAGAGGAATTACAAGAAATCAATGGTAACGTTGGAGTAGCCATTGTAATGGAAGTTGCGACTGGAGATGTTAAAGCAATTGTCAATTTAGATAAGTGTGAAGACGGTCAATACCGAGAAATTAAGAACCATGCTGTAAGCGATTTGCTTGAACCAGGGTCTGTTTTCAAGACTGCTTCCATGATGGTAGCGTTAGATGAAGGTGTCGTTGATACCATGTACACCATTGAAACAGGCGGTGGCGTATGGAATATGTATGGGCGAGATATGAAAGACCACAACTGGCGCCGCGGAGGTTATGGCACATTAACATTGCTTGGTGCTTGAAATATAGTTCTAACATCGGTGTTAGTAGGATTGTGGACAATTTTTACCACAAAAATCCAGAGAAATTTGTACAAGGAATTTATAATTTAGGCTTGGCTGATGATTTTCAAATTCCTATCACTGGTTATTCGCCAGCCAAAATTCGTATGCCAAAAAAGAATAGCCGAGGACAATATACCAATTGGAGTGCAACAGCATTGCCATGGATGAGTATTGGATATGAGTCGCAAGTGCCACCAATTTCAACTCTTTCGTTCTACAATGCAATAGCAAATGGTGGAAAAATGATGCGTCCTCGCTTTGTAAAAAAGGTGATAAAAGATGGTGTTGTATTGGCAGAATATCCTCCAATTGTACAGCGTGAGCAAATTGCAAAGGAAAGTACCATTGCTCAAATGCAGCGCATTCTTACTGAAGTTGTATCGGAAGGATTGGGCAAAAAAGCAGGTTCTGACAAATTTTTGGTTGCAGGAAAGACGGGTACAGCACAGATGTCGAAAGGTGCAGTGGGCTATAAAAATGGTGTAACAGACTATCTTTTGAGTTTTGCGGGATTCTTCCCAGCCGACAAACCACGTTATAGTTGTATCGTTTGTATCCAAAAATCTGGTCTTCCAGCCTCTGGTGGTGGCATGAGTGGTGTTGTTTTCCACCATATAGCAGAAGGGATTATGGCGCAAAACCTAAAACTATCGGTTACAGATGCCAAAGATTCCACCGCTTCATTGCTACCTATTCCCAAGCGAGGTAACCTTTTAGCAGCCGATTATGTACTTTCATTCCTCGGTTTCAATGTTCAAAATGGTTTCAATGGGGATTACCCATTCGGCAACCATATTTGGGGAGCTGTCGAAGTAGAGAATAATAAGATAACATTTAATAAGAAAGAAAAAATAAACAAATCGGTTGTACCCGATATTCATGGTATGGGAGCGCGCGATGCCGTATTTCTCATGGAAAGCAGAGGTATAAAAGTAATTCTATCAGGGCGTGGTAAAGCCGTTGAACAGTCGTTAGCACCAGGCGATAGAATAAAGAAAGGCATGATTTGCAAAATCCGATTTGCATAATTTTCGATCGTTTTAGAGTTCAAAAAGGGAAATATATAGAGAGAAGCAAGATATGAAATTAAACGAATTGCTTAAAAATGTAAAGCCAATACAGATTGTTGGCGATACAGAAAAAAACATTATTGGTATCAATATTGATAGCCGAAAAATAGAAAAAGACCATCTTTTTGTTGCTATAAAAGGCACTCAAACCGATGGTCATAAATACATTGACAAGGCAATAGAATTGGGTGCTTGCGCTATTTTGGTAGAAGATATGCCAGAAAAGCTTAGCGAAAACATTACCTACATACAAGTGAAATCGACCGAAGAGGCTGTTGGCAAGGTGGCAACAACATTTTATGGCGACCCATCACACAAATTAAAACTTGTCGGAGTTACAGGAACAAACGGCAAAACGACTGTCGCTACATTGCTGTACAATATGTTTCGCAAGTTTGGACATAAGGTTGGACTCCTTTCAACCGTTTGTAATTACATTGACGACAAAGCAGTTCCAGCAAGCCACACTACCCCAGACCCAATAGAATTGAACATTTTATTGGCTAAAATGGTGGAAGAAGGTTGCGAATATGCTTTCATGGAATGTTCAAGCCATGCTATTCATCAACACCGTATTGGTGGTTTAAAGTTTGCAGGTGGTTTGTTTACCAACTTGACACGCGACCATTTAGACTATCATAAGACATTTGAAAACTACAGAAATGCCAAAAAAATGTTCTTTGACGACTTAGGTAAAGACGCATTTGCAATTACTAATGCCGACGATAAGAACGGTATGATAATGGTTCAGAATTGCAAAGCCACTGTGAAAACATATTCAACGAAACGTCCAGCCGACTTTAAAGCGCATCTTTTAGAATGCCATTTCGAAGGAATGTACTTGGAAGTTGATGGAAAAGAGGTGGGTGTACAATTCATTGGTAAGTTTAACGTCAGCAATTTGTTAGCAGTTTATGGTGCAGCAGTTATGCTTGGCAAAAAGCCAGAAGATATTTTAGTGGCATTGAGTGCTTTGAAGAACGTGAATGGACGATTAGAACCAATCACTTCTTTAGATGGTATTACAGCGATTATCGATTATGCTCACACACCAGATGCACTCGAAAATGTACTATTAGCTATCCATGAAGTGTTGGAAGGCAAAGGTGGTCATATCATTACTGTATGCGGTGCAGGTGGAAATCGTGATAAAGGCAAGCGTCCTTTAATGGCTCTTGAGGCAGTAAAGAAAAGCGATAACGTCATTCTTACAAGCGATAACCCACGCAATGAAGACCCTCAAGCTATCATTAACGATATGTTAGAAGGTTTGGACAATACCCAAAAGAAGAAAGTTTTGACCATCGTTAATCGCAAAGAGGCGATTCGTGCAGCTTGCATGATGGCACATAAAGGCGATGTGGTATTGATTGCAGGCAAAGGACATGAAACTTATCAAGAAATAAATGGAGTAAAACATCACTTTGATGACCATGAAGTGGTGCGCGAAATATTTGGTTTGAACGAATAAGAACCCATCAAAATAAGAAAACATTATGTTATATTACATTTTCCGATGGCTCGACCAATTTGGTATTAGTGGCTCACATTTGTGGGGTTACATTAGTTTCCGTGCCATCATGGCAATGATTTTAGCACTGATAATCTCTGCTTGGTTCGGAGAAAAATTCATCAAATACCTCAAGAAGAAGCAGATAACAGAGGTTCAGCGCGATGCAAGTATAGACCATTTGGGGTTAATAAGATTGGAGTACCTTCGATGGGCGGTATCATTATTATTGTTGCCTTACTCATTCCTGTTATTCTGCTGGGGCGTTTGCGTAATATTTACCTCATTCTCATGATTATTACCACGATTTGGTTGGGCTTTTTAGGGGGTATGGACGACTTCATTAAAATCTTCAAACACAACAAAGAAGGACTGAAAGGCAAGTATAAAATTATTGGACAGTTCACCATTGGTTGATAGTAGGTTTGGTTTTGTGGGCTTCACCCGATGTAAAATCAAATATTAACCTACAAATGAAGAGCGAGAATGGTAAGGAAATTGTTGTAAAACATGGTGAAGAGGCTGAAAAAACCCTCAAAACCACCATTCCTTTCATTAAAAATCACAACTTAGATTATTCGGAAATAATGTCCTTTATGGGCGAATATAAAACCGCAGCAGGCTGGATTTTATTTGTCATCATGACTATTTTTGTGGTTACAGCCGTATCGAATGGAGCAAATTTAAATGACGGAATGGACGGAATGTGTGCTGGAAATTCCGCCATAATTGGTGTGGCATTAGGCATTTTAGCCTATGTCAGTAGCCACTTTGAATATGCCGCCTACCTGAATATCATGTATATTCCAGGTTCTGAGGAGTTGGTTGTCTTCTTTATGGCATTCATTGGTGCGTTGATAGGTTTCCTTTGGTACAACGCTTTCCCTGCCCAAGTGTTCATGGGCGATACTGGAAGTTTAACCATCGGAGGTATTATTGGCGTTGGTGCTATCATTATTCACAAAGAATTGCTATTGCCTATACTCTGTGGAATATTCTTTGTCGAAAGTTTAAGTGTTATTTTACAAGTTTATTACTTCAAGTTAGGCAAGCGAAGAGGAGTGAAACAGCGCATTTTCAAGCGTACTCCAATTCACGATAACTTCAGAACGCAGGATTCACAGCTCGACCCTGAATGTAAATATCTCATTACTAAGCCTCATTCCGCAGTGCATGAGAGCAAAATTACGATTCGTTTCTGGATTGTAACCATCATTTTGGCAGCATTAACTATCATTACATTAAAGATAAGATAAAGTAAGAACTGAAAAGTTCGGCAACATATAGCGAGGTGAAACCTTGCACGACGACGAAAAAAGAACGACGAAAATGAAAAGAATAGTAGTATTAGGAGCAGGTGAAAGCGGTGCTGGAGCTGCCGTTTTAGCTAAAACAAAAGGCTTTGAAGTTTTTGTTTCAGATATGTCATCTATCAAAGACAAATACAAAAAACTGCTGAACGACCATGCTATAGAATGGGAGGAAGGACAGCATACAGAGGAAAAAATTCTCAATGCTGACGAAATCATCAAGAGTCCTGGTATTCCTAAGGAAGCACCGATGGTGAAAAAGCTTATTGAAAAGGGCATTCACATCATTAGCGAAATAGAATTTGCTGGTCGATACACTAATTCTAAAATGGTTTGTATCACGGGAAGTAATGGCAAAACGACGACCACAAGTCTCATCTACCATATTTTCAAAAATGCAGGCTATGATGTTGGTTTGGCAGGCAATATTGGTAAGAGTTTAGCTTTGCAGATTGCCGAAGAGCCACACGAATATTATGTGATAGAATTGAGCAGTTTCCAATTGGACGACATGTACGATTTCCGTGCCAACATTGCCATTCTTCTCAATATTACACCCGACCATTTGGACCGTTACGACTTCCAATTTGAGAAATATGCTGATGCAAAAATGCGTATTATCCAGAATCAAACCAAAGAAGATAGCTTCATTTATTGGAACGACGACCCTGTTATCAAAAAGGAATTAGAGAAGTTTGATGTAAAAGCTGTGCAATATCCTTTCTCAGAACTAAAAGAAAAAGGCAGTATTGGCTACATTGAAGAAGGTCAATACATCTTGGAAACACCTACCCCATTCAATATGGAACAGGAGGATTTATCGCTAACGGGCAAACACAATATATACAATTCATTGGCAGCAGGTTTGGCTTCGAATATCAGTGGTATTACAAAAGAAAATATCCGTAAGAGTTTGAGCGATTTTCCTGGCGTAGAACACCGATTGGAAAAGGTTTGCAAGGTTGCTGGTGTGCAATATATCAACGATTCAAAGGCTACCAATGTAGACGCTTGTTGGTATGCTTTGGAAAGTATGCGCACCCCAACAATCCTCATTATTGGCGGAAAAGATAAAGGAAACGATTACACTCCTATCAAGGAACTTGTCAAAGAGAAGTGCGTAGGCTTGGTTTACCTTGGTGCTGATAACAAAAAATTACACGAAAACTTTGATGAATTGGGCATACCTGTACGCGATACTCATTCGATGAAAGAGTGCATGGACGCCTGCTACGAAATGGCAAAGTCGGGCGATACCGTCTTGCTTAGTCCTTGTTGTGCAAGTTTCGATTTGTTCAAAAACATGGAAGACCGTGGCGAACAGTTCAAAACATTGGCACGCGCATTATAAAAAGTAATATAAAATAAAGAGAAAAGCAACCCAAAACATAAAAGACGAGAGGAAAAAAGATGACGCTAAAGTCCTTTAACAATATATTCAAAGGCGACAAAGTAATTTGGATGATATTCTTTTTGCTTTGCATGATAAGCATAATTGAGGTTTATTCGGCTTCAAGTTCCTTATCATATACGGGAGGAAACTATTGGGCTCCTCTGATAAAACACGGCGTAACTATTTTCATTGGCTTTGTGGTTTTAATTTTTATCATGAACATTAAGTGTCGTTACTTCAAATTAATGACACCTTTTGCATTGTTTTTGTCTTTCTGTATGCTCTTATTACTGCCTTTCTTAGGTTCTGAAACAAATGGCGCAAGCGTTGGGTTTCTTTTATGGGGCTACAATTTCAACCTTCCGAATTTGCGAAAGCAGCTGTTATTTTAGCTGTTGCTCAAATACTTAGCGCCATGCAAACAGAATATGGGGCTGACAAAAAAGCGTTCAAATACATCATCATTTTATCCTTTTTCATGATAGTACCTATGGGATTGGAAAACCTTTCTACGGCAATGTTGGCTTTCTTGACAGTGCTTTTAATGATGATTGTCGGGCGCGTTCCGATGAAACAAATTGGAAAACTATTGGGTGTGATAACCATAGCTGTTGTGTTTGTGATTGTCCTTGTCATGGCTGTTGGTAAAGACAAAACACCTGAGAGTAACAAACAAAATCTTACAGAACAAGCAGCCGAAGAAACCCAAGAAGACAACTCACTGATTGGAAAAGTATTCCACCGTGCCGACACATGGAAAGCACGTATCAATCGTTTTACAGACGATAAATACATAGCACCAAAGGATTTCGACCTTGACAAAGATGCTCAAATCGGACACGCACGCATTGCTATTGCTACTTCCAATGTAGTTGGAAAAGGACCTGGCAACTCTAACGAACGCGATTTCCTTTCACAAGCATTCTCCGATTTCATCTATGCCATTATCATAGAGGAAATGGGAATTGAAGGCGCAGCATTCGTGGCTTTACTTTACATCGTATTGCTTTTCCGAACTGGCAAGATTGTCAATAGGTGCGAAAACTCGTTCCCTGCCTTTCTCGCAATGGGTATAGCCTTTTTATTGGTTACACAAGCCTTGTTCAACATGGCAGTAGCCGTGGGGTTAGCCCCTGTTACGGGGCAGCCGCTTCCATTTATCAGTAAGGGAGGAACCTCCACCATCATCAACTGCATGTACGTTGGTATGCTTTTGAGTATTAGTCGATTTGCTCAAAAACGCAAGAAAGAAAAACAGGCAGTGGTTGAAGAAGTATAAAAGAATACGCTTAAAAAAACAAAACAGCCTATTTTAAGACTCAAAACAATAGGTTTTAACGTTCAAAACAATAGGTTTTTTATTTTGAACTCCGCAAGGGAAAAACGAATACCCAAATTCCTCCGATTGAAAGGTAGAAGTATTTCTTTTGCGAAAGATTGCAAGGGTGGTATTATTTTCACATTTTTAATACGCCGATTTTATAGCAAACCAAAAAAAATGATTAACTTTGTAAGTTAATAATAAGATATTATGAACGAAGAGTTAAGAATCATAATAAGCGGAGGCGGAACAGGTGGACACATCTTTCCTGCTGTATCCATTGCAAACGCAATAAAAGCAAAACACCCAGAAGCAAAAATATTATTCGTAGGGGCAGAAGGCAGAATGGAAATGCAACGCATTCCAGCTGCTGGGTACGACATTAAAGGTCTTCCTATCAAAGGTTTCAATCGTGCCAATCTATTGAAAAACGTTAGTGTCTTGATGAAACTTTGGAAAAGTTTACGCATGGCACGCACGATAATTAAAGATTTCAAACCACAAGTAGCCGTCGGTGTTGGTGGCTATGCCAGTGGTGCAACCCTATACGAATGCTCTCGAATGGGCATTCCTTGCTTGATACAAGAGCAAAACTCATACGCTGGTGTTACAAACAAATTGCTTTCAAAAAGAGCAAAGAAGATTTGTGTCGCCTACGAAGGTATGGAGAGATTTTTCCCTGCCGATAGAATCATCATGACAGGAAACCCTGTGCGACAAAACGTATTGGACACACCGCTAACAGAGGAAGAAGCTCGTAAATCGTTTGGCTTAAATCCTACCAAGAAAACAATCTTGCTCGTAGGAGGTAGTCTTGGCGCACGCACTATCAATCGTGCTGTGTTGGAACATCTTAACTTGGTAGAAGGCAGCAATGTTCAATTTATTTGGCAGACTGGTAAATATTACCACCAATCCATTCTCGATGAAATGAAAGGAAAGAATATTCCTAACCTCAAAATAATGGATTTTATCAGTGATATGGGAGCAGCTTACAAGGCAGCCAATTTGGTTATCAGTCGTGCGGGAGCAAGTTCTATCAGCGAGTTCCAACTCATTGGGAAGCCTGTTATCTTAGTGCCAAGTCCAAATGTGGCAGAAGACCACCAAACAAAGAATGCTATGGCATTGGTAAACAAGAATGCTGCACTCTTTGTGAAAGATATTGAAGCTCCCGATACGCTTTTGGAAATGGCGATAAGAACCGTTTCTGACAACGAAAAGTTGAACGAACTGAGCGAAAATGTTAAGAAAATGGGCTTGCAAAACTCGGCTGAAGTAATAGCAGACGAGGTAATGAAACTCATAAATAAAAAATAAAATCGGGCGAAAACGCTCTATGATATAAGAAAAGAATGGAATTTAAAGACATTAAAGCAGTTTATTTTGTTGGAGTTGGAGGGATCGGTATGAGTGCCATTGCTCGTTATTTCCGTCAAAAAGGACTTATTGTAGCTGGTTACGACAAAACTCCATCGGCTTTAACACGCCAATTGGAAAAGGAAGGCATCAGTGTACATTACGAAGAAAATGTTGATTTAATTCCAACAGCATGTAAAAATGCAAACGAAACCTTGGTGGTTTTCACGCCAGCCATACCAAATTCGCACAAAGAATTGGCTTTCTTCCGTGAAAATGGTTTTGAAATTGAAAAGCGTGCGCAAGTATTAGGACGCTTAACAACAACACATAAAGGACTTTGTTTTGCAGGAACACATGGCAAAACAAGTACTTCCACGATGTGCGCCCATATCATGCACCAAAGCCATTTGGACTGTAATGCGTTCTTGGGAGGCATTTCAAAGAATTATGGAACGAATTATATCCTCTCAGATAGTAGCGATTACGTTGTCATTGAGGCTGATGAATTTGACCGTTCGTTCCATTGGTTGCGCCCATACATGAGCGTTATCACTTCGACCGACCCTGACCACTTGGATATTTATGGCACAAAGGAGGCTTATTTGGAAAGCTTTCGCCATTATACAGAGCTGATTCAAAAGGGAGGAACATTAGTTATTCACACCGATTTGGAGATGAAACCAAATGTTCAAGGGGGTGTAAAGGTTTATGAATATAGCCGTGAGAAAGGCGATTTCCATGCTGAAAATATTAGAATAAAGAACGGAACTATCGTTTTTGACATGGTTTCGCCTATCGAAAATATAAACGATATAGAATTGGGACAACCTATTCCAATCAATATTGAAAATGGAATTGCTGCCATGGCATTGGCACAATTGAGTGGTTGTACGTCAGATGAACTCCGCAAAGGTATGAAATCATACGCGGGAGTAGACCGCCGATTCGACTTTAAGATAATGAACGACCAACATGTTTTATTGTCTGACTATGCTCACCACCCAAAAGAAATTCTCCAAAGTGCGAAAAGTTTAAAGGAAATCTATCCCGATAGAAAGATAACAGTGATTTTTCAACCTCATCTTTATTCTCGTACTAACGACTTTTACATGGACTTTGCCAAAGCGTTAAGCCATTTCGATGAAGTTGTTTTAACGGAGATTTATCCTGCAAGAGAGGAGCCTATCCCAGGCGTAACATCAGCTCTTATTTACGATAACCTCGATGAAGGTGTCGAAAAACAAATGATAGAAAAGGACAATGTAGTAGCCTTTGCCAAAGAAAGAAACTTCGATGTACTCGTAGTGTTGGGTGCTGGCAACTTGGACAACTATATGAGCGAACTTGAAAAGGTGATAAAAGACAAGGAATAAAGTAAAGAAATGTACACAAATTGGAAAAAAATAATCTTCTGTGCATTGGATGTCATACTGGCATTCTACCTTGTCATGGCAGTAACATCGTGGAATACACCTGATAAATCCACACGTGTCTGCTCAAAAGTAGATATTAATATTTCCGATTCCAACAATGCGGGATTCCTAAGTGCCGCAGAAATAAAGCATATACTTGAAAAAGTAAAACTTTATCCACTCAACAAAAAATTAAATACCATTGAACCAAGGAAAATAGAAGAAGCTTTGAAAGTTGGTCCCTTTGTTGATACAGCACAATGCTACATCACTGAAAATGGACACGTCAATATTTTAATCTCACAACGAATGCCTATCATCAGAATTAAAAGCAACCGTGGTGGCGATTACTACTTGGACGATAATGGCGGAATACTGCCTAATTCGAAATATACAAGCGATTTAATTATTGCATCAGGGAATATTAGCAATTGGTTTGCACAATATGGCGTTGCGCCATTGGCGAAAGCAATTAATAAATCAGAATTTTGGTTGAACCAAATCGAGCAAATCCACGTTTGTAACGACCACGGAATTGAACTCGTACCACGCATTGGCGACCACATTATATTTATTGGCTACCTGCCAATGAAGAAAAACAAAGCCGCAAACGAAAAGAGTATTGCAGAATTTGTAGAGAAAAAGTTGGCTCGTATAGAGAAGTTCTACCGCTACGGACTATCGCAAGCAGGGTGGAACAAGTATTCTTACATCAATGTAGAATTTGATAATCAAATCATTTGCAAGAAAAAAACGAACAAAGACCGACAGGCTGAACTCCTCAAACAACAAAAAATGGAAGAGGAAGTAAGTACAACGGAAGTAACTGAATAAGAACAAAATAAAGAAAATAATTTATAGTATGGCAGAATTCATAGTAGCCATTGAACTGGGCTCATCAAAGATTACAGGTATTGCTGGCAAGAAAAACCTTGACGGAAGTATCTCTGTGAATGCCGTTGTTAAGGAAGACGCCTCACAATGTATCCGCAAGGGCGTAGTCTATAACATCGACAAGACTGGACAGTGCTTAACCAGCATCATAAACAAGTTGAAAAAGCAACTCAAACATGAAATTACGCACGTCTATGTTGGCGTTGGAGGACAGTCCATTCGTAGTGTGAAGAATGTTATCGTGAAAGAACTTCCTAACGAAACCATCATTTCTAGCGATATGATAAACGAATTGATGGACGCAAATCGTGATATGACTTACCCTGAACAGGAAATTCTTGACGCTGCCACACAAGAGTATAAGGTTGATAACCAAGACCCTATCGACCCAGTTGGTATCAAAGCATCACACCTTGAAGGCAACTTCTTAAATATTTTATGGCGCAAATCATTCTACGACAATCTTAATAGTTGCTTTGAAAAAGCAGGTATTGCCATTGCAGAGATGTATTTAGCACCTTTGGCATTGGCTGATAGCATATTGACTGAAAACGAAAAGAGAGGCGGTTGTGTACTCGTTGACCTTGGTGCAGAAACTACTACCGTATCGGTTTATTACAAAAACATACTCCGACATTTGGCAGTTTTACCTTTGGGAAGTGCTAATATCACAAAGGATATAGCAAGTTTGCAAATGGAAGAGAAGGACGCTGAAAAGCTAAAACTCACACATGGAAGCGCTTACACCGAAGATAACGACATTGATAACAATCTTTCTTACCCTGTTACAGCAGACTATTCAGTTGAAAGTCGTAAAGTTATTGAAGTCATTGAAGCACGCGTAGAAGAAATCATTGAGAATGTAATCTACCAAATTCCATCAGAATTTGCAGATAAACTCCTTGGCGGATTTGTTTTAACGGGTGGTGGCTCAAACATGAAACACATGGAACGTGCTTTCCGAAACCATTCCCATGTTGAAAAAATAAGAACTGCAAAATTTGTAACCCAAACTATCAATTCTACAAATGCCGACATCAATGCAAAAAATGCGATGATGTGTACCATTCTTGGACTCTTAGCAAAAGGCGATATTAACTGTGCGGGAGCGGCTATCAATCCAGACCAAAAGCTATTTGATGAAACAACAAAGGCTACAACAGCCACTACGACCGATATTCACACTACTCCTCGCAAACCTACCGAGATAGGACAAGGCGTAGTTCTCACTGCTGCAGAAAAAGAAAAGGCAGAAGAAGAACGCAAACGTAGAGAGGAAGAAGAGCGCAAACGCAGAGAAGAGGAAGAAGAAAGACGAAAGAAAGAAGAGGAAGAAAAGCGTCGAAATAGTTTTTGGGGCAAATTCACTCGTAAAATCAAAGAGTTTGGCGGTCAGATGTTAGAACCAGAAGACTAATTGATTGGTAAGATTTATAACAAATTTAAGAAAACTAAGAAATTAAGATTATGGCAGACAACACGATAAAAAGCGATATACTCGATTTTGGCATAGAAGAACCAAGCAACAGAATCATCAAAGTAATTGGTGTTGGTGGCGGTGGCGGAAATGCTGTAAACCACATGTACAAAGAAGGTATCCATGATGTGAACTTCGTATTGTGCAATACAGACGCACAAGCATTAAACGACTCACCTATTCCTGTTCATTTACAACTCGGTAAGGAGGGACTTGGTGCTGGAAACAAACCTGCAAAAGCAAGAGAAGCAGCCGAAGAAACACTCGATGATATTAAGGCTATGCTCAGTGACGGCACAAAAATGGCATTCATCACAGCTGGTATGGGCGGTGGTACTGGTACAGGTGCCGCTCCTGTCATTGCTCAAGTAAGCAAGGATATGGGCATTCTCACCGTAGGTATCGTTACCATTCCATTCCGCTTCGAGGGCGATAGAAAGATTGACCAAGCCTTAGATGGTGTTGAAGAGATGGCAAAACACGTTGATGCGCTGTTGGTTATCAACAACGAACGCCTCAGAGAAATTTATCCAGAGATGAGCTTGCTCAATGCGTTTGGCAAGGCTGACGACACATTGAGCGTTGCGGCCAAGAGTATTGCCGAAATTATTACCGTTTACGGAGTGATAAATCTTGACTTTAACGATGTTAAGACGGTATTGAAAGATGGCGGCGTAGCTATCATGAGTACAGGCTATGGCGAAGGGGAAGGACGTGTAAAACAAGCCATTGAAGACGCTTTGAACTCTCCATTGCTCAATGATAACGACATTTACAATTCTAAAAAAATACTTCTTTCCATCAACTTCAATAGCAACAACAAGGAGAATCCTGGTTTAGCAATGGAGGAAATGAACGATGTAAATGAATTTATGAGCCGCTTTGGAAGCGACTTTGAACTGAAATGGGGCTTGGCAATTGACCCTGAACTTGACAAGAAGGTGAAAGTAACCATACTTGCTACAGGCTTTGGCATTAAGGACGTAGACGGAATGGGCAACCATATCAAGAAACACTCGCAGGAAGAAGCAGCCCGATTGGCAGAGGAAGAAGAACGCGAAGCAGAAAGAAGAGAGCGCAGAGAGCGTATCTATGGTGGCAACAAGGCTAGAAAAACAAAGCGTCGTCCACACATTTTCTTGTTCTCACAGGAAGATTTGGACAACGAAGACATTATCCTTGCCATTGAAAATACGCCTACTTACAAGCGTACAAAGCAAATGATAAAAGATTTAAAGACTACTGCTGAACACAAAGAGGACACACCAACCGAAGAAATTCAAGGTGTTATCAGCTTTGTATAAAGGGGGTTTTTCACATATTTAATGATACAAATAAAAGGTGTTTTCCTCGGAAAGCACCTTTTATTTTTGTAATATTTCAAAGCAAACGAACACTTTCATTCCGAATAGAAATAAATCGCTTATTCATACCTACTAAAAAAAGAGGATAACAAACATACAAAACATCAGCTTTATTTTGCTTACTCATACTTTTTTCATATTTTTGTAACTTATAAGCTACCTTTTATACAAGAATATTATATTTTTATTAAAAATCTGAATTATTAAAACAATTATGAAGAAAGAAAAATTATCAATGCTAATAATGCTCCTCAGCATTATTTTCTTTTCAGCTTGCTCTGACAAAAACGACGCAAACGAATCATTTACAATCTCAGTTTCTCCTAAAACATTAACTCTAAAAGTGGGCGAAACTGCTGTTTTAACTGTTAATGATGCCCCCCAAAATGCTCAATTGACTTGGAAATCTGCCAACGAAAAAGTTGCAAAAGTTGAAAATGGGAAAGTGCAAGGACTCGAAATTGGCACTACGAAAATCATGGTAATTGCTAAAAAAGGCGACATTTCTTCAGAAGCTGTATGCGAAGTTACCGTTGTGGAAGATGAAAACAAGGCAATTGCATTCACTGACCCTTATTTAAAGCAGCTGCTCTTAGAGAAAGTTGGTGCAGATACAAACAAAGATGGTCAAATTTCTATCGCAGAAGCCAAAGAAGTTAAAATACTTGACTTCGATTATTCGGTAGACGATGCAGTTGAAGAGGGCAAAACTATTAAGAGTTTAGAGGGTTTGCAGTACTTCACTAATTTGGAAACATTGGCTGTAAACTACCATCACATTGCTGACGCTTCACCTATCTATAAATTAACGAATTTGAAAGTTCTTCACATCGGTGCTAATAACATCAAGACAATAGACCTTTCAAACTTCAAGGAGCTAAAAGATATTCGTGTTTTCAAGAACGCTGAACTCGCTACACTTAATCTTACAAACAACACAAAGTTGGAAATTGTTGATATTCATAACACACTTATCAGCGAGTTAGACCCTACCCCACTCAAGGAACTCAATACTTTCGTTGCAAGCCATACGCAACTTAAAAATATAAAGTTTGTAGACCTTCCGCTACTGACAGGTATTGACTTGAAAGGAAGCACACTTACAAGTCTTGAAGTAAGCAATTTGCCAAAACTCGAAAAGTTGTATATCGAACAAAATCAAATTAATAGTTTGAAATTAAGCAACTTACCGGAGTTGCAACACTTGGTAGCTTACGAAAATAAAATTACAAAAATTGACTTCGAACTTCCTAAATTGATGTTCTTAACCATTAACGACAATGAAATAAGCGAAGCCAATTTCAGCAAAATGCCTATGTTGTTCCGCTGCTACATCAGCAAAAACAAACTTACAAAAATCGACTTTACCCAAAATAATATCATCGGTGATATTGATTTAACTTACATACCTACATTGGAAAGTATCGATTTGAAAAATGGTGCTTTCATGGACAACCACGAGTATGCGCTGTTCTATGGAAACACGAACTTAAAAACTATCCGTGTTGATAAGGGGGACGAAGAAACTTATGTAAAAGGATTAGCTCAAAACTTTAAGAACGTACAAATTATTGCAGAATAAAATGTATGCGACCTAAGTATTCTAAACGCAATTCATGTTTGCGTGAAACACGCAAATAAATAGTATCTCATACAAAAGAGCCTGTTTTGAAGTTCAAAATAGGCTTTTTTATTGTTCAAAACAATAGGTTTTCATAATCTTCTTGTTTTCAATACTTTACAAAACTGAATGTTTCACGCTTTTTAAAACAATATATAGAGGTTTCAAAAGACAATAAACGGCTCATAAAACTGTTATATTAATATGAGAAAAATACTAAATCTTATCTTCGGAATGCTACTTTGTTGCAGTTCAATAGCAGCAAATAACACAACCAATATTAGCTTGGAGCCAGGCGACACGCTAACAATTTGGCAAGATGAATATTGTGTGAAGTTTCCTGGCAATCTGCAAGAATATATAAAGGCGCACATTCAATATCCACCAGAGTATGCTGATGCTAATATTGCAGGAAGAATTATTGTTTCATTTAAGATACATCGCAGTGGAAAAACGTCCAGTTTTAAGATAATTCGAGGTTTAGACCCATTGATAGACAAGGAAATTATCCGAGTAATGAAAACAATGCCAAAATGGATTTGGTATTCAAAAAAACGCAGAACTATAAAGTTTTTGTTCCCTGCGTGCATCTATTTAGAGTAAAACCTTTCGGTTTATTTTGCTCGTGTGGTTAGTTCTTCTCTATTTCAACTGTCTCAAAATTTGCGATAGTTGAATTTTCCCTACTATATTTTACAGTAGTTTTAAGTAGACAAGGACTTATAAAATAATATCATCTCAATGCTTTACTTGCCAACTCCATATTGCAAAGCCTTGACACAGATAAATAATGCAGAACGAAAGAGACTTAAATGGTTGGTTTATTCGTATTTTAGGAGATTTTTCAGTACCTTTGTGGCTCACAAAATAGGTAAAAAAAGAATAAAATAATTATGGCAAAGAAAGCACTTCTGATGATTCTCGATGGTTGGGGTCTCGGGAAACATGGTAAGGAAGACGTGATTTTTAATACACCAACTCCTTACTTAGATTATTTAAATGCAGTTTCAGCACATTCATACTTAGAGGCTTCGGGCGAAAACGTGGGTCTGCCAGACGGACAAATGGGCAACTCGGAAGTTGGACACCTTAACATTGGTGCTGGACGAATTGTTTATCAGGATTTAGTTAAGATTAATAAAGCGTGCCAAAGTGGTGATATTCTGAAGAATCAAGAAATTATCAACGCTTATAGTTACGCTCAAAAAGAAGGCAAAAAGCTTCATTTAATGGGTTTAACGTCTAATGGTGGCGTTCACTCTTCATTGGAACATCTTCATAAACTTATTGAAATTGGTAAGGAATATGGCTTGAAAGACGTTTATGTTCATTGCTTTATGGACGGACGAGATACCGACCCAAAGAGCGGTGCAGGTTTTATCAAGGACATTCAGAGCGTGTGCGACAAGAACGATGCGCATATTGCATCTATCATTGGACGCTTCTACGCAATGGATAGAGATAAGCGTTGGGAGCGAGTTAAGGAGGCTTACGACCTTATTGTAGAAGGTAAGGGAAAGAAAGCAGCCGATATGGTAAAAGCAGTTGAGGAAAGCTATGCCGACGGAGTAACCGATGAATTTATCAAACCAATTACCAACGAAAGTGTAAATGGTACTATTGCTGAAGGCGATGTGGTTATTTTCTTCAATTTCCGCAACGACCGTGCAAAGGAATTGACTTATGTTTTGACACAAGAGGATATGGCTGAACAAGGTATGCACACTATCAAAGGTTTGCAATACTATTGTATGACTCCATACGATGCAAGTTTTAAGGGCGTTCATATCCTCTTCCCAAAAGAAAATGTAACCATGACTTTGGGCGAATATTTGAGTGCTCAAGGCAAAAAACAATTGCATACGGCTGAAACCGAGAAGTATGCTCACGTTACATTCTTCTTCAATGGTGGTCGTGAAGAGCCTTATAAAGATGAAGACCGCATCTTGGTAGCTTCGCCAAAGGTGGCTACTTACGACTTGAAACCAGAAATGAGTGCTTACGAAGTAAAGGATAAATTGGTGGAAGCAATCAATACAAACAAGTATGACTTTATCGTTGTGAACTTTGCAAACGGCGATATGGTCGGTCATACAGGTGTTATGAATGCGATTGCGAAGGCAGTTTATGCGGTAGATAACTGCGTGAAAGACGTGATTGAGGCTGCAAAAGCCAACGATTATGAAGCAATCATCATTGCAGACCATGGAAATGCTGATAACGCATTGAACGAAGACGGAACACCAAATACCGCTCACTCGTTGAATCCAGTACCTTTTATTTACGTTACTGACAACAATTCGGCACATGTAAAACCTGGTCGTTTGGCTGACGTGGCTCCTTCTATTCTCCACATCATGGGATTGGAGCAACCAAAGGAAATGACAGGCGAGTGCTTGATAGAAGATAAATAAACAAAAGATAGGTTTAGCCCCATTGGAACGCAAACTCCATTGGGGCTGAATTGTTTTTAAGAGCATTATGGTTGATATAGAAGCATCGTGGAAACAGTATTTAGAAGCTGAATTTAGTAAGCCTTATTTTGCAAAACTAACCGAAAGTGTGCGGCAAGAATATGGTCAATATCAATGTTTTCCACCAGGAAAATTAATTTTTAATGCCTTCAATCTTTGTCCTTTCGATAAAGTTAAAGTAGTCATTCTTGGACAAGACCCTTACCACGAAGTAGGGCAAGCTATGGGATTGAGTTTCTCTGTGCCGCAAGGAGTAATGCTTCCACCATCATTGCAAAACATTTATAAGGAGATAAACAAAGACCTTGGAAAACCAATACCCGCATCGGGCGATTTAACTCGTTGGGCGAAACAAGGCATTTTATTGCTCAATGCTACGCTAACGGTGCGTGCGCACGCTGCCAACAGTCATCAAATGTTGGGGTGGGCTAACTTTACTGATGCGGCTATCATGGCACTAAATGCTCACCGTGAACACATTGTTTTCATGCTTTGGGGTGGGTTTGCACGTTCAAAAAAGCGACTAATTGATACCAATCGTCATTGTATTATCGAATCAGTACACCCTTCTCCGCTTTCAGCCAATAGAGGAGGGTGGTTCGACCAACATCAATTTTCGCGTTGCAATGCCTACCTAAAGGCGCAGGGATTGGACGAAATAGATTGGTAGGCTACTTCCTCAAACATAAAAGAAACATTATGAATGAAAAGAAGATGATGCCAATTTTGCAAATTGGCGATGTTTTGGTTTCGCCTGATATTATAACCGAAAAGTTTTGTTGCGACCTTGATGCGTGTAAGGGCATTTGTTGCGTGGAAGGAGATGCAGGTGCGCCTATTTCTTTAGACGAAATTTCGGCAATAGAAGATGTTGTTGATGACGCATGGCAAACGCTTAGTGCTTCGGCTCAAGCCGTTATTGACAAACAAGGCGTCGCTTATACCGACCGAGAGGGCGACTTAGTAACAAGTATTGTGAACGGAAAAGATTGCGTTTTCACCTTTCACCAGAAAGATTGCTGCCTTTGTGCGTTAGAAAAATTGTATCGTGAGGGGAAAACAACCTTCGTAAAACCTATTTCATGTGCCTTGTATCCTATTCGAGTAAAGGAGTTTGGCAACAATCTTGTAGGCTTGAATTATCATCGTTGGGACGTTTGTAAAGATGCAGTGGCAAAGGGAAAAGAACTCAATTTGCCTATTTATAAGTTCTTAAAAGGTCCTTTAATTCGTCGTTTTGGGGCTGAATGGTATGCTGAATTGGAAGCTGTTGCAGCTCAACTGCTAAGCAATTAGCATCAATAGGCAGGGAGATATATACTCTTTTTCATAGACTTCTCCCCTATTATTTTATGGAATATAAAACAATGCCGATTTTAAAAAAAATAAAATAGCCTGTTTTGTCGTTCAAAACAGGCTATTTTGAGCTTCAAAACCTATTGTTTTGAATTGAATAATAATGGATAAAAAAATAGGCTTTGTAAGGTTTTGATTTTCAACGACATACAAATTAGTCAAAATTTCCACTTATTTTCTAATCTTTGCGCAATGCTTTAGCTTTATTTTAGAACTATATGCTAAAAACAAAAGGAGCTGAAAACTATATGCTTTCAACTCCTTTTTCCTTTCATTAGGTGTTTATTTTTGCTTTTGCTTAACTTCTTCTGAATTGTGAAGGACTCTTTCCGTAACGGTCTTTGAAGTATTTTCCTAAGAAACTTTGATTAGGGAAGTTCATTTCTTCTGCTATTTGCTTGATACTCATCTTGCTATTCTTCAAAAGAACACGGATTTCCATCATCACATAGTAATCAATCCATTCGCTTGGCGTGCGTTTGCTGACATGCTTAATCGTTTCTGACAAGTATTTTGGAGAGATATAAAGCTGTTCAGCATACCAACTTACACGGCGTTCCGATTTATATTCTTTTTCAACCATGTGGATAAAATCGGCAAAAATAGTTTCGCCACGCGTTTTACCCGTCTTTTCTACTTGCTGAACACGATAAATTACGTTGCACATATCGTATATTAGCACCTTCAACATGGTCGCTACTAACTCACGTCTGAACTCATGGTCAAGGTCAAGCATCTTGAGTTTTACAGCCTGAATATAGGTAATTAATTCTTTAACCAATCTATTTTCAGCATGAAAAACTGGGTGACGGCGTGCAAATAAGAACAATGTTGAAAGCTCTTTTACGTTGCTTACGATTTCTTGAAAGAAGTCATAAGAAAGGAAAAGACAAACTCCTTTGCTCCCTGGTGCTATTTTATAATCGCCCATAACTTGCCCTTCGCTCACAATAAGAATATCGTTCGCAACAACTTTATGAACTTCTGTATCCACAGTATATTCAATTTGTCCGTCCGTACAAATTGCCAATAATAGGCATTTCATCTTTGACGTTTCACTTAAAACAGGCAGTCCTGTTGTTTGATCATAAAGAACAAGGTCGCTCTCTATGTTAAATCCATACGGGTGCTTTGCCTTTATTAAGTCTATGTTAAGTTCCCTCATATCAATAAATTTCGGTTCTCTCAAACTATTATGCTTGCAAAATTAATGAATATATTGTAGATTTAGCAAAAATATTGGGAAAAATTGGTCAAATAATAATTCAAAAAACAATAAAGTTTTTCAATATTTCCACAAATTACTTAATTATTGGCTAATTTATTACTTTTTTAGCGACTACTTGGCATTGATTTGAGATTAATTCCCATTCACATAAAAGAATATTTATCGTAGAAAAACAAATGAACTTCTCGCTTCAAATGTATAATCCCCTTTCAGTAAGAATTTTAACAATGTGCTACAATATGTATCACAATTTGTTTTATTCTTTCTGAAAGGGGATTTTATTTTTAACTTCTTCTCCTTACACAGACGAAATCAATGCTTTAAGCATCAATATTGGCATAAGTTGCGTTCTGCTCAATAAATTCTCTACGTGGTTCAACATCATCTCCCATTAACATTGAGAACATTTCATCGGCTGTTGTAGCGTTTTCGATGGTTACTTGCTTGAGCAATCGTGTTTTTGGATTCATTGTTGTATCCCAAAGTTGTTCAGGATTCATTTCACCCAAACCTTTGTAACGCTGCGTATGGAGTGCTTTATTTTCTTCATCGCCACCCACATATTTTTCTAAGAATTGTAAACGTTGTTGCTCAGTGTAGCAATATTCGCTTACTTTCTTGAATGTACATTTGTAAAGTGGTGGTGTTGCGATATAAAGGTGTCCTTCTTCGATAACACGAGGCATGTAACGATAGAAAAGTGTCATGATAAGCGTGTCAATGTGAGAACCATCGACATCGGCATCGGTCATAATTATAATCTTATCGTAGCGCAATTTATCGGTATTTGCTTCAAAGTCTGACTCGCCATCTACGCCAAATCTTACTCCAATAGACTGAATAATGTTCATTACAGATTCTGCTTCAAACACTCTATGGCGTTGTACTTTTTCTACGTTAAGGATTTTACCACGCAATGGAAGAATGGCTTGCGTATAGCGGTCGCGACCTTGTTTAGCCGAGCCACCTGCCGAATCACCCTCGACGAGGAATATTTCGCATTCTTTTGGGTCTTTGTTAGAGCAGTCAGCCAACTTTCCTGGAAGTCCACCGCCTGTCATTACGTTTTTACGCTGTACACTTTCACGAGCTTTGCGGGCTGCGATACGTGCTGTAGCAGCAAGAATCACTTTATCGCAGATAAGCTTTGCTTCTGCTGGATTTTCTTCTAAATAGTATGAAAGTGCTTCTCCCACAGCTTGTTGAACGGCACCAGATACTTCGCTATTACCGAGTTTTGTCTTTGTTTGACCTTCAAATTGTGGTTCTGCTACCTTGATTGATATTACCGCAGTTAAGCCTTCACGGAAGTCTTCACCCGTAATTTCAATTTTTGCTTTTTCGATTTGCTTTGCAATTTGCGTATCATTGTCGGCGTAAGCCTTGAGTGTACGCGTTAAAGCGGTGCGGAAACCAGTAAGGTGTGTACCTCCTTCGATTGTATTGATATTGTTCACATAAGAGTGAATATTTTCATTGTAATCGTTGTTGTACATGATAGCTACCTCAATAGGTATGCCTTGCTTTTCTGTTTTGAGGTAGATAACATCGTCAAACAAGTGTGTTCTATGGCGGTCTACATATCTAACAAATTCTTTCAAACCCTCTTGTGCATGGAAAACTTCTTGCTTTGTCTTTCCTTCTTCGTTTGGTCGAAGGTCGGTAAGTGTGATTTTAATACCTGCATTGAGGAATGCAAGTTCTCTCATTCGCCTTGCTACAATATCCCATTGATATATTGTTGTTGTGAAGATAGAGGCGTCTGGCCAAAATTGTTGTCTTGTTCCAGTCTTATCTGTATCGCCTACTATTTTTACAGGGTATAATGGTTTACCTTTTTCGTATTCTTGTTGGTAGATTTTTCCGTTTCTGAACACTTGCGACATCATGTGTGATGATAGTGCATTGACACAACTAACCCCCACTCCGTGCAAACCTCCACTGACTTTATACGACCCTTTGTCGAACTTACCACCTGCGTGAAGCACTGTCATAACGACTTCGAGCGCACTTTTATGTAGTTTTTCGTGTTCGTCTACGGGAATACCGCGCCCATCATCTTCAACTGTTATGGAGTTATCTTCGTTGATGGTTACTTCAATATGGCTACAATATCCAGCCATCGCCTCGTCGATAGAGTTATCAACGGTTTCGTTGATGAGGTGATGAAGTCCCTTTTCGCTGATGTCGCCAATATACATTGCAGGTCTTTTTCTTACTGCTTCGAGTCCTTCGAGTACCTGAATGTTACTGGCCGAGTAATTGTTCTCGTTTTCTAAGTTATCTGCCATTTTATTTAGATTGTACTTATTCTTTTTTTGATAGTTGTTTTTGAGTTTTGGTTTTATATTTTTAATAACTACCTTTCCCATCTATCTATTTGCAAAGATACAAAAAATCCCTTGTTTTTCGCAATATTTATTGCCAAAAATGTTTAACCTTTGATTGTTTTTCTTTTATCTTTAAAATGCAAAAAGGCCGCACTCGTTTTCGAGTACGACCTTAATTATTCTTTATTAGCTATGACTTACTAAACCTTATTATCCAAGGCTTGCAACGTGCTGACAGAGACCTGATTTTAAGTTTGCAGCCTTATTCTTATGAATAATGTTTGTTTTTGCAAGCTTATCAAGCATCTTTTGTATTGATGGATAAAGCTTAATAGCTTCTTCCTTATCAGCGATATTGCGGAATTTGCGAACAGCATTACGCATTGTCTTTGCGTAGTACTTATTATGCAAAGTCTTCACTTTGTCTTGACGGATTCTTTTAAGTGATGATTTATGATTTGCCATCTTTACTTCTATTATTTTTATTAGTAGTCTCTAGGGGAATCGAACCCCTCTTACAAGAATGAAAATCTTGTGTCCTAGCCGATAGACGAAGAGACCATCATTTGTTTTGCGGGTGCAAAGGTAGTGGTTTATTTTTAATCAACCAAATTTTCTCAAAGAAATTTTCATCAATCGTGCATTTTTTTGTATTTTTGTATCAGTAAAAAGGCTTATGAACACAAAAACGCGTGGAATTGTGCTTCGCAGTGTCCGTTATGGTGATGCGAAGTTGATTATTGATGTGCTGACCGAACTCTCGGGGCGCATTTCTTTCGCAGTGCGTGTTCCTAAGACGGCGAAAGGCAAACTAAAAAGACAGTATTTCCAACCGATGACCTTGTTAGATATGGAGTATGAATGGAGGGAAAGGAATACGCTTCAGAACATGAAAGATGTAAGAATTGCATTGCCTTACACGTCGATACCTTTCGAACCTGTAAAATCAACCATGCTTTTGTTTTTAGCCGAGTTCCTTTATTATGTAACTCGGGACGAGCAACAGAACGCCACTTTATTTAATTATATATACAATAGTTTGGAATGGCTGGACAATAGCGAAAAGGATTATGCTAATTTCCACCTTGTTTTCATGATTCGATTGGGTAAATTCTTAGGTTTTCAGCCTTATTTAGAGGAATACACGCAAGGGGCTTATTTCGATTTGCGCAATGGCTGCTTCACTTCTTCGCTGCCTTTTCATGCTGACTATCTCCCCCAAAAAGAGTCGGAACAAATGTACACGCTCATGCGAATGACTTTTGACACAATGAAAGTATTTAAATTGTCGCACAACGAGCGCAACCGCATCACTGATTATATTTTGCATTACTATCGTTTGCATGTTCCGAATATGCCCGATTTGCAAAGTTTCGATATTCTTCGTGAGGTATTTGCATAAAGCAACAATCGTTTCAAAATTCAAAAGAGCCTATTTTGGAGTGCAAAATAGGCTCTTTTGAAGCACAAAATAGTGGGTTTTATTTTTTTACCCTAAAAAAGCGTGTACAATAAATATCCCCAATGAGCCACCAAAGCTGCACACAAACCACCAATAGTGTGGGAAATGATAGCCTTTGAAGTAAGCTCACGGTAGCCAATGGTATCGAGCATAGCTGTGTGTGTACTCAAAAAACCGCTCCAACACATACCCATACCTGTAAACACAGCAATAGCGTTGCCATCTATCCAACCTTGAGTAACAAAATTAGGCACCAAACTAAGTGCTGCACCTACCGCACCAAGAGCAGTAATAGGGAAAGCTATTTGGTGAGGGTCTGAAAAGCCAAACAGCGGCTCTAACAGCCAATTAAGATAGTTGGCAGCTTCGGGTAAAATAGCGATACCTTCGTAGGCAGCACCTGTAAATTCGCCACTCTTGCTCGGTCCGAAAGTAAGAATCATGACAAGTGTTGAAATGATTAACACACCCGGAATAATAGCTACACCTACTTCTACTCCCGATTTTCCACCATCTAACAAAGAGTTAAGAGTGCGCAAAAAGACTGATTTTTCTTCTTTGTGTTCTGGGCGTTCTACTTGTTTCTCAAACTTTTCACCTTGTAACGCATCTTCTGTAAGATATTGTGGATAGGCTTTTAGCACAAAACGTTGCATGCAGCGAGTTGAAACAATACACCCCACACATGCACCAAAGAAACCAATAAGTGGTTCTACAAAATAACCATGACCCAACATGAAAACTATAACAATGAGTCCCATGCCAAAAGCGGTTCCGAAATTGGTAAGCGAAATATATTGAAACTTCTTGAAATAGCTGCTAAAATGCTTATCTTGTGCCAAAGTTATGATAGCTGGATTATCTGACAAAAAAGTAAGGACTGCTCCTAAAGCTGCAACTCCGGGCAAATGGAACAAAGGACGCATCAAAGGACGTACCAATTTTTCGATTAAGTCGACAACCCCAAACTCTACCATAAGTTTTCCTAAAGCACCCGTGAGAACACAGATTGCCATAAGATAAAAACAAGTGTTGAGCAAAAGGTCATGAGCCGTGTGCATGATAGTATTTAACATTGGTGCAACACCCATAACACAGCCAATTCCGCCAAAAAGGGCAATAATAATAGTAAGACAAATGATACCACTAAACATCATTTTTTTACTTTTAGTTTGTTGATTTTGTTGGTTTTCTTCCATTTTCGTTTAGGTAATATGATATTAAATTTAAATCGGTCGTAAAATTAGCATATTTTTTTAGAATAAAAGGACTAAAAAGATAATAATTTTTCTATCGTACAATAAAACATAAATAAATAAACTATATTTGCAGTAAACAAACATTATTTGCTGAAAAAAATCACTAAATTTAGGTATTGCAACTCTTCTGCTCAGCACCTAACTTTGCAAACTGAAAATTACAAATATTACACAATGAGAAAAATATTATTCTTGTTCGCAATGATAGCAACATTGATGTCAGCGAACGCACAAACAAACAAAACAACAGCAGCACAATGTCCTATACTTACCTCTGATGAACTGTTAGAGCAAGCTGAAAAATTTGTAAACAAAGAGGTTTATGTAAAAGGAGTAGTAACCCATGTTTGTCATAACTCTGGTAAAAAAGTATTTATAGCTACCAACGATGAAAACAAAAGTATTCAGATTTTTGCAGGTGGCAATATCGATAAGTTTAGCACAGACCTTGCAGGAAAGCAAATCAGGGCAAAAGGAAGCGTTGCAGAACATCGCATTAGTAAAGCAACCATTGACAAACAAGAAGCACAAATGGCAGCCGAACTTGAAAAAGAAAACTGTATGAACGTAGAACGCTGCAATAGTGTAATGAGTAACTATAAAAAAATGCAAGAATGGATGGCAAAAAACAAAAAAGATTACTATCCGCTCTACTTCGTAAAAGCAACAAGTTTTGAAATCTTGAAATAAAACTCATACCCCACCATAGGAGCAAAGCACCATTAGTTTTGCTCCTTTTTTTATGCATACACGGCAAATAAAAATGGGAATATTCCCCAAAAATGAAAGAAAATAGTATATTTGCAAGGTGCAAATGAAGCAAAGCAAAATTTAAATATGGTTGCAGCGAGAAATTGCACTATAAAAAAAACACATTTATCACACATTGCAACATAAAAAGGCAATAAAATCATTAACTTTAAGACTTATATTTATGGCAAAAAAATTAAAACACAGGTATGTTATTGGTGGATTCACGCTATTCTTTGCAAGCATATTTGCAACAACACAAGCACAAACAATTTACAAACTGAAAGTTTGTGGAACAGAAGTAACATCGGATAATGCCGCTGATATTACAGGTGCATGGAAAAAAGCAGGAAAAATAACCTACAACGATGCTACAAAAACATTAACTTTGACCAATGCTACCCTCGAAGCAACCGAAAGTGACAACTGCATACGCAACGAAATGGGTACATTAAACATCGTTTTTGAAGGCACAAATACACTTAATTCTGCTTGGGGTGCTGGTATCTACAACGACGTAAATGGGAAAATGACCATTACGGGAGGTACCGCAAAAATAAAAGTACAGGAACAAGCAGGTATCTTTTCAAGCGAAAACTCTGAACTTACCATAACAAAAACCAACATTGACACCTATGGCTATTGGGGCATCAGTGGCATTACGGGCATGAAAAACGAAAAGCTAATCATTGATAACGCCACCGTTTCTGCATTTGGAAGTTGGGCCTCGCTCTCTGCATTCGCTTCGTTTACGCTGACCAATGGTAAAATTATAGAACCAACAGGCGCAACATGGAAGGACGATATGCACGCAGCATGCGACAAATACAAGAGTATCATCAAAAACAAATACGTTAAAATCACTCCAACAACAAATGGAGTTTCAACCACAGAAAAGAAAAATAACAACGAAATTAAAGCCATCTATACCATAGAAGGCAAACAAATAAGTAATCTAAAGCGTGGTATTAATATCATCAAATACAACAATGGAAGTAGCAAAATAACGCTACAAAAATAAAAAACTATCAATAAAAAAAGAGGTTTTGATATTTATCAAAACCTCTTTTTTATTATACCGCTTTCTATAAAAGCGTAACTATTAAAATATTTATACTATAATCTAAAACGATTATTCATAAACAAATACTTCAACTTCAGCTGCAAAAATACCCTTAAATTCTGCTCCTGTGTAAATAGTAGAGAAAGTAATCGTCTTGTTTTCTTTATCGAAAGATGAAGGCTTTTTAATTTGAGCTTCAGCATCTTTACCCTTGAATTGAGGGAAAGCATTAAGAGTATGAGCATAAACAACTTCCTTTTTCTTGGTTCTCAAACCTGTATCAACGTTTTGGAACGTAACGCGGTTTGTTTTAGGATCAACAGTAAATGTCATAGGGAAACCTTCTTCCATCATATAAGGCTCTATCTTATATTGATTAGGAGCACTTTCATTTTGATAAAGAATTCTATTACCTAACTTCGCAGGTTTGTCAAAAAGTAACCATTGCTCTCCGCTATTATTCAAGAAATGACCAAGGTCATTTTCAGGAGCAGCAATAGTCAAACTACCTACACCTATCTGCTTCCAAGCAGAAATTCCAAATTCTGTTGTACCAGCAACAAAAATCAATGTACCAGAACCATAAGGAGAAACAAAAGCAGGATCAAGAGTAATTTTACCACCTACATAACTTCCTTTTTTTACATCATCAACAGTATAAGTAACGTTAATATAACCTTCAGTTTTGCCATCTTCAAAAATTGCTTTCTCAGCCACTTTATAGATATTACCCTTACCAGCAGTGAAAGTAACAGGAACCTCAAGGGCACCTTCTGCCTTTAAACGCTTTACTGGAATCTGGAAAGAGTTTCCTTCTTTGTTCAACTGAATTTTCTGTGAAGTCTGTTCGAAATATACTTTTCCATCAGCATTTTCTCCAGGACCATCATATTCATACTTATCTGTGCAGGCGGTTAGGCTCAAGCCTAACACACCTACCATGAGGAAAAATGCACTTTTAAAAATATTATTCATATTTGTGTAGTTTTTTATTTACAATAAATTAATATTTTCAACTCTTATTCTTGCCAAGGCTTATAAGCCATTGATGGGTCAGGGTTATTGTAACCAGCAATAGCAGGGTTATCATTTGTTTCCAAGTCCACAATACAGAAGTTCATCCAAGCAGGACGACCCTTTGTATTGAATCTCCATTGCTCGAAGAAGTTTGTGCCAGGATAACCACGAGTTACAGAAACATTAGCACGTTTGATATCGAAGAATGATAGACCTTCACCCCAAAGTTCGATACGCTTTTGGAAGAGGATTTCGTCGATAGCCTTGTTGCCTGTGAAACCATAATCCTTAGTTGTATCAAATTTGTATTCTGGGTCACGATATTTCTTCATGAAGTTTGTAAGAAGTTGAATACCTGAACCAGCAGCTAAACGCTCAGCAGCTTCAAATTGAATGAAGTACATTTCTTCAACACGCATCAAAGGATAAGCTGTGATAGGACCAATTGAAGAATTCACATAGTTTCCTTCTGCTGGACGGAACTTCAATGAACCATATACAGGAATACGCTCCTTAAAATCAATCTTATCCGCCGAACCATCTATATACTTATTCTTTGCCTCCAATGGTGAGCCAGCAGGAGCCTTCCACATCGTTTTACGCCAGTCAGTATCACTGATTTTGTCATAGAATGATTTTCCAATCATGTTCATAGGACCATTACCAGCATAGCCGAATACAGTTTCGTTTGAAGCGAAAGAGGTAAAGTTGAGAATACCTGACTTAACTGCGGCGTCTTCAGCAGTGTATTGAGCGCCCCACATCCACTTTGTAATATTATTGAAACCAGTCTTTGTATCTGTAGCTTCCTTTTCCTTCATAGGATCTCCACCATAAGCACTGATAGCCTTTTCAGCATATTCCTTAGCCTTTGCATAATCGTTGTTCCACATATAAAGGCGAGCCTTTAAACCATAAACAACAGCAAGGTTAGGTAAAGTATTACCCTTGTTAGAAGCAATATTTACAATATACTTTTCAGCATTATTCAAGTCGCTTTCAATAAACTTAAACATTTGCTCGTGAGTAGCACGTGGGTTATTACGAGACTTTAATTCAGCCAAAGTATCAGTTACGATAGGACATGTAAGTCCTTTTACATCATGACCTTGTGCATTTTTTGAATCAGGGAACTTATCGTTTGGCAAGAACTCGTACATTTGTGCCATTTGGAGGTAGTTATCTGCACGATAAGCATAACCTAAACCGAGATAGCCCAATTGTTCTTTTGTTGCCTTTTCAGGTGAAACTGCAGAAATTACAGAGTTTGTTGCTAAAATGTAACGATAATAGTATGTGTATACAAACTGTGTAATGAGGTATGAAGGACCTAAGAATCTTGTCGCTGCCCATGGGCTAAATTGGTTATAGTCGTGGTCTACGACTACATAATCGTCAGCCATGACATCGCGAATACGCATGATAGCAGAAGTACCATAAGCCCAATGTTGACCACGCCAAATACTTTTACCATAAGCTGGCAAACCTTTTACAACCGCAGCAATTGCTGTTGACGATCCTTCTAATTGTTTTTGTGTAACCGTACCATTTTGTGGCATTGCTTCGTCTATACAACTTGTCATAGCAGACAATGTAAGACCTGCAAAAAGAACACTATAAATTGATTTATTTATTTTTTTCATATTGGTCTGTTTCTATTATTTTAGAATGTTACTGTAATACCACCAGAGATTGTTCTAACATTAGAGTAGAGAACGTTAGAAACGCTACCAGAGATAGACTGACGTGGGTCAAGACCTTGACGCTTTGACCATACCCAAATATTATCGCCTACTGCATAAACACGAACCTTAGCGAGACCTAACTTGCGTGTGTACTTAGCTGGTATGGTGTAACCGAGGTTAATGTTTTGAAGGCTAAGGTAAGAAGCAGATGTCAACCAACGGTCAGAACTTGCTGTTGTGTATTGGTCTTGGCTTTGTATACGTGGAATATTAGAACCTGTGTTTTCAGGAGTCCATGCCTTAAGCAAGTCAACGTGCATAGCCCCACCACGGTTGTGGTCCATAGCTGCTGCATAGTTGCTATCGTAAACCTGACCACCGAGTTGGTAACCGAAGTCAATAGAGAAGTCAAAGCCCTTCCAAGCGAGGCTTGTACCGAAACCACCGTATGCGTCTAGCAATGCTGTACCGCAGAGGTGATAAGAAGCATCTTCTGCATTTTCAACAGTGATAGTCTTTTCTACTATCTTTTGACCATTTTCAACAATGTCTTTTCCAGCTGCGTCCTTCTTGTAAATATCTTGGTAGAAGAGAGACTTACCTGTTTTTGGGTCTACACCAGCATATTTCTTCAAACGGAATGTGTACATAGATTGACCTTCACCATAGAAGTAGCTACCGCTATTGTATCCAGGAACGCCATCGAGCCATGCTGTTTTGTTAGCATCAGCAATGCGAGTAATCTTATTCTTATAAGTTGTAAAGTTCAAGTTTGCACTCCACTTGAAGTCGCGTGTACGAATAATGTCACCAAACAACTCGATTTCAAGACCTCGGTTGCTCATATCACCTACGTTAGCATAGTATCCGCTCCAACCGTATGATACTGGCAAAGAGAAGAATGCGAGCATATCCTTTGTAGAACGGTCGAAGTAAACGATGCTACCGCTTAAGCGTTGACGGAAGAATGAGAAGTCGAAACCTACGTTAAACATACCTTGCTTTTCCCAAGAAATCTTTTCATTACCACGTGAGCCTGTAACTATAGAAACTTCATTGTTAGAAGAAACGATGCTATATGTATTTGTGTAAAGGAAATTACCTATATTATCATTACCTTGTGCACCATAAGAAGCCTTAAACTTCAATTCATCTACCCAAGGAGCATTGAACCAAGATTCTTTAGAGATGAGCCATGCGCCACCTAAAGACCAGAAGTTACCCCAACGGTGATCTGGGTGGAATATTGAAGAAGCATCACGACGATAAGACATTTCACCAAAGTATTTGTTATCGTAGCTATAGTTGATACGACCGAACCAACCTTCAGTATTGTAGAGAGAATTGCTTGAACCTGTACTCTTTGTTACAACTGCCCCTGAAAGTTCAGCATAGTTCAAATCGAACATGTTGTGCTTTGTTCCGCTCAATGATGTACCAATCAATCTGTAGTATTCATGACCAGCCATTACGTCAAATTCGTGCAAGCCATATTGATGTTTCCAGTTCAAAATTTGTTGATAGTTATAAGACCAGTTACGTTTATGGGCAACAGAGATATGACCATTATCTTTTGCATATTGACCAAACCAAGGGTTAGTTGTTCCCTTACCACGATATTCTTTCAAGTAAACACTGTTTACGCTTTTGAATGTGAAGTCTTTCAAGAAACGAATATCTACAGTACCTACACCATTGAAAGTGTTACCATCAGTAAAGTCAAGGTTAAGGCGGTTGTCAGACAATGCATTAGATTTACCCAAGAATGGACGCATCAAACCGAGCGCCATAGTGTCATCACCATAGTCGTAAGCCTGAAGACCAGACTCTTCGTGGCGCATGATGTTCTTATCCTTATCACGGAGATACAAAGGATAGATAGGAGCTATACGAGTTAATGCGAACATATTACCAGAGTCAGTTGAAGTACCTTCACCACCATTTGCAAAGTGTGTAGAATAGTGAGAGTAGTTCATGTTACCACCAATGCGCAACCAATCGTTGATTTGGTAGTCAGCTTTCAAACGGCTTGTGAAACGTTGGTAATCAGAGGCAACAGTAATACCGTCGTCTTTCAAATAGTTAATAGAGCCATAGAATGTAGACTTGTCAGTATTACCCACTGCAGATGCAGAATATTCTTGGCGAAGCGCGTTGCTATAAATAGCGTCAATCCAGTTGTCAGGTTGCAACCAGTATTGTTGTCCGTCCTTACCTTCAACCATACGACCAAGAGTTGCGTTAGGATTCAACTTACCGTTACGACCGATGAGAGTTTGTCCTGCTGGATATGTGTAAACATTATATCCCAAACCAAAGCTGTTAGAAGCTGTTAGGTTAGCATTAGCCCAAGCGTATGCTTGTTCAGGAGTCATACCTTTACCATCTACAGGGTCAGCAGCATAATTATAAAGACCCTTATAATACAATTCGTAATAAGCAGCAGGGTCTGTTACGTATTCGTAATCAGGGATAGCACGAGATTTAACACCCCATTTAGCATCTACCGTAATAGTACCACGGTCAGCACGTCCAGCCTTTGTTGTAATAATAATTACACCGTTGGCACCACGAGCACCATAAAGTGCAGCAGAAGCAGCATCTTTAAGAACGGTCAAACTTTCAATATCTTGTGGGTTGATAGACTTAATATCACCATCGAATGGTATACCATCTACTACATACAAAGGAGAACCACCTGCGGTGATAGAACCGATACCACGAATTTTAACACTTGATGAAGAGCCTGGATCTCCAGAACTTTGTACCATTTGTACACCTGAAACCTTATTCTTCAAAGCATCAACAGCATTTGTAACCTGTACTTTAGTGATGTCATCAGCCTTTACGACAGCAGCAGAACCTGTAAATGCAGATTTCTTCTGTGTACCATAAGCAACAACAATCACCTCTTCCATAGTTTTGCTGTTTGACTCAAGTACTACGCGCATATTAGGGGTAGCCTTTACCTTTTTAGACGTCATACCTACATAAGAAAATTCGAGCATCGCACCAGCTTGTACGTCTAACTCAAATTTACCATCGAGGTCAGTTTGGGTACCATTTTGAGTACCTAAAACTTTAACGAAAGCTCCGATTACAGGTTGTTGATCCTCGTCCGAGATAACAACACCCGTAACATGTGTCTGTGCCATTGCCATTCCTAAACTTAGGAACATGCAGGCGAGAAACATTGTTAGTCTTCTTTTCATAAAATCTCTCTCTTTAAAATTTAATTATTAACAGTTATAATTCTTTTTCGCATGGGAGCTCGTCCCAATTTCTCATAGCTTTTGTTAAAGAATGAAAGCGTTTTCATCTTTTAACGTAAATGCAAAGATAGTATATAAGAATTAACGAAACAAATAAAATTAATGAAATGAGTATGTTTTTTGCATTTATTAACACGAAAGTAATTAAACCAAACAGAAAAGTAGCGCAAATGGAAAAGTCTTGCAGCTGTTTTGTGCGTAGTTCCTTGCGTTTGTACTGTCCTTTATAAATAAAAATAAGATTGTGATAAAAAGTTTAGAAAAGAAAGTAAACGATTATTATTTCATTAAACATTGTTTTCGAGGCAGCAAAAAAAAGGAATTCAAGTTCATTGAAATTTTTAAAAAGATTTTATCACTGTTTGTTTAAATAACGAAACATATTCTTTGAAAGGAGCAAACAGCAAATTTTTGAATTAGGAATAGAGCATTGAAACTCAGTGAACGAAGTATAAAAAAGGAGATGTCCGTCTCCTTTATATAATAAGGTATAAGAAAATTCTCTTTTGTTTGGGAAGCATTTAAGGTTTAAAGACCATCGTTTTGGGTAATTTCACCCATTTACTATTTACGACAATCTTGATAATACTGCCTTGTACTTGGCGAAATGTAAATGTTCCGTCAATGTTGTGTGTCAGTGTTGCGATTAAATCTTCGCTACCATAATCATTAATAATTGTCAGTGTAGCCACTTCGCCTCGAATTTCCACGTCAGAGATTATCCATTTACGGGTATCACGCTTTGCTCCAAGATAGCCTGCAACTTCTCCGAACACTTCTTGACGCGGCACAATGATGTTTTGTTTATAAAAGTCAATGTCTAACCAAACTTGAAATTCGGCATTCTCGATATGTCCTTTAAAGGTTGTCGTATCGTTATTGAAAGTCCTATCATCAGGCGTTAATTTGTTCATTGGTGTTGCAAAAGTTACCAATGGAATAAAAAACAGCCATGCTATAATCAATATTTTTGATTTCATACTCTTCACCTTTCTTCTTTATTTTATTGTTGCAAAGTTACTTTTTTTTCTTATTCGGCGCATGAAAAGATGCTTTTCTTTTTCAATATTTAAGCCTTTTCACTCTTAAAACGTGATTTATATCATATTTTAAGCCTACCTTATCTAAAATAATAACTTTTTTTTTTGGATATTCGTTTTTTATTTTACCTTTGCAACATACACTATAATATAAAAAAGATGTTTCCGGATTTTATTTTTGAGGCAAGTTGGGAAGTATGCAACAAAGTTGGCGGTATTTACACCGTACTTTCAATGCGCGCAAAGACAATGCAAGAAAGATTAAAAGACCAAATCATTTTTATTGGTCCAGACTGCACAAAGGACGCAGAAAATATCTATTTTAAGGAAGACAAAAGTCTTTTTGCTGAATGGGTGCAAGTTACAAATGATGAAGGACTAAGCATAAAGGTAGGACACTGGGATATTCCAGGTTTACCCATTGCAATTCTCATAGATTACACTTCCTTTTTTGCTCAAAAAAAACGAATTTTATGGCAATCTTTGGCAACAATACAAGGTAGATAGTCTCCATGCTTATGGCGACTACGATGATTCTGCCATGTTTTCTTACGCCGCTGCAAAGGTAGTGGAAAGCTATTATCGTCATTATTTGCTTAACCACAAAAATGTTATTTTCCACGCAAATGAATGGCAAACGGGCTTCGCCGCATTGGTATTGCAATATCGTGTACCCGAAATCGCGACCCTTTTTACAACTCACGCAACGGGCATTGGGCGCAGTATTGCAGGCAATAACAAGCCACTTTATGGTTATTTGCCAGCTTATAATGGCGACCAAATGGCAGGCGAGTTAAATATGGAAAGTAAACATTCGATTGAAAAACAGACAGCACTCCATGTTGATTGCTTCACTACCGTAAGCGAAATAACCGCTTTGGAGTGTAAAGAGCTATTGGATAAGCCTGTTGATGTTGTTTTGCCCAATGGATTCGAAGACGATTTCGTGCCGAAAGGTGTTGCTTTTACCAATAAGCGCAGGGCTGCACGCAAGCATTTGCTGCACATAGCGGAGGCTTTGACAGGCGACACGCTCGACGATGACACGCTTATCGTGTCTACTTCAGGGCGTTACGAATTTAGAAATAAGGGCATTGATGTGTTCATTGAGGCTATAAATCGATTGAACCATGACGAAAATATGCAACGAAAGGTAGTGGCTTTCATTGAAGTACCAGGGTGGGTAGCCAATCCTCGTGCCGACCTTCAAGAGCGTTTACTATCGGGAAAGAAATATGAAACGGCATTGGAGCAGCCACTGCTCACCCATCGTTTACACAATGAGGACACGGATAGCGTCTTAGGAATGGCGCAATACTTAGGCTTGAACAATGAAAAAGAGAATCGTGTGAAGCTCATTTTTGTGCCTTGCTATTTGGACGGAGCCGATGGTATCGTGAACAAGTCCTACTATGACGTAATTTTAGGCAACGATCTTTGTGTCTATCCGTCTTATTATGAGCCTTGGGGTTACACCCCTTTGGAGTCAATTGCTTTCAAAGTGCCTTGCATTACGACCGACCTTGCAGGCTTTGGCTTATGGGCGAATGGTGCAAAAGGCAAAGCGTGTGAAATTGAAGACGGTGTAAAAGTGATACATCGCACTGACGATAATTATTCGGAGGTGGCAGAAAGCATTAAGGAAACTATTTTAAGTTATGCCAAAATGAACAAAACCACTGCCAATAAATGTCGTACCAATGCGCAAAAGTTATCGAAAAAGGCTCTATGGAGCGAGTTTTTCAAGGCTTACGAAACCGCTTACGCTAAGGCATTGAGCCGTAGGGACGAGCGAATGAGTAACGTGGCGACTATTAAAAAGTAAAAAAGGTAAAAAAATACAATAGAAAAAATTATGAAAATTAAGTCTGATTATTCTAACGAGCCTCAATGGAAAGAGGTAAATATCAAGTCGAGTCTTCCTAAAGAGTTGGCTTGCCTTGACGAAATTGCCCACAACCTTTGGTATGGTTGGACACACGAGGCACGCAGTTTGTTCACAAACTTGGATAAAGAACTCTACGAAACAGTAGGACACAATCCTGTTTTATTGCTTGAGCAACTAAGTTATGACCGCAAAGAAGCGATTGTAAAGGATAAGGAATTAATGAAGCAAGTGAAGAACGTTTACAAGATGTTCAAAGATTACATGAATGTTAAGCCTAATAGCAAACGTCCTTCCGTAGCTTATTTCTGCATGGAATTTGGTTTAAATCAGGTTCTAAAGATTTATTCAGGTGGCTTAGGAATGCTTGCTGGCGACTATCTTAAAGAGGCTTCCGACTCAAACGTAGACCTTTGCGCCGTGGGTTTCCTTTATCGTTACGGCTATTTCCGCCAAAGTTTATCAATGGACGGTCAGCAAATTGCTAAATATGATGCTCAAAGTTTCAACTCTTTGCCAATTGAACGTGTACTTGACGAGAACGGAAATCAAGTAATGGTGGAAGTTCCTTACAACAATTATACGGTGCATGCTTTGATTTGGCAAGTAAACGTAGGACGTATCAAACTTTATTTGTTGGATACTGACAACGAAATGAACTCTGAATTTGACAAATCTATTACCCATGCGCTCTATGGAGGGGATTGGGAAAACCGTATTAAGCAAGAAATTTTGCTCGGTATCGGTGGTATGCTCACATTGAAAAAACTCGGAATAAAGAAAGATATATACCATTGCAACGAAGGACACGCTGCACTTTGCAACCTGCAACGCCTTTGCGACTATGTAGAACAGGGCTTATCGTTCAATCAGGCTATGGAACTCGTGCGTGCATCTGCACTTTACACTGTTCACACTCCTGTTCCAGCAGGACACGATTACTTCGATGAAGCGCTCTTTAACAAGTATATGTCGGGTTATCCTGCAAAATTGGGCATCACATGGGACGAATTTATCGGCATGGGACGTACCAATCCTGATGACCATAGCGAGCGTTTCTGTATGAGTACCTTTGCTTGCAACACATCGCAAGAAATCAATGGTGTTTCTCGTTTGCATGGTTGGGTAAGTCAAAAGATGTTTGCTCCACTTTGGAAGGGCTATTTCCCTGAAGAAAATAGTGTGGGCTACGTTACCAATGGTGTCCACTTCCCTACTTGGGCAGCTACCGAATGGCGCAAGGTTTACAACAAATATTTCGATAAAAACTTCATGGCTGACCAAAGTAACGAGAAAATTTGGCACGCCATCTACGATGTTGCAGACGAAGAAATTTGGGAAACTCGCATGGCATTGAAGAACAAACTTATCAAATATATCCGTGATAAGTTTACTCAACAATGGTTGCGCAATCAAGGCGACCCTGCAAAGGTGGTTTCTATCCTTGAAAAGATTAATCCTAACGCATTGATGATTGGCTTTTGCCGCCGTTTTGCAACCTACAAACGTGCCCATTTGCTGTTTACAGACTTAGACCGTTTGGAGAAAATCGTAAACAATCCAGAACGCCCCGTACTCTTCTTCTTCTCTGGTAAGGCTCACCCTGCCGACGGTGCAGGACAGGGCTTGATTAAGAAGATATTTGAAATTTCACGTATGCCACAGTTCCTTGGTAAGATTATCTTCCTCGAAGATTACGACATGGAGCTTGCTCGCCGCCTTGTTTCGGGTGTTGATATTTGGATGAACACCCCTACTCGACCATTGGAAGCCAGTGGGACATCGGGCGAAAAGGCTGAAATGAACGGTGTTGTAAACCTTTCTGTACTCGATGGTTGGTGGGTTGAAGGCTATCGTGAGGGTGCTGGTTGGGCATTACCACAGAAACGCACTTACCAAAATCAGGAATATCAAGACCAATTGGACGCTGCTACCATTTATAGTTTGTTGGAAAACGAGATTACACCTTTGTTCTTCAACAAAACAAAGGGCAAAACTTATTCGGAAGATTGGGTAAAAGTGGTGAAAAACTCAATCGCTACTATTGCGCCTCATTACACAATGAAACGCCAATTGGACGATTACTATTCAAAATTCTACAACAAACAGGCTGAACGTTATGCAAAATTGCACGCTAACGACAACCAACTTGCAAAGGAAATAGCAGCTTGGAAGGAAGCTGTGGCAGAACGTTGGGACGCTATCAATGTTGTTGAAAATAATATGGACTCGTTGCAAGATGCTGTAACAGGCGAAGTTACCACGCTAACTTACACCATTGACGAACAAGGCTTGCAAGATGCGGTTGGTTTAGAGTTTGTTATGCTCGATAACAACCCTACCGATGACGTTACTATCCACAAGGTTCTTCCGTTCAAAATGGTGAAGAATAACGGTAACCTTTATACTTTCCAACTCGAATTCGACTCTGCTGACGCTGGAGCCTTCAAGTGTGCCGTTCGTATGTACCCAAAGAACGACCTCTTGCCACATCGTCAAGACTTCTCTTACGTTAAGTGGCTCGACTAATCCGCCACCGACACGTAGCATATATGCAAGCCCCCTTTTGAGCACACGCTCAAAAGGGGGCTTTGTTTATCAGTCAGGTTCTGAAAACTCCTCTATGGTTTTTAGCTTTATCGCCTTTCGTTTTCTCTTTTGTGCTGTTCCGCTCTCAATACAATAGTATATAATGCGATTTTTAAAGGATATTTTTAAATTATCTAAGCTTTGATAATTTCTTATCTAAGCTTAAATAAATATTTATCAGACTTTAGATAATTTAAAATCCACCAGCAAAAATCTCTTTATAACGGTTCTTTTGCAGAGTGCAACCATACTTTTTACTTCTTCTTTCCCTTTGCATCGAAGTGGTAGTTGAAGGTTAAGTAAACATAGTGGTGCTGTATTTCGTTCCACTTTTCGGTGCGACTCGATGAGTTTACATAGAGAGAGTATTCGCGGTTTTGGTTTAGAATGTCGTCGAAACTTAATCCAATCCAGTTCTTGCTCTTCTTCCAGACGTAGCGAATGTAGCCCTCCCAGAGTATGCGGTGGCGGTTCAGTTCCTGTGCGAGATAGCCTGTTGCGGCTCTGTCTTTTATTTCGCTGCTTATTTCCCAGCCTTTCCACTTCACTGTTGCGCGCAAACCGTAGGCGTATCGGATAGGTGTGTTGTTGTATTGGCTTGCCAACGAGTATCTGTTTCGTTGCAAATCAATTTCTCCGAAGATGCCTGCTTGCAGCCAATCGCTTTCGTACGACAGTTCGGGATTTGATATGAAAGTGAACATTTTCATCTCGTTTTCTTCTTGTGCAGTGTGTTCGTTGAGGGTGGCAAGATAGCCATACGACTTCTTGAAATGCATTTCTAATTTGTTGGAGAAGTGTATGTAGTCGCCAAAGCTCTTGTCGAAGGTCAGATTCACGAACCAATCGTTGCCACTGCGCACGTTTTTGTTGTGGCTGCGGTACACACCCGTTTGCGGATTGAAGTTGTAGACGGTGGCTATCGGGTTGATAATGTGTGTGTAGCCCGCTTTGAAGAGAAGCATTGCTTGCTGCTTTCCTAACGTTGCGACATAGTTTAGCGAGGTTGTGTGCTGATGGCTGCGGCGCAGGAGGGGGTTGCCTTCCACTATCCAGAATGGGTCGGTATCGTCGCGATAGCCCAATGTAGACAGCAGGTCGGGTAGCTTTGTGGTGTAGTTGAAAGCGAAATCGAAGCGGTGGCTCTTATTTATCTTCCACTTTACGAGCATTTCGGGCGTCCACATATTGCTGTTGCGGTGTGCCACGGTGTCCAACCGCCCACGTTGGTAGTTCAGTTCTTCACTGTTTAAGCTGAAGTCTAACTTAGGAATAAACTGCCATTTGCCCACCTTGCAGGTTAGTCCTACGCTGCTTGTGGTTGCGGTTTCGTGTCGCTTGCTGCGGTAGCTGTTTGCCGCATCGAGTACGCTTTCGGGGTCGTCTTCTATCTTTGAAGCGATAGGAGAACTGTAGAAGCTCTGCCGAATGGTATTGTTTCCAGCTTTAAACTGCTGTGAGGCATTCAGCAAGAGTGCGTCGTTGATGTGGTATCCTAATGCAACTTTTCCGGTTGCCTCTATTTTATGGAAAGGCGCACGGCTATATTGGTAGAGTGGCGAGGCTGTTCCTTTGTTTATATACTCCAATTCGCGGTGGGCGTCGAAGCGGTTATTGCCATTTCCATACGAAAGAGTGGTGTTGATTTCTAACTGTGCTTTCTTGCCAATGAAGTGTTTCCAAAGGGCATAGAGTTGCATCTCTCCACCTTCGTTTATGCGTTGCTGGTACGACCTTTCCCTGTTTATGATGTGCCGATAGATAGCGTCGCCGTGCCCTACGCTCAAAGCCAAGTCTAAAGGAAAGTCGCCGTAAGGCTTTGTATCGGTGTCGAAGCGTGCGCTACCAGTCTCGGTGGTGTTTCGTTCCAATGTGTAGTTGAACATAAGATTTATTCCCAAGAAGTTCTTTTTGTCGGTGTACGAAACCAAATCGGCGCGCACTTCGGGTGCTATTTCGTGGTTATAGTGTTTCTTTCGGTTGAGGCTCCACGTCGTAATGTTGTTTGGCGAGAAGTATTGCGCTGCTTCATAGTCGGTTCCCCAACCGTCTTTGTGGTTGAAGTTGGAAGCAAAAGCAATGTAGTTCTCGTTATTTTTCCCTTTGTTCCAGTTGTGCTGATAGCCCAAAGCTGCATTCTGCGCCTTGCCGAAATAGTCGAAGTCGCCACTTTCCCACCAGTTTGTACCTACTTTCTGATATCGGTTTACGTTGTTGGCATCGAGGTGGAACATTATCGGATTTTTATCGCTGAGCTTTGAAGAGCTTATGGAGGCTTGGTAGTTCTTGGGCGATTGTAGCTTTGCCTTTATGTCGCCATACCATTTATCCATGAAGCCCGCCTTTATTTTAATATCCAAAACTTGGTCTTCCTTGCCGTCGTCTTTGCCCGAATGTTTGGCAAATTCGCTTGCTTTGTTGTAGCTTTTAATGTTCTGAACGGCTTCTGCAGGCAGGTTGGCAACGATTCCGCTTCCCCCGAATATATCGTGTCCGTTCATTTGGAGGCGCAAAGGTTTGTCGTTCCAATACAGTTTGCCGTCTTTTTTCGTTACTCCAGGCAGCTTTTCTATGAGTTCTTTCAGTCGTGCACCTTCGGTTAGCTTGAATGCAGCGGGGTTAAACACAATTGTATCGCCCTGTATGGTGAAACGTTTTGCCTTTGCAGACACCAGTACTTCGTCGAGTACAACGTCCGACGGCTTCAGTCTGAACTCTCCCAACTTAATGGTGTCGGCAGTCGAACTGCTTCCGCAGTACCCTCTCTTCTTGGCATCGTGGTAGCCTAAAAGGCTCACAGTTACCGTCATTCGCCCCTCGGAGTAGCACTGATTGCTGAAATAGCCCAACGAGTCGGTAGTGGTAGAACTCCAGTAAGTAGCTCCACCCATTTTGCATTCAATCTTTACCGACGCCATTGCCAACGGTTCGCCCGTCTTGTCGTCTACGGCTTTACCCGTAACAATGTCTGCACTTACCAATGAGGGTATGCTTGCCAATAGGGCAAGTATAAGGCTAAATAAACATTTCTTTTGTATCATATATGCAACTTATTTATTGTTCAGATTGGTTTTATAGTTATAAGATGTTGCAAATGTAATACTTTATTTTGACATTAAAGCATTTACCCCCTATTTGTTAAAATACTTTAACTTGCGCAGTTTATTCTTTGTTGTATTGACACTTTTAAGAAGTTGTTTGGGTTTAACAAAATCGTTTTTTTCAAAGTTCCAACGTCTATAAAACAACCCTCAGAAAGCTTTAATAAGTGTAAAAAGTAATAGGAATTTTGACCAATTTGTATTCCACTAAAAACCAGCGTATTATAAAAGCCTTTTTTTTACCTATTGCTTTGTCGCACAAAACAATAGGTTTTGGAACGCAAAAGAGCCTGTTTTGCATTCCAAAACAGGCTCTTTTTAAATTGAATAAAATGAGTATTGGTCTAAATTCCATAAAAGGAAATAAATTCTCTACAAATTTCTCCATTGGATAGGGGTGTACCAATTTGCGAAACGAATAATGTTCCCTCCTTTGGGGAAATGTTGTTTCTCCTTGTTGAACGCTGCAAGAGTTTGGTTTCTATAAGGAGAAATGGGCTATTTTGCAGCCTTTTCGGTCGGCTTTTTCGGTTGCAAGAGTTTACGATATTCTTCGTTATTCTGCAAAAGTTTTACAGCTTCTTTCCATTGTTTATCAAATTGGAGGCTATTCTCTATTGCTCCACGCTGATAATAGTAAGCTGCGACAATATCAGCAGTGAGTAATTGTCTGATTGTTTGCTTATTATACTCCAAATCTTTGGCTAAATTGTGCTTTAGTTTTCTCTCCAAAGATTCAAATTCAGGTTTTGCATCGTCATAATAACCTTCAAATTTGGCAATTTCCATTAAGTTTTTCATTGCTTTTTCGCTCTGTCGGTCATATTTAAAACCACTCTTTAAAACGGCAGCTTTGAAGTCTTCATAGTCGGCATCTGATATTACAAAGCCTTTGGCAGCCACTATGGTTGGGTGTTTCTTGATGTATTCCAACTCCCAATTGAGCATCACTTCGGTAGAATCGATTCCAGAGCTAACTAAATAGAACGCTATATTTGGCAGCGAATCGGGTAAGACCTCTAAATCAGGCTTTATTCCGCCACCATCACGAACGATACGACCATTGGCAGTGGTAAATTCTTTGGTTAAAGAGTCAGGCACATGCTCTACATATCCACCCTTACTATGCTTGTAATTAATGGCTTGAATGCAGCGTCCGCTTGGAATATAGTATTTACTCGTTGTTAATTTTAGATTTCCATTGTAGGGTAAATCCATTGGAGCTTGTACCAATCCTTTGCCGTAAGTGCGACTACCGAGTACTACGGCACGGTCTAAATCTTGCAAACTACCACTGGTAATTTCGCTTGCACTAGCAGTTTCGCCATTCACCAATACAACAATCGGCATCAACGTATCAATTGGCTCAACTGTTGTCTTGTATTCTCGGTTGGCACGTTCCAACTTTCCTTTTGTTTTAACCAACGTTAGTCCTTTTGGAACAAACATATTTACAATATCAATGGCTTCTTGCAACGAGCCACCACCATTGTTTCTAAGGTCGAAAACCAATGATGTCATACCTTGTTTTTTCATTTCCAAAAACGCACGGCGCACATCTTTAGCACAATCGGTCGTAAAGGAATTAAGATTTAAGTAACCTATCCCGTTCCCCTGCAAACCATAATAAGGTACAGCAGGCATTTGGATTGACTTGCGAGTGAGCTTAAATTTCATCGTCTTTCCTGTTGAAGGACGTTTTATTTTAAGAAGAAAACTTGTTCCAACATCTCCCCTCAAATGGTTACTAACGTAGGTTGTAGGCTTTTTGAGCATAGTCGAATCATTGATAGACAATATTATATCACCTTTCTTCAAACCTACTTCAGCAGCAGGCATATTCTCATAAGGTTCATCAATGACAACATTGTCAAGCGCCATATTGTAACGAATAAGTGCGCCAATACCTGCATATTTGCCCGAAATCATCATGTTCAACTCCTTCATTTTATCTTCAGGATAATAAACCGTATAGGGGTCGAGCGACTGCAACATGGCATTAATACCCGTCCCTATGACTTCATCTGCATTGAGCGTATCGACATACATCATATCTAAGTACTTATAAATGGCTGAAAAAGTTTCTAAATTCTTCGCAACCTTAAAGTTATGCGCCTTTTCTTGGGCGATTACAGGGTTGCTAAGTGTCAATAAGAAAAAGCCAAATACTGCTAAAAAGATTTTCTTCATAATTATATTCTTATCAAAATAATGGCAGTCAATCATCTCAAACCGATAAGAAGATTGCACCTTCAGTACTGCAAAAGTACATCTTTATAATGGAAAAACTGAAAAATATAACACTATTTAGTGTCCTTGTCGTTAAAAACGCACTTCAATGGCTTTTCCTTTTATGCTATAATCTTCATTCATGAGAACGGCATCGTGGCGTACAATGACACGATTGTTCACTTCTATATCCTCCAAAGCAAAGAGAATTGCTCGTGTTTGCTTGCGCTCTACATCATTAACAACCTCCACTTCGAGCGGATAACCCTCGCGGAAGATGACATTAAAGTCGATTGCTCCCTTGCTATTCTCTGAATGTATTGCCTCACTGCCATCAAAAAGGAAAGGAACATCAGGCGATAGTATTATCTTTTCGTCAGCACAAAACAGCGTAACATCTCCTTCGACAGGCAAAATATAGCGTTTATAACCAGAAAAGTCCGAGAAATCACTCTCTGTAAGGTCAATAATGGCAGAAGAAATACGGAAATCGAAATTGCGTTCACCCAACGAACTGCCTTCGGGATATATCATCAACTCGCGAGTAATGCCCCCCGCCCATTGATTAACTTTATAATCTGTTTGCTTAATAACTTTCATATCAATTTTCTTTTGTTGCTTTTTGTTGCCAAACTTAAAGCGTATGAATGAAATACAAAAGTAAACAAAATATCCGACACAAGCCTTTAAATACTCCTTCAAAAGCTATAAAAGAGTTTTTTTTACAAAAAAATGCCATTTTTTTTTGCAAAATATTTGGTGGAATAAAAAAAACGCAGTATCTTTGCACTCGCTAAAAAGAAATAGCAACACTGCTTCAGTAGCTCAGTTGGTTAGAGCACCTGACTGTTAATCAGGGGGTCGTTGGTTCAAGCCCATCCTGGAGCGCAAAAAGAGAATTACTTCGGTAGTTCTCTTTTTTTGTTTTCAGCCCTAAAGAAATGATTGGACAAAGTCATAAATATCAACTCGGTAAGCAAACTGAGGGAGGTAGGAAATAGGATAGTTTGAGATAACGCACAATAAAAACTCCGATGAGGCAATCCTCATCGGAGTTTTTTGTGATAGATGTTCTCTATTTTCGGTTAAAAGAGAACCAACCAAGTTTTATTTTCTTTTTATTTCACACTGAGTGTAAATGTCTTAACCATTGTATCGGTAGCAAGTTTAAGGATAACGATACCCTTTTGTAAACCTGACAAATTGATATTTGGTTCGTAACCACCTTGTTTCAGCAATTGACCAGCAGCCGAATAGATGCGATAGTTCTTGTATTGACCGCCAATAGCAATGCCATTTTCGGTTACAATAGGTTGTAAGCTACCATTTTCTGCATTTACGCCATCAACACCATCGATGATAGTAGCAAGCAATTTAACCATTACAGGGTCAGCACCTGGAGTTTGAATCAAGTAAGCTGCTGCATGCTCCTTATCGTCAGTGCTCTTGTAAGTAAATGTTGCTGTACCACCTGCTGCTGGCAATGTTTTAGGAGTCTTTAGCGTGAAGTAGCTTTTCATTCTACTTGGAATCAATGTTACACTTACAGGGTAAGTAGCATTTTCGGTTGTAATATTGAACGACATTTCTTCCGTTTGAACATCTTTGCGGAATGGGAAATGGAACATTTCTTTATCAACTTTAATCTTTGGCAAATCGGTACGACCGAATGTTACATTATCAACCATCCAGTTTAGATTAGAATAGTTACCACCTTCGTCAGCCCATTGAGTAAATGCAACGTGGAATTTATCTTCAATAGCGAAGTCTTTTTGCAACTTTTCAAGGTCTACACGATAGTCAATCCATTCTTTTTCATTTTCTTCGATGACTACACCGAGTGGAGCATACTTGCGCAAGTCAAAGAAATGACTTGTTGCTTGTCCATCTTTCTCTGTAATGATGTAAGCAACAAAACTTTGGTTGCGTTGTTCCATGCTCAATCCTGCAAATCTTACACGGAAAGTAAGAATCTTACTTGCTGCCTTTTGATAAGAAAGTGTTGGTGAAATCAACCATGCTTCGTGTGGACGTGGGTCAGATACACCCCATTTGAAGAATGTAATATATGCGCCTTCGCTTTCTACAGGTGAGTTAGGATCCATATCAGCCTTTTGGTGCCAAATCTTGAAAGGAGTATCACCAGCTATTGCAAAGTTTTGCCAGCCGTCAATACTTAAAATTCTGGTATGGCGACGACCATCAAAGTTTTGGTCTAACTTAGCCAAAGGTTCTTTATCTGCATTTGTAAACATCGCAGTTTCTACATTATCTAATACTTGACGCTTGTCCACAGGGTTCAGCATAAACTCTATCGTGTTCACTTTAACTTCGCTATCGCTATTATTCTTGAAACGAACGAGTGTTGGACGGATTGTATTCACTGTAAATTCACCTGCTGCGTTAGCTGCTGGCAATGGTTTCCAGTGTCCACCACCATCTAAAGAGTATTCTGCATTACATTTTGAAGCCGACTCTACTGGTGTCATCTTCATGGTAGTTATACCATTTTCGAGCAATTCATCATAGTAAAGTTCGCCTGACTTGTTTACTGTTACATCGCTTGCAGCATTCCATGTGCCATCAATGTGCCACCAACCAAGGTCGTAAATACCGAAGCCTTTCCATTCAGGACGTCCGTCAAAGCGTTTATCGCCTTTTGGAGCTTCTAAGAATTTTTCTGTTCTGACACCTGAATTAACTTCATCGCAAACACCAATGAGCGGAATTTTCAAGGTATCACCACAGATAGTTGTTACCAAAGCCTTTGCTTCAAATGTACCAACTTCCAATGGAGTAAATGTAATCTCCATTACAGGGTTGCCAATAATTTTTTCATTTTTATTACTATAATAGAAGAATCCAGATTTTGCATTCTTGAAATAAGCGTGTTTAGGGTCTTGTACTATCTCAACCTTTACATGAGTGATTTCATTTTCAACGGTAAACTTAAT